>CAZGHZ010000045.1:0-35378 GCA_964525655.1 uncultured Occallatibacter sp.
TGTCACGGCAGAGGTCGCGGGTTCGAGCCCCGTCGTCCCCGCCATTCATTCCAAACGGCTTAAGGAATGATGGCAACAATAGTGACAACCCACAATCCAGCCCACGTACTATTGCACCGCACTGGAGCGCATTCCCATTGTGCTCGAGAACGATCCCTGCGCTGCGCGCGTCTCGTTCGAGCCTTCCTCCGTGTACAGAGCAAGAGTCGTCTCTATCTTTGAATGACGCAGCAAGCCTGCACAGTTGGCGATTCCGCCTTGCACTCGTGGATATCCGACATTACGCTAAATTTCGATTATTTATCATAGACTTACGGTATTCTGGAGATACTCAAGAGGTTCTGAGTGGGCCGATTTTCAGTGAGGCGAAGAATCCACTTTCGGCCAGCCGTCTGTGTTTGCTTCAATAGACCAGTGATATGCACCACACTGAATTTTCTCTTCCTCTTTAGTCCCTCGCGGGCAGAAGCCTAATACACGAACTGTTTCCGAAGGCCGATCACATGGGCAAGGCCCAACTGACCCGTGTCAGCGGCCAAATTGGTTATGAATACAGAAATCTTCTACAAAACTCCTGCACAACAGAAAATGAACACCTTATTTTGAAACAATCAAGTACAGAGTCCGTATCACCCGCTCAGGGTGACAGATTAAGGGTTAAACGACGGCCTGAAGAAACATCAAAAGGAGGGAGCCGAAGCCCCCTCCCTTGGTTCATGGCGAAGTCGACTGCCCCACCGCAGATGGTCAGTCGTTGTAGTTGAGGCTTTCGAGGCCGAGATAGGTTGCGCCGCCGCCGAGTTCTTCTTCGATGCGGAGCAACTGGTTGTACTTGGCGATGCGGTCGGTGCGGCTGACCGAGCCGGTCTTGATCTGGCCCGCGCCCGTGGCGACGGCGAGATCCGCGATGAAGGTGTCCTCGGTCTCGCCCGAGCGGTGAGAAATCACCGAAGTGTAGCCGTAACGGCGGCCCAGGTCGATGGCTTCAAGAGTCTCGGTAATCGTCCCAATTTGGTTGACCTTGATCAGGATCGAGTTACCTACGCCCTCTTCGATTCCACGCTGTAGGCGTTGCACATTGGTGACGAAGATGTCGTCGCCGACCAACTGAATGCGGCTGCCCAGCTTGTCGGTGAGAATCTTCCAGCCGGCCCAGTCGTCCTCGGCCAGGCCGTCTTCGAGCGAGACGATCGGATACTGGCGGGTCCAGTTGTCGTAGAAGGCCACCATCTCTTCGCTGGAGAGCTCGCGCTTGTCGCTCTTCTTGAAGACGTACTTCTTCTTTTCCTTGTCGTAGAACTCGCTCGACGCCGGATCGAGGGCAATGGCGATCTGTTCGCCGGGCTTGTAGCCGGCCGCGGAGATGGCTTCGAGGATGAGTTCGATCGCTTCGTCGTTCGACTTGAGAGACGGAGCAAAGCCGCCCTCATCGCCAACGGCGGTGTTGTAGCCCTTCTTCTTGAGCACGCCCTTGAGGGTGTGGAAGGTCTCGGCGGCCCAGCGCAGCGCCTCAGAGAAGCGCTCCGCGCCGACAGGCATGATCATGAACTCCTGGAAATCCACATTGCTGTCGGCGTGAGCGCCGCCGTTGAGAACGTTGAGCATCGGAGTGGGCAGGATGCTGGCATTGATGCCGCCCAGATAGCGGTAGAGGGGAACCTCGAGCGTCTGAGCCACGGCGCGGCTGGCGGCCATCGAGACGGCGAGAATGGCGTTAGCGCCCAGCTTACCCTTGTTCGGCGTGCCGTCGAGGGCGATCATGGTCTGGTCGAGCAGACGCTGGTTTGAGGCGTCCATGCCTTCCAGCTCAGGAGCGATCACGCTTTCCACGTTGGCCACGGCCTGCAGCACGCCCTTGCCCAGGTAGTGGCTCTTGTCGCCGTCACGCAGTTCCACGGCCTCATGCTCGCCTGTGGAAGCGCCCGAGGGCACGATGGCGCGGCCCAGAGCGCCGCTTTCCAGGATTACGTCCGCTTCTACGGTCGGATTGCCGCGCGAGTCGAGAACTTCGCGGGCACGGATGGCAACAATCTCAGTCATATCGGTCCTCATGATGCGGTGCTGTAGCCGGGCATTCAGTTGCGGACGGCGATCCACGGCAAGAGTCTCTCCGGCGGCGCTTTGAATGGTGTTCAGAAGCTCCTGCACGTTCGCGATTCCTCTCCGTCCAACGCTTAAAAAGGGAGGTTCAAGTCTCGCAAGGATTCTAACAAACCGGGCTGCACCAGTTGGTGTAACGGTGGTCACAGCGCCAACCCGTTGCCAAGATGGGAAGTGGAGGGGAACGGGTTGCCTTTATTGATTCTTAGCGTCCAAGGCACTGATGCGGCTTCGCAACAGGCCATCGGACGCAGAGGTGGGATAGGCTAGCCTTGGACGAGTTTTCGGATAGAGACAGGCTGCACGCAACTGTTTGCGCATGGCAGGGTTTGAAGCAGCAAAGTGAGTTCTGCACGCGTATTGGAAAAAGAGGAGACTTGGATGAACAGGCCCATACTCTTGTTCGCGCTATTTTTGATAGCCGCTTCCGTGCTGGGAGCGCAGGATCGAAGCCAGTCGAGTCCCTACCAGGGAACCTCGACGCCTCCGCCGGACGATACGATCATTGCGACAGATCCTCCTCAGGCCAAGCCGCCGGCCGGGCGTCCGGACGTACCAGTTGAGCCGCAAGCGCAAGAGCCAGCCCAACCGCAGACTTCGGTGGCGAATCAAGCCGCGAAAACCTCCGATCCCGACGGAGGCATCGTTCAGGTGGAACAGGGCACTCCCACGCAGGAGCCGCCCGCACTAACCACCCGCGGCACTGTTGCCGATCCCGACGGCGATTTCGTCCATCCGCAGCCGTTGCGCCCTGGCGAGCTTGGTGAGGGCGCCACCATTCGCGTCAAGCTGCTGGATCGGCTTTCGACCACAAGCAGCGAGAAGGATGAGGCCTTTCGGAGCACTGTGGCGAGCGATGTTTTGCAGGGCGGCCAGGTGCTGATTCCAGCCGGAGCGGAGATCGACGGCCGGGTGGCCGAGGTTTCCAGTGGCCGTCTGGGCGGTCGCGGCTCCCTGCGCTTGAGCCCTGAGACGGTGATTCTACCCAATGGTTCGCGCTATTTGCTGCACGCGGGTGTGACCGGGGCGCCAGGTTCGCGGACGCGCATGGGTGGTGAAGGAGCGATCATGCCTGCCTCGCGGCTGAAGCGCGACGGCATCGAATACGGCGGGGCCGTTGGCGGTGGCGCGATTGCCGGCGCCCTGGTGGCTGGCCCTGTGGGCGCTTTGACCGGCAGCCTGATTGGAGCCGGAGCAATCACCGCTCACTTGCTCATGAGTCATCCGCAGGCCACGCTTGAGCCGGGGACGGTGCTGATCTTCAGCCTCTCGGAACCGCTGCTGATGGCGCCGGCGAACGAGGCCGGGAACTAGGGCAATTTGCGGATTCCTGCAAGACGCAGGATGCGCTCTGAAGCTCTGCTTACGAAGGATCTGGTCTTGTTCTGCCACTTTGCTAGCTTGTAATTGATGAACAGAGCAGCAGGGAAGCGCCTTTGCACGCCGTGTTTGATGTATAGATCGGCTAGAAACGACCCGTTGGGGGGATTGTGCAGTGCAATGGAGGCATCGCGCCGGAAGACCTCGTTCCAAAGATGCAGGAATGAGGCCGATCTCGTTCTTTCCTGAGTGGCCTGGCGGCCTGATTTCGTAACCAGCAAGAAAGCATCACGCCAGTTAATTGAAAAGGCGTGCTCTCGCAACCGTGCCTGATCCCACAGGCCCATCTGCTTTGTGAGATCCGAGGTAAGCTGCGGTCCAGTCTCTCCCCAGCGAATGTCTTTGCCCGCCTTGCAACTGCATTCGTAAAGCGCCTTGACGAGAGCATGTCCCCTGGGAAACTTCAAAACCGCATTCCCGATGATCTCCTCTTCTTCGCGCTCGAGATATATCTCGCCTTGTGGAACTTGGGAAGAAAGGCAAACGACATCTGTATCGACCCACCAGCCCCCGCGAAGCAGAAGAAGCCGGTAGCGGAATAGGTTCGCAAAACCGGCAACGCTGCCCCTTCCATCAGCGTGCCGGTAATAAAAGACCTCGCTCTGGGGAAGAATTTCATTGGCGTCCAGCACACGAATCCCTTGCGGCACGACCGGGGTGTCATAGCTATAGAGATCGTATTTATGGCCGTTGTCTATGAACGATTTCATACAGAGACACTGGCACGGCGGGAGGGAGTCGCCAAGCCAAAAGGACTGAAAACGCGCCATCGGCATCTGACTCCTTCATGGACCAGCTTACCTTGTATTGCACACATTCATCTCTAGAAGACGGTTGCTCCAATGTAATTTCCCCGTTTGCCGCTCTTTGACGCTGCTGGGAACCGAATCCCCTTCCGCCGCGTATCACTCACCGAGCGCCCTCCCTCGGCGTCCAACGATTATGCAGAACTTCTCCGACACACTCGGCCAGGTCTACAAAGCCATCATGGCCAACAAGCTGCGCAGCTTCCTGACGATGTTCGGGATTGCCTGGGGCGTTGGTTCCCTGTTGGTTCTGGTTGGCCTCGGCGAGGGCTTTCGCAGCGGCCAGCACAAGAACTTTGCCTCGCTGGGCAACGATCTGGTGCTCATGTTCAACGGAACCATTCCGGCGCTTGCCAACCAGCACACCGGAATGCGTCCCTACCAGCTTACGCTGCGCGACGAGGAGTCGATGCGACGGCTGCCGGAGTTGCGCAGCGTGACCGCCGAGCTCCAACGCTCGGATATGTATGAAGTGAGCCAATGGAGCAACACCTCCGGCCACGTAACCGGGGTAGAACCGAACTGCACGGCGGTGCGATACATCCCCATGGCTCAGGGCCGGTTTATCGACGACACCGACATGCATGAGAACCGCCGTGTCATCGTTCTGGGGCAAAAGGTAGCCCAACTGCTTTTTCCCGGCCACCCGCTACTGGGCGAGACCGTGACCATCAACGGCACCGCGTTTACCGTCATCGGGCAGGTTGAGAAGATCGGCCGCGGGAATAACACCTGGGACGATCAGAAGATCTACCTCCCCGTTACTACCATGTTGGAACTTTACCCCTTGAAGGGCGAGAACATTGCCCGCGATGCGCTGTTCTCGCTGCAATACCAGCCGGCCACCAAAGGCGAGGCTACGGCCGCCGTGGCCGCAGTGCATCGGGTGATTGCAGAGAACCATGGCTTCGATCCCAGCCTGACGGACGCTTTCGACGAGTGGGACACCGTGAAGGAAGAGAAAATGATAGGCGCCATCTTCGACGCGATGGATGTCTTCCTTGGTGGAGTAGGTATTGTGACGCTGGGACTGGGAGCGGTGGGCATCATCAACATCATGCTGGTTTCGGTGACCGAGCGGACGCGGGAGATCGGCGTCTTGAAGGCAATCGGAGCCACCAAGCGAAGCATTATGACCCAGTTTTTTTGGGAGGGCCTGCTATTGACCGGCATCAGCGGGATCATTGGCGTAGGGCTTTCAGCTGCATTCATGTGGGTCTTGCAACAGGTGTTGACCGACAAGATGCCAGGTTGGGATCCGCCGCGGCTGGTGCCGTGGTCGGCGGCGCTGGCCGTTGGATCGCTGGTAATATGTGGCGTCGCTGCCGGCCTCTATCCGGCCAGCAAGGCAGCGGCGATGGACCCCATCGAGGCGCTGCGGAGAGAGTGAAAAGGAGAGTGAAAAAGTGAAGAAGACAGTGAACGAGTGAAGGAGTGAAGGAGAGCTGACGGTTCACTCGCTTTTTTCACTTTTTCACTTCTTCACTGATCGCTGGGAGGAAGCACTCATGCTCAAAGACATTCTCGGCCAGGCGTGGGAGGCGATGGTTTACAACCGCCGCCGCACTGCCATCACGATGGTTGGCATGGCGTGGGGTATTGCCACCGTGGTGTTGCTGCTGGCCTACGGCGCGGGCTTCAGTCATGCCATCCAGGCCATCTTCGCTGAATGGGGCACCAACACCATCGGCTACTTCCCCGGCAAGACGACAGAGCAGGCTGGGGGAGACAAAGCCGGCGTTCGCATCCGATTTACCCTGGACGATGTGGATCGCGTCGAAAACGCCGTTCCCGGCATCACGCATATCTCGCCTTTCGCCTACAAGGATGCCATCGTACAGAACGATCTGCACACTTACACATGGGGGGTGAACGGCGTTCGCCCTGCCTATGCCGACATTCTGAAACTGGACGTCGATCAGGGGCGCTTCTTCAACGGTGCCGAAGACCAGCAGCGGGCGCACGTCTGCGTCATTGGCTCCGAGGCCAAGACCAAGCTCTTCTCGGGAGGGTGGGCGCTGGGTGAGACGCTCCGTCTCAATGGCGTGCTCTTCACGATTGTCGGCGTGCTTCACCCCAAGATGCAGGAGGGCGACGAAAGTGACATCAACCGGCAGATCTACGTGCCTTTCAACACCATGAGCGATCTGAAGGACACGATGTACATCGACGGAGTCTGGTTCAGCTACCACGGCGACTACGAGCAGGACGAGAAAATACTGCGCGAGACTTTGGGCGCAGCCCATCACTTCCGTCCCTCGGATCACGAGGCGGTTCACGTGGCCAACCTGATGACTCAATTGCACCAGTTCAGCATTCTAACCATTGCGCTCCAGGTGCTGCTGTCGCTGGTGGGCGCGTTGACCCTGGGTATTGCGGGTATCGGCCTGATGAACATCATGCTGGTTGCCGTGCAGCAGCGTACCCGTGAGATCGGCGTGGAAAAGGCTCTGGGCGCACGGCGGTGGCACATTCTTACCCAGTTTCTGGCCGAGGCCCTGGCCATCACCAGCGTAGGAGGCGTAGCAGGCATCGCTCTGGCCTATCTGGTCTCGCTGATGGTGGGGCGGATCACCTTTTATAGCGCATTGGCCAAAAACGCCGAAGCTGCGGACATCCGCCTGTTGATTTCGCCGTCTTCGGTGATTGTGGCGACCGGAATCCTGATCGTCACCGGCCTGGTCAGCGGCATGATTCCCGCACTGCGCGCCGCCAATCTGGACCCCATCGAGGCACTGAGGTACGAGTAACGAATAGCGAATCAGCGATCCAGCCAAATCGATTGTCAGCACTGCGGCACAGTTTGAGCCGGAGTCGTTCCACTGTGTCAACGAATGATCAGGTGCTATGGGGCCAAGCTATTCAAAGCCAACGCTCCATGATAATTGTTCGCTCCTCGCCGTCATAGTTGTCGCGTACGCCAACAAAGCCTAGCTCTGCGTAGAACGTCTCGGCAGTGATGGAAGAGGGAACGGTTAGCATATTGAGCCCGATATCGCGAGCAATGCGGTCGATTTCGCATATAAGGCTCCTGCCAACCCCTCGACGCTGAGCATCCGGAGCAACGAAAACTGTTTGAATGACGTCACCATCAAGGCTCGCCGTGCCAACAATCCGAGCGTTCATTAGGGCGACCAAGACTCGCCGTTTCGCAATCAAGTTTTCGACGCAAGCGGGGGAGAATTTCTTAGCAACCCTGCTGATAATCTCGGGAGACTAGTCTACAGCGTTTGCAAAATAGAGAGAGTCCAAGATGACACGGCTGATGTCATAAGCATCAGCCGTGTTCGCGACTCGAATAGTAATGGACTCAGATCGAATGGTTACCATTCGATATTTTCTAATCTAGGTGGGGAGTTTTTCAACATAATTCCAGACAACAATAAGGTCTTAAAGAGCCCGAGAGCGAATCAATCTGGCAGCCCCGCCTGACTTGCCGAATCGCTGACTATACCGGAGGCAGTGCGTCCACGACAGGCACGCCCGACGGCGGAGTGAAGTGAAACGTGTCGGCCGTGACTGGCGCGTTGAGCTGTTCGCCGGTGAAGGTGAAGCGGGTCAGAGCGCCGTCCACCTCTTCGATCTCGATGCCGGTAATGACCCCGTCGCCGGTCACGGTGAGCGTGAGGCGGCTGACGCGCTTCTCCAGGCCCTTGGGCTGGCCGGAGAGCGCGAGGCGGCCTTCGGCGGCCGACGCCAGTGTCAGGTTGTTCAATTCTTTTTCGATTTCGGTGTGGCCGAGCAGAAATCGCAGCGGCGAACGCAAATCGTCCAGTTCTTTGGCGGGTATGCGCTGGACCTGCGAGTCGCCGCGGGAGTAGAACCAGGCGTACTTGCCGTCGAGCAGGAAGAGCTTTCCGGCCGGCGAATTGTAGTCCCACCTCATGCGGCCGGGCTTCAGCAGCAGGAGCGTCCCGCTTTCGGCGCGCCGGATGCCCAGACCCTCATAACTTTCGGAGAAGCCTGCCTTGAGCGAGTGCAACTGGTTGTAATGGCGGTCGATGCGCTGCGCTAGGATGTGCGCAGGGAGAGCTTCCCCGAGCTCTGACGCCTGTTGAGCGTAGAGGCAGGTTGTGAGCAGCGCGGCGGCCAATATCAAGCTGCCGCGCCAGAGAGATGGGTCAGCCCTCATTGCAGGAGCTGCGTGCAGTTGGTACCGCCTGCCGGGTCGTACTTGGGAGCGCCGCCGTACTGATCGCTGCAAAAGCCGCGATCCCCGCTCTTGCCCACAGTCTGTGGAACCGCCGTGACCGTGTAGCCGGTGATGCGGTCCTGGCCGTTGATTGACACCTTGGTGCAGTTGCCGATGGTGAAGATATATCCGGACTTGAAACCCGAGGCTAGATCGCCTTGCAGCATTTGCGCGGCGGCGGGCGAGGGTGCACCCGAAGTGGGATCGCCACCCAAAGACG
Source organism: uncultured Occallatibacter sp. (assembly GCA_964525655.1). GTDB lineage: Bacteria > Acidobacteriota > Terriglobia > Terriglobales > Acidobacteriaceae > Telmatobacter. The sequence continues at coordinate 8,699 of CAZGHZ010000045.1, forward strand.
CTAGCGTACAGGCGTAGCCGTTAGCCGGATAGGTGGATTCGTACTGAATCTGGGCCATCGAGATCGCGTGCAGCGACTGGATCGCCGAGGTCTCGTTGGCATGTTTCTTCATATTGCCCATGGTGGGAATTGCCATGAGCATGAGGATCAGGATGATGGAGATAACGATCAACAGCTCCATCAAAGTGAAGCCGTTGGACTTAACGGAGCGGCTGGCGCGGCGGAAACGGCAGTTCGAGTTCTCTTGATTCATGGGGTTTCAGTGCCTCTTGGAGCGGGGAGGAAAACCCCAGCCCATCCGAGAAAATCCTACAACGAATGGACGCGGAAGGGAAATGGGACGCTCACGACAGTGGTCAGTGGTCAGTGAACAGTGGTCAGTTTCACCTTAGCCGGTCTGGCAGATTGAGGCTATTGAGGCTATGGGGAGGCGGGTTGACATTCGGTACGATTGAGAGACAATTTTGTCTGACCACTGACCACTGACCACTGACCACTGTTCACTGACCACTCGTCTTCAGCACGCCAGCCGGGAATGCTTCAGCTTGACGCCATCCATGCGGCCAAGCAGAGTGACGGCGATGCGTTTTGGATCAAAGAGTCGCTGGGCCATGGCCTGAACCTGGCTTGCATCCACTTCGTCGATGCGGGCGATGATCTCGTCGACCGTCATAAACTCGCGGAAATACATCTCCTGGCGGGCGAGGTTGGCCATGCGCGCATTCGAACTCTCCAGCCCCATCAGCATATTTCCCTTGAGCTGATCCTTGGCTCGGTTCAGTTCCTCGGCGGGCAGCGGAGACTCCTTCAGCTTGCGGAACTCCTCCAAGATCAAGTCCACCACATCCAGGGCTTTGCCCGTCGAGGTACCGGCATAGACCAGGAGGGTTCCGGTATCGCGATAGGGACTGAGGTCGGAGTAGATGGAATAGGCCATGCCCCGCTCCTCGCGGACGGTCTGAAAGAGGCGCGAACTCATGCCGCCGCCCAGGACTGTATTCAGAATCAGCGCGGCATAGCGGTTCTCGTCGGTAATTGGCGGCGCAGGAACGCCCATGCAGAGCTGCACCTGCTCCAGAGCCTTCTTGTTTCGCAGCACAATCCGCGCGCTGGCCTCAGGGGCTGGCAGTTCATTCAGTGGCGCACCGCTGGCCAGTGTAAAGAACTTGCCTGCCACAGCCTCGACGAATTGGTCGTGCTCTAAGTTGCCGGCCGCCGAGAAAACCATGTTGCCGCCCTGAAAACGTTCGCCATGGTAGGAGACGAGGCTCTGTTGGTCGAGCTTCGCTACCGTCTTCGTGGTGCCGAGAATTGGCCAGCCGAGGGGATGGTCCTTCCAGAAAGCCTGCGTGAAGAGTTCGTGAACCAGCACCTCCGGGTTGTCCTCGTCGATCTTGATCTCCTCGAGGATCACTCCGCGTTCACGCTCGATGTCGGGCAGGTCGAAGATCGGATTCAGCACCAGGTCGGCCAGCACATCGAGAGCGATCGGCACGTGCTCGGCTAGCGACTTGACGTTGAAGCAGATGCTCTCCTTGCCGGTAAAGGCGTCCAAGTTGCCGCCGATCGAATCCATCTCGCGGGCAATGATCTGAGCAGAGCGGGAGCGGGTGCCTTTGAAGAGCATGTGCTCGACGAAGTGGGAGATTCCGTTGGTTTCAGCCGGCTCGCAGCGGGAGCCGGATTTGATCCACACACCCATGGCCACCGAACGCATATGTTCCATGCGCTCAGTGAGAACGATCAGGCCGCTCGGCAGCAAGGTGCGGCGAAGGTTGCGCTCGGTGTTCATTATCCCCCAGTGAATTCGATTGTAGGTCAATGCGGGGCAGGGCGGCGCGGGCCGGTCTTTCTGATGGCTATTGCATTTGGGCCGCAGCCGCATCGACGACTGAATGCCAGGCTGTATAGAGCCGGTGAAATGCTCTATTCTGAGCCCAGCTGTGACAGAGAATTCGGACCAATTCGTTCACTTAGACGGCCCTGTCAGTCAGATCGGAGACCTAGCCTCGGCATCATTGAGGAAGCAGCTTTTTGGGCTTGATTCCGAGACGCTGAGATCATTGATGGTTCAGGAAGGCGAGCCGGGATGGCGTGGAGATCAGTTAATAGAAGCTATTTATCATCAACGAATTGCCGAATTAAATGAGATTACCACTTTAACTAAACTGATCCGGAAGCGGATGGCCGCCGAGGGCTGGACGGTGGGCCGTCCGGGAATCGTGCAGGTCTTTGAGTCTGCGGATGGCACGGAGCGCTACCTGGTTCAGGGCCAGAGTGGCGACGGCATGACCGTGGAGGCCGTCTGGATGCCGGAAGGCGACGACGGCGAAGCCGGCGACGGCAGCGATCCGGAGACGGGCGAGGTGGGCGACCGCAGGCAGCGGGCCACCATCTGCGTCTCCAGCCAGGTGGGCTGCGCCGTCAACTGCCAGTTCTGCCTGACGGCCAAACTGGGCTTGCAGCGTAACTTGACTGCCGGCGAAATTGCCGGGCAGGTGGCTGCCGTACTTGACCGTCACGGCGTCGAGGTGGGCCGTGATCGCGTGAACCTGGTTTTCATGGGCATGGGCGAGCCCTTTTTGAACTACGACAACTTCATGGCCGCGGTGCGGCTGTTGGTGAAGGAGGTTGGGCTGAGCCCGCGGCGCATGACAGTCTCCACCTCGGGAATCGTGCCCGGCATTGAGCGCTTTGCCAAGGAGCCTGCCGAATTCCGGCCGAAGCTGGCCATCAGCCTGAACGCGCCGAATGACGCGATCCGGAGCGAGATCATGCCCGTCAACCGTAAGTGGCCTATCGAGGCGGTTGTGGATGCGGTGCGGCGGGTCCAACTCCGCCCGCGTGAGCGGGTGACGTTTGAGTACGTCATGCTGGGAGGAATCACTGACCGGCCAGAACACGCGGTTGAAGCTGCCCGTCTCGTTCGCCGAAGCGGCCTGCCCGCCAAGATGAACCTGATTGCCTGGAACCCCGGTCCTGGCATCTCCTACGCCACACCAAAGCCTGAGGCCGTGGAGGCCTTTCGCCGCGCCTTGGCCGATCACGGCATTCCGGCCTATGTCCGCAAGCCCAGAGGCCGCGACATCTTCGCCGCCTGCGGGCAATTGAAGCGGACCGTGGAGGCATGATGGCCCCACATGCCGGAATCGAGATGTGGGTACCCGCTGGATGGCGGCCTCAGTGCTGAGTATTTGGTGGAACGGGGCTCGGCCTCATATTGCCGCAGTCTTCGCTCTTGAAGACTGAACTGGATTCGGTTGTCCACTCGATTGGAAATGTATCGGGCCCTCCCTGAAAGGTCCCCCAGAAGTGGAGCTTTCCGGTGGCATGTTCCAGATCGATCCAGTTGGTTGCCAACTCTCCTTTTCCGTTGATCTTGCCGGTGCATACCCAATCGGCAGTGATGCCGCCCGGCCGCATCACCTTGTTTTCTATATGGCAATCACCGCGCGACTGAGGTAGCAATGCACCGTAGCTATCGATCATCTCCTGACTGAGGCAGACGAGTTTGGTGTGCTTGTCGCCATCCGCGATTCCCTTTACCTTCCCCGGCTCAAATGGCGACCGCTGCCAAGTGATCGTGGTGGTTATCTCCCAAAGGCCTGCCCTTCGGGTAGTGATCTTCTGCGATTGAGTCTGAGCTCCGGAAGGCACCGCTCCGGCGATCAACCAACAGCCAAGCACGATGTGGAATCGCATTGTCCGCACGATCTCTCCTTTTGCCATGGACTTTCGGTCACGCACCTCCGCAACTGCGCAGGCGGCGCCATGGTTTTTCTTATAGTCAATTGCGGAATCTGAATCGTTGCTGAAAGACAATGGACTGGTCGCAGGATAAGAGGAAGTTAAAGGAGATAATCTGCGATTTTGACGGTCCTCTCCTCCGGGTGTACACGAGTGGAAGGGACTCGGCATTTGTTCTGTCTTGGCCGCCGTTCGATGGTCTTGGCGTTACTTGTCCGGCATGGCCAGTGGCTTTACGCTGCCGCAATCGGAGCCTTTGAAGACGGATGTTGACTCGATGGTGTATTCGATGGTTTTCGAGTTGGGTCCCATCGGAATGGTTCCGACGAAGTGAACCTTGCCTTTGGCTCGATCGGGAATGGCCCACGATGACTCAACGGTACCTTTGCCGGACATTCTGCCGGTGCATACCCAGTCGGCAGTCATGCCGTTGGCTCTAATCACCACGTTTGAGGCCTGGCAGTCGCGGTTTTGCGGCAACGGGGCGCCGTATTTGTCAATCATGGCCTGGGTGAGGCAAACCTCCATCGTATGCGGACCGCCGCCGGGCATGGCCATGCCGTTAGGCATGGGCGATTGCTGCCAGGTCATGTCGGTGGTCATCTCCCATAATCCGGGCTTCCTAACACTCTGCGCCAAGGCGACAAGAGCCAATGCGAAACCACAGCAGCCCAACGCGATCAGAACTCGGGTCTTGCTCATCTTTCCTCCTGCAAATCGCGCAGACCTCAGTCCGCACGCCTATCCACTTTACCGCACGGTGTGACGGAGTGGAAAACGAAAAACTCAGGCCCGGCTCGCAAGAGAAGTGCCACCCAGAGCAAACAGCGCTCCAGCGACACGGCCGGCGGCGTGGCGCACCACATTCTCTTCACTAGCGAAGTTGCCGGCGATGCAGCGCACGCCCATCGCTTCGATGCGCTCGATGTCGGCCTGGATGGGCGACGCTCCTTGGGCGGCATAGCGGGCCAGCGTCTCTGAAGAAAAGGCAGTTGTATTCACCAGGGCGTAATCGAAGATCGGCTCGCGGGTGTGCTCGTAGATGCGCTCGATGTGCTGTGAGGCGGAGAGTCCAAGGCTCTCGTTGGCCTGGGTCATCAGGTTGCAGATATAGACCCGTACGCCGTGTGCGCGGGCCAGCGCGGAGGGAATATCCCGCACCAGAAGATTGGTGATAAGCGAAGTGTAAAGCGAGCCGGGCCCGACTGTGATCAGGTCGGCGCGCTCAATGGCCTCCAGCGTTTCAGGCAGGGGAGCGGCATCGGGCGGATCGAGCATCAGCTCCGTAATATGTCTGCGGCTGGCGGTGATGCTTGTCTCACCTCGTACCAGTGAACCATCGTCCATACGCGCCACAAGCGTGGCGTTGGCCGTCGTCACCGGGTAGATGCGCCCGCGCGTGGCCAGGATCTTCGAGGCCAGTTGGATGGCATGGGCGAAGTCGCCCGTGATTTCAGTGAGGGCGGCAACAAAGAGATTGCCGAAGTTGTGGCCTTTGAGGGAATCGCCCTTGCGAAAGCGATGGGCGAAGAGCTGGGCCAGCAGATCCTCCTCTTCACTGAGTGCCAGCATGCAGTTGCGCAGGTCACCAGGGGGGAGCATGTTGAAGCCTTTGCGCAGACGGCCCGACGAGCCCCCGTCGTCGGTGACGGTGACGATCGCGGCCAGATCGGCAATCAGGCCGGCTTCAGCAGCGGGATCGTTGGCGGACGTTACATGGCTCCGCAATCCGCGCAGTAGCGTCGAGAGGCCTGTGCCGCCCCCGATAGCTACTACCCGCAATGGACGAAGAAGATTCAAAGCCTCAAGAACCCCAGTTGGCTGTGGGAAGTGCTCAGGGAAGAATTGAGGAATGCAGGTAGTAGTCACGGGAGGCCTCAAGGAACCTCGGGGTACAACAACTCAGTAAATCGCGGATCGTCCGCCATGCTTTGGAAGTCGTTGTCGGCACGGGCCTGGAGCCGGTTCCTGGGGTTCAGCTCGATGGCTTGGGCGAGGCTGTTGAGGCAGTCCTGGGTGCGCCCGGTGATCGCATCGAGAATGGCCAGCCCATAGAGAGCGTAATCGGCGCTGGGATAGGTCGCCAGGATCGCGGAGAACTGCTCGCGAGCCTCCTCGTAGTAGCCGGTATTCAACTGCGAGATGGCGTAGTCGTAGTGCTCTTCGGGTGTGAGAAATGTCAGGTTGTGCTTTTCCAACTGCCTTTGGCAGGTGCTGATATACATCCTGCAGCGATCCTTGAGTTCGGGTGGCGCCGCCGGGAGCAGCTTGTCGAAGGCGGCCAGGGCCTTGTCGTACTTGCCTTGCTGCAGCAGTTGCACGGCTGCCTGGTAGTGCTGGAAGGCCTGTCCCACGCCAGCGGCTGAGTGGCCGCCGGACTTGCCTGACGGCTGAGGTTCCTTTTTTCGGTCGTACGCCACAGATCGGGCCTCTTGCATCATGAGTTTTACGCGAGTTTGCACAAACTCAGAGCCGGTTGAGCCGGGTCGCCGCCGGCGGAAATTACGTCTCTGAAGATTGCGCTGCTCAGGCCCTCTTTATACGCACAACCCCGGCTCACGTCAAGACGGGCCTTAAGGCGGGCGTTATTCAACCGTGGATTTGGCTGGAACCGGCACCCTGTAGATGACCGGGTTGAGAGTCGGATCGTTGTACATCTTCAACTGGCGGTAGAGCTTAAAGCGCCGTGTCCCTGCCAGCGTTTCGCGCCACAGGGCGTCCAGGCAGGAGGCTAGATCGGCGCGCTGCTCCTCGAGAATGGCGAACCGGTCGAGGTTGCGCCGGGCGTGGCCGTCGGGCGCATCGGCCCGCTCGGCCTCTTCGCGGGTGTGATAGATCTTCAACGACAGAATCGAAAGCCGGTCGATCATCAGGCCGGGCGACTCGGAATGTAACGCCGCCGCCGGATTTGGGAGTCCCTTTGGCTCCAGCCAGGCGAGCAATGCTCGGTCCAGCTCCTCGGCCAGGTCGTTGCGGCGCTGGTTGGTTCGATCCACTCGCCGCTTTACCCCTGCCAGCGCGGCGTCTGTAGCGCCGGGAGCTCGGGCCTCGTCCTCGATATGCCACAGCTCAAAGTTGGCGAGATGCTGGCGGACGACCAGGTCAAGCCACCCGGAGTCCGATGTTGAATTCGGCGATCCGTCCGTCATCTGGTGGCCCGCCCGAGTCTCTTGATCCTGCAGCTTGACAACGAGTTCTGCCGAAAGCATTCCTGACCTCTCTTGAAGAACCCCTGAAGCGGGTTTCCGGATCTGGTTGCAGCGTCTATGGTAGAACTATCCTCGTTCAGTTGTCAGAGATTGACGGCTGCTGAATTCGGAGAGTTCCATTTTCGGAGAAAGCATGGACAGGAAAGCCCTGTATCCCCACCGTCGGTGGAATCCTCTGCGGCAGTCGTGGGTGCTGGTTTCGCCCCACCGCACGCAGCGCCCCTGGCAAGGCGAGGTGGGCCAGAAGGCGGCTCCCTCGGCGGTTGCTTACGACCCGGATTGCTATCTTTGTCCCGGAAACAAACGGGCTGGCGGGGCCGTGAATCCACCCTATGAAGGAATTTTCTCTTTTGTAAACGATTACGCCGCCCTGTTGCCGGATTCTCCCTCGGAAATCGGGCCGCAGCTTTTGCCCTTGCTCAAGGCCGAGCCTGCGCGCGGCAAGTGCAAGGTGCTCTGCTACCATCCCGACCACAGCCTGACGCTGGCCCGCATGACCCGGCCCGAGCTTCGCTTCGTAGTGGATGCCTGGACGCGGGAGTACGAGGAACTGGGCGGCATCGACTGGATCGAGTACGTGCAGATCTTCGAGAACCGCGGGGCGATGATGGGGGCCAGCAATCCGCATCCGCACGGGCAGATCTGGGCTACGGGCTTCATTCCCGACGAGCCTGCCATCGAGGCCAAGGCCCAGCGCGAACACCTGTCCCTCACCGGCCATTGCCTGCTTTGCGAGATCCTTGCCGCCGAAGAGGCAGCCAGGGAACGCGTAGTCTTCGAGAACGAGTACTTTGTAGCCCTTGTTCCATGGTGGGCCGTCTGGCCTTTTGAAGTGATGCTGGTCAGCCGCCGTCACCTGGGCGCGCTGCCCGAAATGAACGGCGACGAGCGGGACGCGCTGGCCGACGCGCTAAAACGGCTGACTACCCGCTTCGACAGCCTCTTCGAGACCAGCTTTCCGTATACGATGGGCCTTCACCAGTCGCCCACAGACCGGCAGCCGCATCCGGAGGTTCACTTTCACGCGCACTTTTATCCGCCGCTGCTGCGCTCGGCTACGGTGCGCAAGTTCATGGTGGGCTTTGAGATGCTGGCCATGCCCCAGCGCGACATCACGCCGGAGGGCGCCGCCGAGCGCTTGCGCGCCTGTTCGGAAGAGCATTTCTGGTCGAGAGTGTGAGCCTCGGATTCCATTCCCGGCTGGAAAACGTCACAATGTTGAGTGGGCCCACTTCAAACCAATGAACGTGCTTGCGGAATGCTGAGACCGCGGTCGGGTTGTTTGTCGATGACATTGCGCGCCGTTTGCGGCGCGGTTCTGCTGGTCGTGTCGGTGACGCCGAGTCAACCGCAGCAACAACCGGATCTGCCGCCGCCGACGCGACCGCCGGTGCAGGAGCCGCAGGCCACAGCCGAGAACTCTGCGGCAAGCGTGCTGGCAACGGTGCACGGAGTGGTGAGGAATGCAGCCACCGGCGAGCCTCTGCCGCGGACGTTGGTGCGGATCGAGGGCAACGCCGAAACAGGCGCGCTGACCGACGGCGAGGGCCGCTTTGAGCTCTCTGGCGTGCCTGTGGGGCCGCAGATCATCCAGATTCGCAGACCGGGCTTCCAAGACCGCCCTTATGCAACCGAAGATGTCGGCTACCAGGGCCAAGGTCCGGCGCACAATGTGCTGGTGGCGGCTGAGATGCCGGATCTCGACTTCGCGCTCACCCCCACCTCGGCGATTCACGGCCACGTGGAACTCTCGGCCGGCGACCCGGCGCAAGGGATTCAGATCACGCTGCTCAGGCAGATCATTCGCAATGGCCGCGCAGTCTGGACGCAGAACGGAACTACGAGCACCAACGGCGAGGGAGCCTATCGCTTCGCCAATCTGCCCGCCGGGATCTATGTGCTCTGCACGCAACCAACGCTGGAGAGTGGACCCGCGGTGACCGCAGTTGCACCCGGTGCCAAAGTCTTGCATCAAGGCTACCCGAGCGTCTTCTACCCCGAGGCGCGGGAGTTTTCGGAAGCAACGCGTATCCGGCTTGCTGCGGGGCAGCAGGCCGAGGCTAATCTGCAATTGACATTGGAGCCGTTTTACAGTGTGAAGGCGACGGCTATGTTGCCGAATGGAAAGCTCTTCGGCCAAAGTCGGTCGGATGCTCCGGTGTGGTTGGGATCGGTGGGCGCTGTTACGGTGATGGATGCCGCGGGACACAAGCTGGCGTATATCGGAGATTTCGACCAGGCGACACGCACATTTCAGCTCAATCTTCCGGAAGGGACTTATTCACTCCTTGTTGAAGTAGTTTCGGAAATGTCAAACTCTCCTTTTCCAGGGACTGTTGCCGGAACCGCTCTCGACCTCCGGAATCTCTCGGGGTATGTGGAGTTCACGCTCGCTGAAAATGCAGTGAATAGCCTGCACATTCCGCTGACCACCATACTCCGCCCCGCGATTCAACTGCGAGTGCAACGAAACTTTGTGCATCCGGCGCAATCGGACGCGAATGCCAGCAAGGGACTGCAAGATCTGGTTACAGTGACAGCCTCCGATGTAGGTGATTCACCCGTGGGCGACCTCAGCACCTTCATGCCTTCTGAAGGCGCGGGACAAGACTTGCTAGAAATGCAGCTTTCTCCACTTGGCATCCATTGGATCAGCACCGAAGTCAACGACCGCAGCCTGTGTGTGGATTCATTCTCGGCAGGAGGCATCAACCTGGCCCGTGAGCCGCTGAACGTTGCTCTGGGCGCTTCGCCGCCGCCGATGGAGCTGACCCTGCGCGACGACTGTGCCAAGCTGGCTCTGACTCTGCCCCCGGCGCTCTCCGAGTTCCTGCCCGGAGACGAGCCTTTTTACACCGTCTATGTGGTTCCCGACTTCGATACGACCACCGATATTCCGCCAGTGAACATGCACGCCTCTTCCGGCCCGACGCTCACGATGGAAGGCCTGACGCCGGGGAATTATCACGTTTACATCTTCGACCGTCCCGTGAGGCTGGAGTACCGGAACCCCGAAGCGATCGCAGCGCTGCCCAAGCCAGGCCAAGCAGTGACGCTGACCGCTGGGACGACGACCAATCTCATGCTGGAGGTTCCCGAGCGATGAGAATGCATCTGATCCTGGAGATCTGCGCCATCGCTCTGCTGTTCACGACGGCAGCTTTTGTACACGCGCAAAACCAGGCGTCGCCGCGGTCAACTCAGCCCGCGTCCACAACCGGCTATCGCATCGCCGGGACTGTCGTGAATGCCATCAGCGGAGAGCCCGTGCGCCGAGCGACCGTGGCCGTACTCGCCACCGATAACAACCAGACAGTCGAGTCGGCGGAGACAGACAGTGAGGGGCGCTTCGAGTTGGCGGGACTTGCAGAGGGTAAGTATCCGCTGACTGCTTCGAAGCGGGGCTTCCTTACAGCCTTCTACGACCAGCACGATGAGGGATACAACTCGGCGATTGTGACCGGCGAAGGCCAGGAGACTACCGGACTCGTCTTCAAGCTCGTACCCGGCGCGACGCTGCACGGCGTGATAACCGGCGAGAGCGGCGATCCGGTCGAGGGCGCCAAAGTGATGCTCTTTGTCAAGCCCCACAATCACAATCCAAGCGCACGAATCATGCAAGCCAGTGAGGCGATTGCCGACGATACAGGTGCTTACGAGTTCAACGGCTTGGCGGCCGGGGAATACCTGCTGGCGGTCGAAGCGGAGCCCTGGTACGCGCTGCATCGGTCGGCTGCCAGAGAGCTAACGCGGTCGGAGAATGTTCCCGCGGCGATGCTCGATGTGGCTTACCCGGTGACCTTCTTCGATTCGACCACCGACGAGCCTTCGGCAACCGAGATCAAGCTGGCTGGCGGCGGCCGCGAGGAGGCCAGCATCAGCCTCCATGCCGTTCCGGCCCTGCATCTTCTCGTTCCCACAGCATTAAAGCAGGACCAGTCGCTTGCTAGCCCAAAGCTGCAGCAATCGGTCTTCGGAACCCCGTTAGCCACAGGTGGCACCGGATTCTTCCCAGGTGGGGAAACGATGCTGATGGAATTCACAGGCGTCTCGCCTGGTCATTACCAGTTGACGCAGGGCGACCCGCCACGCATCGTGGAACTCGACGCGACCGCCAGCCAGCAGATCGACCCCAGCCAAGGCACGCCAACCGTGACTGTTTCCGGAACCCTGCGGGCAACCAACTTCTTCGTCCTCCCGGAGAATCTGAGCGTATATCTTGTTTCCCTCGACGATGCGCAAGAGCACGCTCCGAGGCAAGCGAACTGTGTAAAAGGCGCGTTTACCTTCGACGCGGTGTTTCCAGGAGCCTGGGAACTCATGGTCCAAAGCCCCGGGAAAACTCTCTCGGTCAGTTCGATTTTCGCCGGCAAGAAGGTCTTGGATGGCAATGACTTCACCGTCAAAGACAAACCGGTGCAGATTGAAGCGACGGTGAGCCTGGGCGAGGCGCGAGTCGAGGGCTTTGCGAAGAAGAACGGCAAAGCGCTGCCAGGGGCGATGATCGTGCTTGTCCCGCGAAATCCGGAGGCGCACGGCGACAAGTTTCGCCGCGACCAGTCTGACTCGGACGGAAGCTTCTCTCTGCGCGATGTGGCTCCAGGAGATTATACGGTCGTGGCCATTGAGGACGGCTGGGAGCTTGATTGGGCACGTCCCGAGGTGATCGGGCATTATCTTCTCAAAGGAGTTGCCGTGACGATGACGGAGAATTCCGGAAAGCTGTTGCAGCCATCCGAAGAGGTCCAGGTCCAAAGTCGTCAACAGGAATCTGGCAGAGGGCAGTGGCCAGGACTTCATTGAACAGGGCCGGAGAGGATAGTCTAGATGAGGATTGTCCAAAGGTATCCGAATCAGGTTTTGATGCCCGCTCGACGGGGCCGGTCCCCCAGGGCGGATGAATGGACACATCATGGCGTTAAGGAGAGTCCCAAATTGAAGAGGAAGTTCTTGATTGCAGTTTTGGCCTTGGTTTCGGCCGTCTTGATGCCGATGGCATCCACAAGCCAGGTAGCCCCAGATCGTCCCGCCCGCCCCGAGAAGGCTGACGCTTCCTACAAATGGAAGGTCTTCGCAGGAGCCGGTTACACCAGTCTCAACCAAGTGAACCAGTCGGAGAACGGTTTGCTTGGTGTGAACGCATCCGTGACTCGCAATTTTGGCAAGTACTTTGGCCTGACCGCCGATGGCGGCCACTACGCCTACACCTACGATGCGAGCAATCCCGGCAATCCGACGGTGCAAATGGTTTTGTTTGGCCCTGAGTTCCACGTGAGTCTCTTTGAGCGTGTCGAGGGCTTTGCTCACGTGCTGATTGGCGGAGAACATACTGCCGGCGATAGCACGATCCCAAAGGTCTCGCTTGCTGGAGGAGCGGGCGGCGGTTTGGATTACAAACTGAATCCGCACCTCGGTCTCCGCTTGACGGGCGACGATATTGCCTCGGCGTTCGTCCAGGATCCGAACAAGCTGGGCTACTCGCCGCATATGCGCCAGAATGCGCGCGCGGCCTTCGGCGTGGTTTACAGGTTTTGAGGGGACCTTTGTTGCCGGGAATTGAGGTACTTCATACAGAATTGCCGCAATGAAGAGTGAGCAATCCAAGACCGTAACTCATCGCGGCCTTTGATTTAGAAGTTCGGGGAACGAGAGAGGGCACGATTAATGGAAGCAAAGACCCAGAAATTGACGTTTGCCGAGAAGACGGGCTATGCCCTCGGAGACGCGGCATCGAATCTGTTTTGGATGACCTTTATTTATTTCCAAGGTAAGTTCTATACCGATGTCTTTTTCTATACCCCCGATGCAGCGTTGGAACGCAAGCTCTTGCAGAAGCTGGCGGCATTGCTTCTGCTGACGCGTTTTCTCGATATGGCATTTGACTTGTCCATGGGAGTGCTGGGAGATAGGACGAAGACGCGCTGGGGCAAATTTCGTCCCTATCTGCTTTGGTTTGCGATCCCCTTTGGCATCATCAGCGTGCTGACCTTTACCACTCCCGGTTTCAGCCCTAATGGAAAGCTGATCTACGCTTACATTACTTTGTGTCTGATGATGATGGTGTACTCGGCAATCAACATCCCATATTCTGCGTTGATGGGTGTGATCTCGCCCGATTCGCAGGAACGCACGAGCGCATCATCGTACCGGTTTGCCTTTGCATTTGGGGCTGGGCTGGTAGTTCAGTATTCGACGCTCTATCTGGTGGATTACTTCGGACGAGTTAAGCCGGAGATGGGTGGGGTGTTACTGGCCGCAGCCAAGGCACACGGCTATCAAATTACGATGGGCATCTATGCCGTTGCGGCAACCGCGCTCTTCTTCCTGACCTTTGCGCTAACGAAGGAGCGAGTTCAGCCGGCGCCGCAGAAGACTTCTCTGGGAAGAGATCTATCCGACCTGGTGAGTAATGGCCCGTGGCTCATTCTCTTCTTTGTCGGAACACTCACAGTTTGCTCGGTTGCCATCCGCAGTGGAGCTATTCTCTATTACTTCCAGTACTACGTGGGCAACGAAAAGCTGGCCGCCTCCTTCATGGTGGCTGGCACGCTGATGTCACTGCTGGGCACGATCGTGATTCAGCATGTCACCAAGTTCGCCGGAAGAAAGGCTACGTATATCGGCCTGGCTGTGCTGGGTTCGGTCTTCCTCGTTGTTTCTTACTGGGTAAGGCCGGAACAAGTGATGCTGATGTTCGTGTTTCAGGTGCTTTATAGTGCGGTAACTGGACCGACCTCGGCTGTGCTCTGGGCTATGTTTGCCGACTCCGCCGATTACTCCGAGTGGCGCACCGGACGGCGGGCAACAGGGCTGGTCTTCTCGGCGGCGGGCATGTCGAACAAACTCGGTTGGGCCATCGGCGGACCGGTGGCTGTCTGGCTGCTCGCGCAGTTTGGATATCAGGCCAGTGTTGCTCAGACGCCACATGCGTTGCAGGGCATTCTACTCCTCTTCACCGTTATTCCTGCTGCCGGGTTCCTGCTGACCGGTCTGGGTCTCGTCTTCTATCCGCTCAATGAAGCCAGGATGAAGAAGCTCCAGGGCGAGTTGCAGGTCAGGCAGGCGAAGGGTGAAGCGGTGGCAATCCCCTGAATCCAGGCGATGCAGAAGCCAGAGCAGATCTGAACGATGCAGTTCGAGGGACTCCCCCGAACTGCTCGTTGTTTCCAGTGAGAATTCAAGATAAGAAGAGAAAGGCATTCCTATGCAATTCGGCTATTTTGACGATGCAAACAAGGAATATGTAATCACCCGGCCCGATACGCCCAAGTCATGGAGCAATTATCTAGGTTCGACCGAATATGGCGCAATTATTACCAATAATGCCGGCGGATACAGTTTCTATAAATCGGCCGCCATTGGGCGCTTCATGCGGCTCCGATTCAATGCGGTGCCGATGGACCAGCCGGGCCGCTACATTTACCTGCACGACCATGAGAGCAAGGACTACTGGTCCGCATCGTGGCAGCCGGTCGGCAAGCCGCTCGATAAGTACAAGTCTGTTTGCCGCCACGGAAGCGCTTACACGGTTATCTCGTCGGAGTACGACGGCATAGCATCCGAAACCACTTACTTTGTTCCGCTGGGGAAGAACTTCGAGTGCTGGCATGTGAAGCTCACCAATCTGAGCGAAAAGCCCCGCGAATTGAGCGCTTTTACTTACGTGGAGTATGCGGGAAACTGGTCGGCGGTGGACGACCTCATCAATCTTCAATACACGCAACACACCGTGAAAATGGAGGTTGAGGATCACATCATCGATCACGGAACCAACGTCAATATTCCATCGATGCCGGATAACTTTGCCGAGAAGGATCAAGGGCGGCATACCTTCCAGGCGTTGGTTGGCGCCAAGATCACCGGCTATGACACCGATCGCATTGCATTCATAGGAACTTATCGCGGTTATGGCAATCCTCAAGTCGTCGAGCAGGGAAAATGCACTAACTCTCTTGCTGTCGGCGACAACGCTTGCGGAACCTTGCAAGCTAGGATCAGCCTCGCGCCCGGAGAGACGAAGGAGTTCCTCGTCCTGATGGGCATTGGCCGAGCCCGCGAGGAAGGAAAGGCGGCTGTCGCTGAATTTGCGAGTATGGCGAAGGTCAGCGAAGAGCTTGCCAGGCTCAAGAGCTACTGGCATGGACGCATCGCGGGACTTGCCGTCGAGACACCCGACGCCGAGTTGAATAGCACGCTCAACATGTGGGGTCCATTCAATTGCTTGATTACCTATGCCTGGTCGCGCGCGGCTAGCTTGATTTATGCGGGTGAGCGCGATGGGCTTGGTTTCCGGGACACGGTCCAGGACATGCTCGGAGTCATGCACACGATTCCCGAAGAGGCCGGCCAGCGGCTGGAATTGATGATTACCGGGCAGGCCTCGACGGGTGGAGCTATGCCCGTGGTGCGTCAATTCGATCACCATCCGGGGCAGGAGAAGGCTCCGCTCGAAGAAGAGTACCGCTCGGACGACTGCTTGTGGCTCTTCAATGCTATTCCGGCTTATGTGAAAGAAACTGGCGACTTATCTTTCTATAACAAGACTTTGCCATACGCCGACAACGGAGAAGACAGTGTTCTGGGCCACATGAGGCGCGCGATCGAGTTCAACCTGGAGCGCTCAGGCGCGCATGGTTTACCCTGTGGCCTCTCGGCAGATTGGAACGATTGCATTCGTCTGGGCCAGAAGGGCGAGACGACTTTCGTGGCCTTCCAGCTTCGCTACGCACTCAAGGTCTATCTGGAGATTTGCCGGATCATGGTTGCCCCGGAAGAAGAGTGTTGGGCAAAGGATGAGTTAGCGAAGTTAGACAGCCACCTGGAGCACGATGCCTGGGATGGAGAGTGGTATCTGCGCGCCTATCGCGAAGACGGCTTCAAGTTTGGCTCAAAGGAAAGCGCTGAGGGCAAGATCTTCCTCAACCCGCAGTCCTGGGCATTGATCAGCGGCCATGCGAGCCCAGACCGTGCCGCCCAGACGATGCAGTCGGTGCGCGAGCACCTGAACACCGAGTACGGCCTAATGATCTGCGACCCGCCCTACATCGAGACGGACTTTCACGTCATGCGGGCGGCGCTGTTCAATGCCGGATTGAAAGAGAACGGCAGCATCTTCACCCATACTCAGGGGTGGGCCGTGATCGCGGAGACGCTGCTTGGCCACGGCGACTTGGCCTACGTGTATTTCAGGGCCTATCTGCCCGCCGCCTATAACACGCGCGCCGAGATTCGCCAGATCGAACCCTACGTCTACTGCCAATTCACTCATAGCAAGTACAGTCCTCGATTCGGCGCCTCGCGCGTGCCGTGGCTGAGCGGCTCGGCGGCGTGGTCTTACTACGCGGCCACCCAGTACATTCTCGGAGTTCAACCGGAGTATGGCGGCCTCAGAATCAATCCATGCATTCCTTCAGCCTGGAAGGCATTCAAAGTAACTCGCGTCTTCCGCGGAAAGAGAGTCTCTGTGGAAGTCCGGAACCCGGCTGGGGTGCAAAAGGGCGTAAAAAGGATGCTTCTCAACGGCAAGCAATTCGACGGGAACTTCATTCCGGCGGAAGAATTGGTAGCCGAGAATCATGTCGAAGTCGAGATGGGATAAGGTGACTGTGACGCTCGGGGCGAGGCACTGGAATTCGGCTTAGGTGTACACTGGATTCAAGACTCAAAAGCCACAGGATTCACCTTGGATTCTCTTCAGCAACACCATGCGCCGGCCCTGCTGAGCGGTGACGAAGCAGTTGCATTGGCCGCCTTCGACGCCGGGGTCGCACTCGGCACCGGCTATCCAGGAACTCCCTCGACCGAGATCTTGGAAACCTTTGAAACTCTGGGCGGAAGAGCCCAGTGGTCTCCCAACGAAAAGGTAGCTCTTGAGGTTGGCATCGGCGTGGCCTTTGCCGGGGCGCGCGCTCTGGTGACCATGAAGCACGTCGGGCTGAACGTCGCAGCCGACCCGCTGTTTACCGTGGCGTATACAAGACTTGACGGCGCGCTGATCGTGGTCTCAGCCGATGATCCGGGAATGGCCTCAAGCCAGAATGAGCAGGACAATCGCCGCTATGCGCTGGCTGCCGGCGTGCCGATGATCGAACCCTCGGACTCTCAGGAGGCCTACGAGTTTACGCTGCGGGCGATCGAGATCTCGGAGCGCTGGCAGGTGCCCGTGCTGCTGCGCATGACGACGCGGGTCTGCCACTCGAAGACGATCGTCCGGCGCGGAACCCATGCGATTCACGAGCCACGACCGGCACACTTCGAGCACGATTATCCATCGCGCGTGAGGATTCCCGCCTACGCCAAGCCTGCGCATCGGCGGCTGCGCAAGACGCTTGCGGAGATTGCCGAGTGGAACGACGCTGAGGGGCCGAACCAGCTTATCGCAGGATCGAAACAACTTGGCATTATCACTTCGGGGATCTCCTTCCAGCATGTGCGCGAAGCAGCGCCAGAGGCCAGCGTCTTGAAACTGGGCGTGACTTATCCGGTGCCGCTCGCGCGCATGAGAGCCTTCGCCGCAAGCGTCGAGCGCTGCTTGGTGATCGAGGAGGGTGATCCATATCTAGTGGAAGCTGCGCGGACCGCGGGCATCGCGGTCGAGGGCAAGCCGGAGATCTTCCGCTTCGGCGAGCTCAACGCAAACCGCGTACGCCGCATTCTCATTGGCGATTGTTCGCCAGAGGCCAAGCCTGTTCCGGGCAAGCCGCCTGCGCTCTGCCCAGGCTGCCCGCATCGCAGCGTCTACACGGTGCTGCGTGATCTGGACTGTATCGTCGCTGGCGACATCGGCTGCTATTCACTGGGTGTGCTGCCGCCGTTCGAAGCAATGGACACGCTGGTGTGCATGGGCGCGGCGATCGGCGTTGGCCTCGGTTTCCGTCATGTTTTGCCGCCTGAAGATGCGAAACGCGTGGTCAGCGTCATCGGCGACAGCACCTTTGTGCACAGCGGGATCACCGGCCTGGTCGAGATGGTTTACAACCCGCCGGCGTCGGGCCACGTGGTGTTGATCCTCGACAACGGAACCACGGCCATGACCGGCATGCAGGAGCATCCGGGAACTGGCCGGACATTGGCTCACGAGAAGACTGGCAAAGTCGTCTTTGAGGATCTGGCGCGCTCGCTTGGAGTGCGCAATGTGCATGTGATCGATCCGACGCACGATCTGGCGAAGTTTCAGGAGTTGATCCAAGCGTGCCTGGCCAAGCCGGAGCTTTCCGTCGTGATCGCGCGGCGCGACTGTCTGCTGGCGACCCGCGCGATCCGCGAGCATGAGAGGTGCAATGAGCAGCCGGCCAACTAATGTAGTGATTGCAGGACTGGGCGGGCAGGGCGTTCTCAAGGCCTCCGATATTCTGGCCGACGTTGCCTTCAATTCTGGACTCGACGTAAAGAAGAGCGAGTTGCACGGCATGAGCCAGCGCGGCGGCTCGGTGTCGAGCGATGTGCGGTTTGGCGAGCGCGTCTTCAGCCCCATGGTGCCGGAGGGCGAAGCGGATTTTCTTGTTGTTATTGCCGTGGATCAGATTCCGGTGAATGAAGCAGCGCTACGCCAATTCGGGACGCTTATCGAACCCTCTCAAATCGACGAGACTGCGTTGACCAACAAGAAAAGCATCAATGTTGCGCTGCTGGGCGTCCTGAGCCGCCATCTTCCGTTTTCCGTCGAGGCATGGTCCGCTGCGCTCAAGCGCAATCTACCTGAAAAGCTGCACGAGGCAAATCTTCGATCGTTTTCTATGGGGCGGGCCGTCGAGCCAGCCATGGAGCGAGCATCATGAATTCAGTACTTGAATCAACCGCAGCCGACTGCCATCCAGCGAGCGTACCCGATTACCTTCCGGTTCCCGAGCTTCGCGATCTGCAGTTGCGTCGCTTGCAAGCCGTGGTCACGCGAGCCTGGAAGCAGGTCAAGCTCTTTCAGTCGCGCCTAGCCGAGCGCGGTCTCACTCCCCGCGACATACGCTCCTTCGAAGACATTGCAACGCTGCCTTTCACGATGAAGGCCGATCTACGGGACACCTATCCTGACGGTCTATTCGCCAGTCCGATGAAGGATGTCGTTCGTCTCCATGCCTCCAGTGGAACAACGGGCAAGCCGATCGTCGTCGCCTATACCAAGGAAGACATCGACGTGTGGACCTCGGTGCTGGTCCGGTGCCTGGCCGGCTGCGGGCTGCATCGCGGAGACATCATCCAGATCGCCTATGGCTACGGCCTCTTTACCGGCGGCCTTGGCGCGCATTATGGGGCTGAGGCGCTGGGTGCGGCGGTCATTCCAGCCTCAGGCGGCAATGCCGACCGGCAGATCATGCTGATGAAGGATTTCGGCGTGACTGCGATGTGTTGCACTCCAAGTTACTTTCTTCACCTCATCGATCGCGCCGTCGAACTCGGAGTCGATCTGAGGAAGCTGCCACTTCGAGCGGGTGTCTTCGGCGCAGAGCCGTGGACAGATTCCATGCGCAAGCGTATTGAGAGTGCCAGCAACATCGAGGCCTTTGATATTTACGGGCTCACGGAGATCATTGGACCCGGCGTTGGCTGCGAGTGCCGTCAGCATCAGGGGCTGCATATTTTTGAGGATCACTTCTATCCGGAGATCGTCGATCCCGAGACAGGCGCTCCGCTGCCGGACGGCACCGAAGGCGAACTGGTCCTGACGACGCTGAGCAAGCGGGCGATGCCCATGATTCGATACCGTACCCGCGACATTACAAGGCTGTTGCCGGGCACCTGCGAGTGCGGGCGCTCGATGCGCCGCATCGCTCGCATCGGTCGGCGCAGCGACGATATGCTGATTATTCGCGGCGTCAATGTCTTTCCATCGCAGGTTGAGGCCGCGCTGCTAGAGATCGAGGGCACGCTGCCGCACTACCAGATCATTCTCACTCGCGCGCAGGGTCTCGATCAGATGGAAGTCCAGGTCGAGGTCACTCCGCAGATGTTCAACGACAAGATCGGCGCACTGCAAGGGCTGCAATGCAGAATTCAGGCCGCGCTCGATCACGTGCTCGGAATCCGTGTCAAGGTCGCGCTGGTCGAGGCCTTCTCCATCCAGCGCAGTGAAGGCAAAGCAAAACGGGTCATTGACAGGCGGACAGCATGAAGATCCAACAGCTCTCGCTCTTTGTTGAGAACCAACCGGGACATACCGCGGCCCCTGCGCGCTTGCTGGCAGACGAAGGCATCGATATTCGCGCGCTGTCACTGGCTGACACCGAGCAATTCGGCATCGTGCGGATGATCGTGTCGGATTGGCAGAAGGCCGCAGGGATTCTCGCGGCGCACGGTCACGTTGTCAAGGCGACCGAAGTTCTTGCCGTTGAAGTTCCCGACCGTCCCGGAGGCATGGCCGATGTCTTGGGCGCGCTGGACGGAAGCGGCATTAACATTGAGTACATGTACGCGTTTCCCTATCCGCGAGGCGACCAGGCAATTTTGATTTTTCGCTTCAACGATCCCGACGCGGCGATTGCGCGTTTGCAGATGGCTGGTATCAGCGTTGTGGCCGGCCCGGAATTGCTGTAGAACTAACAGGTCCATAGAATGCCCATCGCAAAGACTATCGCTCGGCAACTCGAAAACTCCTCCTGGATTCGTCGCATGTTCGAGGAAGGCCTGCGCCTGAAGCGCGAACGCGGAGCCGATGCGGTCTTCGATTTTTCACTGGGCAATCCGGATGTCGAGCCGCCGCCTGCAGTGCTCGATTCGTTGCGGCGAATCGTGGCCAGTAATCGTCCCGGCTCGCACGGCTACATGCCAAACCCAGGCTACGCGCCGGTTCGCGAGGCTGTCGCGCAAAAGCTTCAAAGAGAGACGGGTCTTGACTTCACTGCTGAAGACGTCTTCATGACCGTCGGCTCCGCGGGCGCGTGCAACGTGATTCTCAAGTCAACCCTCGACCCCGGCGATGAAGTGATCGTCTTGATGCCGTGCTTCTCTGAGTATCAGTTCTATATCGCCAACCACGCCGGGTCGATGGTCACGGTCGAGACCGACGAGGCCTTCCTGCCCGATGTGGAGCGCATCGCGGCGGCGATCACGCCTCGCACCCGCGCCATTATTCTCAACACGCCCAATAATCCCACGGGCCGCGTCTACCCAGAGAGTGTCTTACGCGATTTACAGGACGTTCTGGCGCGCGCCGGCCAGCCGATCACCGTGATCAGCGACGAGCCTTATAAGTCGTACGTCTATGACGGCCAGCGGCAGCCCGAGGTGGCGTCTCTCATTGCCAACACGGCGATCTGCAACTCGTGGTCAAAGTCGCTGGGACTGCCCGGAGAGCGCATTGGCTACCTTGCGCTCTCTCCGCAACTGGAGGGCGCCGCCGATCTCCGCCGCGCCTGCGCCTTCAGCAATCGCATCCTGGGATTCATCAACGCGCCCGCGATCTGGCAGTGGGTCATGCTCGAATCGCTTGACCGGACGATCGACGCCTCGCCGTACGAGCATAAGCGGAATGTGCTCTGCGATGCGCTTGCGGCGATTGGATATGAGGTCAGGCGTCCCGAGGGCGCGTTTTACATCTTCCTCAAGACTCCCATTTCCGACGACATTGCATTTTGCAAGCTGCTGTCAGAGGAAGGCGTGCTCGCCGTCCCCGGCGCGGGCTTTGGCCGCTCTGGCTACATTCGTTTATCACTGACGATTCCGCTGGAGCGAATCGAGAAGTCGATCGGCGGCTTCGAGCGCGCCTTTCTTGCCTCGACTCGATAGAGACTTTGATGTAGAAGTTGACTGCCCAAGAACGGGCGCGGGCGGCTTGCCGCGGGGATTGAGCAATTCTTGTGGACCTACAGGGATTCGAACCTCGAACAGAGGGATTATGAGTCGAGCCTCAACGCTGTGAGTCATCCGGTAACCAGAGTCTAACTAACTCTGAACTATCCAAACATTTTCCGCATATCACGAATTGCCTGAGTCCCCATTTACCCTTCGGCAGATAATATGCCCTGCCATTTCGCGCTGCCGATCGGTGTAGCTCGACGATGAAGTCCTGGGGCCGCGTCTGAACTCATTCTTAAACAGCTTTTCAGATCATTCTTGGCTCAAGAATCAAAAGTCGGCGAAACTTACCATTACCTCTCTTCGTTCGGCAATAGGATGGCCCAGCTTGGTGGCTGGTAGAAACCTATAATGCCAGACAGCCGTTTCAGCCTTCTTGTCCAATCCAAACCCAAGGCCGCGCACCACGCGAACCTCCTTCGGCAGGCCCTCTTCGCTTACCAGCACGCTGACGGTGGCCACCTGCACGAAGGGATGCGCCGTAAATGGGTCGGCAAAGTCCGCGTCAACAGTGTGGATGGGAAAGGGTGGCGTGTACGACAAAGGCCTCCGGTGCTTGTCCTCCAACTGCGATCCATTCGGAGGGGGCAAATCTCTCTCGGTGATAAGGACCTGCGGGGTGACTGGACTGCGATTGGCGCGAAAGACAACCCGCACGTCGATCCAGACAGGCACCGGCTTGTCTCCCAACTTGCCCGGCTCAAAGCTGGACTGTCTCACTCCCGCGATTGCGATTTGATCGAACGCTTCGCCGTGCGTGTGCAGCACCTGAATATGCTTTGGGATGCCGTCCGCGTCTATCACCATGGCAAGCACAGTCATACCCTGAGTCTCTTTACCGGAGATACCAGCAGGGTACGGCAGGAATACAGTTCGAATCAGCCTGGGTGCGGTGACCTCGGGCCCCGTGTAGTAAATGCCATCCTTGTCGGGCGTCTGATGAACTTGTAAACCAGGAAGAACTGCCTCCCGCGCCCAAAGGCAGATGGGCGCCAGCGCCAGCAGAGCCAATGATAACTTTGGTAGCCACATCCGATTCTCAGTTCCTTTCCTCTCGATTAGAGCGTCGATCTATTGCTCGCCGCTGTTGGCCCGGAATTCGTGGTTTGCAATGCCGAGCACGGGTTGCTGTTTATCCCTATCAAGCAACTGCTACCGCTAACCAGTACGGTAATGCCGAATAGATAAAGAAAAAATAAAAACTAGCGGATCTCGTCAAGCAAACTCCGATCAAAATATGGTGTATCAAGCAAACAAGCACTCCAAAGAAGAAACCGAAAGACAGATGTTTATGAATTCATTATTCAGCACTCATATATTACTCATAACTTTCTTAAAAACACCTACGGGTTCTTTACGCCATCAGCCTTATTGTTACCGATAAGTCAAAGCTCCCCGCATTGGCCCGGAATACAAGCAGCGAAACTGGAAGATTGGAAACTGCGAGTTGCAAGGCTACCTAACCTTATCGAAATCACTTCGATTTCTTTGCAGCTCCTTTATGTCGCTTCGCATAACAATGAAAATGATCGTGCGAAAACAACAAGCGAATTCATCCTCAATTGAGAGCCAACGCATTCTAAACCGACGACGCCAGGCGTCGTGGAGGACAGATACCAATGAAAATAAACTTCAGGGCGGCTATCGTATTGGGAGCTGCAATCTGCGGGCTCGTCGTGCAGCTTAACTGCCAAGCTCAGACCGCAGAGTCGGGCTCTGAGAAGAATTCTGTAGCGCGAGTCGCCACAATCGCACCGCGCTCCCAAACGGCTTTGGTGGAAATCGCAGCATTGGGAGGCGCGGAATCCGATCCCGCCGCACCTGTCGGCGGAGCCGCCGCGTCTTCCTCCGCTGCTGCAACCCCTGGAGCGACTCCAGCCTCCGTACTGCCGACGGTCGATCGCGCCGCGGTCGTCAAGGAACTTGCAGAGATGAAGGCGCGCATCGCGGAACTTGAATCCGAACTAGGAGCGAGCAATGCGGAGAGGGACGCCAATGCACTACGTTCGGCCGAAGGAAACGCCGTGGGTGACGGATCGAGCAGCTCGATGATGCCAGCCATGCAGGCTGCGGCGCCTCCGCCAGCTGCGGCTCCCGCTCCTCCGGAGATTGGCGCTCAGACTACCACGAAAGGCGAGCCTTTCGATGGTGACTGGACCTGGCTGAACAGTAACGGCCATGCGGTGGATAGCCCGATGAGCACAAAGTATTTCACGCCTGAGTTTCGCGCCGACGCGAACTATATCCTCGACTATAACCACCCCAAAGACGACACCATGGGCGGCGCAACCGAGAGCTTTCGTTCCGACGAGTGGCAGCTTGAGCAAATCAGCATTGGTGGCGACATTCGCATCAACAACGTGCGTGGACGCATTCTTACGATGGACGGCCTGTTCGCCACGACCACCCCGCGCAACGATGGTAGCCCCAACCGTGGCCAGTGGGATCTGGCCGGTGCATACAAGTACATCTCGGAGGGTTGGGGCGGGTATCACTGGGATGTTGCCCATGGTCTGAACGTGGACGCCGGCATCTTCGTCTCCTACATCGGCCTCTTCAGCTACTACAACTTCGATAACTGGACCTACCAGCCGTCGTTCGTTTCGTCGAACACGCCGTGGTTCTTCAATGGCCTCCGTATCCAGTATTTTCCAACCAAGAAGCTGAAGATCGAGCCATGGATCATCAACGGCTGGCAGTCGTATGCGCGTTACAACGGCAAACCAGGACTCGGTGGGCAGATTTTGTGGCGCCCCAAGCCGTACCTGGACTTCGTCTTCAATAACTATGGTCTCGGCGAAGACGACGCCGGCTTCCCCGGCCGCTCGCGCATCCACGCCGACTATAGCGCCCAGGTCAAGTACTACGACAAGCCGACAAGATTCATGGACAAAGCGGCATTTACCGTCACAGGCGACGCCGGATGCGAGTACGGCGGCGGACCAGCCTCATTCGGCACTTCGAATGGTGCGATAGACCCGCATGGCTATTCCCCGGAGATGGGAACAACCGACACCTACAACGGCGGCGTCAACTGCCATAACTCGAAAAACGGCAGACCAAAGCAGGCCTTCCTGGGCTATATGATCTATGACCGCTACTGGTTCAAAAAGGACCTATACGCGATCACTCTAGGCGGTGGAGTCATGAATAATCCCGGCCGTTACCTGACGCTTCTGCCGCCGATCAACGGCGCCACGGCCATCTCCGGCACTCCGTACTTTACCGAGAACGCAGGCGATCGCTCGCAGATGCATGACGGAACCATCACTTTGGACTACATGCCGAGCCAGTTCATCACGTTCACCATTGAAGAAGGCTATCGCTACTCCGACGTGCCTTACTGGACTGGCCGGGGCGGCATCACGCCTCCGGGCGGCAACAACGGAGCACCAGCGCAGTACGCATGCATAGGCGGCAACCCTTCGGGGCAATTCTACGGAACGCCGTTGCCGACGATCAACCAGGCTTGCGGGGGCACGAGCAACCCTGGCGATACCAGCGCTATCTGGTGGCCTGACCTGCGCACCAACCAGACCAACACAACAATCGCGATAAAGGTCAGGTTCTAGGCGTTCAGTCTAATAAGACCGCAAGGGGGGGCAAGTGGGTCGAGTTGAAGGCGCGTTCACTATGTTTTATTGTGGGATCCTTCATGCGACCCTGACACCGAATAGAGAATACTTGGAGTATCGCGACTGACACATGTTAACAGCAGCACCGGGGTTACTCGTAACTCCGGTGCCGCAGAAAGACGCAGAATAGCCACGCATAAAGCCCATTCATGCGTTAGCCATCCAAGGCTAAACGGTCGGGGTGCGCTTGAATCTCGGTAGCTATCGACGGGGGCGAGAAATCGTATGAACATCAAGAGATCCGGTTTTTGCTTTGCACTGATCGGTTTGGCCGCATCTTTGGCCATCAGCGGCTGCAAGAGCGATAAGGTGAAGGCAGATGAAGAGGCCCCCCCGCCGGCCAAGGTGGTTTCCGGAGTGGACGTCTCCTTCTTCGCGGTCGATCATCCGGAGTTGTATCCGATCGTAACAGCGACCGAATATCAAGCCCCGTCGCAATTGTTCGTGACCGGCACGGTAATTCCTGACATCGCGCGAAATGTTCCGGTGATTTCGCTTGCCTCCGGCCGCATTGTGGACATCCGCGCTCGTCTCGGCGACACAGTTAAGAAGGGCCAGCTTTTGCTGCGTGTTCGCAGCGACGACATTTCGGGAGGCTTCGACGCCTACCGCAAGGCCATCTCAGATGAGCTCTTAGCGCGCAAGCAATTGGATCGAGCGAAGGTGCTGTACGAGCACGGAGCCATAGCACAGGGAGACCTTGAAGTCGCGCAAGACACCGAGGACGACGCCAAGACCACCCTCGATACTGCCACTGAGCATCTTCACCTGCTCGGCAGCGACCCCGACAACCCAAAGGGAATTGTCGATATTTTCGCTCCGGTATCCGGCGTGATCACCGATCAGGAAGTGACGAACGCGGCGTTTGTGCAGGCCTATTCTACGCCCAACCCATTCACTATTTCGGACTTATCCAGCGTTTGGATTGTCTGTGACGTCTACGAAACCGACATGGCCAATGTGCATCTTGGGGAACCCACCGAGATCAAGCTGAACGCCTATCCGGACAAGGTTCTCAAGGGCACGATCAGCAACATCGGCTCGATTCTCGATCCGAATATCCGCACAGCGAAGGTCCGTATTGAAGTGGCCAATCCGGGCGAGATGATGCGGCCGGGGATGTTCGCCACGGCCACTTTGTTCGGCAAGGAGAAGCAGAACTACACGGCTGTCCCGGCGTCCGCGATCGTGCATCTGCACGACCGCGATTGGGTCTACGTCCCTGTGCAAGAGAAGTTCAAGCGGATTCAGGTCGTCAGTGGCGAACAGTTGCCGAACAATATGCAGGAGATTCTATCCGGG
>CAZGHZ010000046.1:0-35188 GCA_964525655.1 uncultured Occallatibacter sp.
ATGCGGAGCTGGCCAAGGAGCGCAAGCAGCAGGTGGGCACCGGCGACCGCAGCGAAAAGATCCGCACTTACAACTTCCCGCAAAACCGGATGACCGACCACCGCATCGGCCTGACACTGCACCAGCTCGACCTGGTGATGGAGGGCCGCCTGCAACCCATCGTCGATGCGCTCATCACTCACTACCAGACGGAGCAGCTGAAGGGCGGCGACGACGGCGCAGCCCTGGTGGCATGAACCGTGGCCCCGATCGGCAGCTTCGTTCTCCATGGCACGGCGCGCCTCAACTCAGGGCCGCACCCCGAACGCGCCCGCGCCGACGCTGAGCTGCTGCTGCTTCATCTTCTCGGCAAAGACAAAGCCTGGCTGATGACGCATCGCGACGAAGAACTCCCCGCGAACAAGGCGGTCTTTTACACGCAGTTGCTCGAACGCCGCCGCGAGGGCGAGCCCATTCAATACATCACCGGCGAGACCGAGTTCTACGGCCTGCCCTTTCGCGTCACGCGCGATGTGCTGATTCCCCGCCCCGAGACCGAGCACCTCGTTGAAAAACTCCTTGCCACGGCTGCGAGCTTTCGCGAGCCGCGCATCGTCGACGTGGGAACGGGCTCGGGATGCATCGCCGTTGCGCTTGCCCACAAGATGCCTCAAGCGCGTATCACCGCAATCGACATCTCCGCCGTGGCGTTGGTTGTCGCCCAAGAAAACGCACAAAGTAACGGAGTCGCCGTCCGATTCCTCCGGGGCGATCTGCTCGCGCCGGTTGCAGGCGAACACTTCGACTTCGTCGTCTCCAATCCGCCCTACGTTCCAAACGCCGACCGCGCCTCGCTCTCCGTCGAGGTGCGCGACTTCGAGCCTGCAATGGCGCTTTTCGCCGGAAACGATGGCCTCGAAGTCTACCGCAGCCTCATCCCCGCCGCATTCGACGCACTCAACGTCGGCGGCTGCGGGCTCCTCGAAATCGGCTGCGGCCAGTCGCCGGCAGTTGCCGAACTGCTCGCTCGCTCGGGCTTCGAGCAGATCGAATTCGCCCCCGATCTTCAGGGCATTCTGCGGGTCGCCTGCGCGCGGCGGCCGTGACGCGCAGTCACGCAACCTTCGTGTTGTAGAATTCACTCCGAAAGGACACTCTCAATGCCCGCATCCAAAGGTTACGGCACGCTCAACGCGCAGTCGCCGCTGGCTCCCTACAATTTCTCGCGCCGCGAACCCGGCCCCGCCGAGATCGTCGTCGATACCCTCTACTGCGGCGTCTGCCACTCGGATCTGCACATGGTCCGCAACGAGTGGGGAAACGCGATCTATCCTCTCGTCCCCGGCCACGAGATCGTAGGCCGCGTGACAGCTATCGGCAGCGCCGTGAGCAAATTCAAGGTCGGCGGCATCGCGGCCATCGGCGTCATTGTCGACTCCTGCCGCAACTGCGCGCCCTGCAAGCGCTCCGAAGAGAACTACTGCGACGAAGGCCCAACGCTCACATACGCCGCAAAGGATCGTGTCGACGGTTCGATTACCATGGGCGGCTACTCGTCAAACTATGTCGTCGACGAGCGTTTCGCTCATCACGTTCCCGCGAATCTCGACATGGCCGGAGTCGCGCCGCTGCTCTGCGCGGGCATCACTACCTATTCGCCGCTGCGCCACTGGAAGGCCGGTCCCGGCAAGAAGGTCGGCATCGTCGGCCTGGGCGGCCTCGGCCACATGGCGCTCAAGTTTGCCCACTCCCTCGGAGCGCACACTGTGCTGTTCACTACCAATCTTAGAAAAAAGGAGGACGCGGAGCGGCTCGGAGCCGATGAGGTCGTGCTTTCATCGGACGCCAACGCCATGAACTCTCACGCCAACTCCTTCGACTTCATCATCGACGCCGCAGCCGCACCGCACTCCATCGACCCATACACCGCTCTGCTCAAGCAGGACTCGACGATGTGTCTGGTCGGCCTGCCCGACAAGCCCCCGGCCGTCAGCATCTTCAATCTGATCGGACGCCGCCTTTCGGTGGCCGGCTCGATGATCGGCGGCATGACAGAGACGCAGGCGATGCTCGACTATTGCGGAGAGCACAACATCACCTCCGACGTCGAAGTGATTCCCATCCAGAAGGTCAACGAAGCCTACGAGCGAATGCTCAGGCAGGACGTGAAATACCGCTTCGTGATCGACATGAGATCGCTGAAGTAGCGGCTCGCGTCAAAACAACAAACTGTGCCCCATATCTGGTGCTGTTTCATCGCGCCAGATATGGGGCACCGCGAACCCCGGACCACAAAGACGACAGATTTCTTTAGCTGCTCTTGTCCTCGCCACCAAGCAAACTCCCCAGCCGGTCCAACCGGCGTTCCCACACCGACCGCCGACCGCGAATCCATTGCTCCATCGCATCGAGCCCTGCGGGTTCAATGCGGCAACTGCGCACCCTGCCCACTTTCTCGGTCTCGACCAGGCCACACTCCTCCAGCACCTGCAGATGTTGAACCACCGCGGCAAGAGTCATCTTCAACGGCTCTGCCAACCGCGAAACAGACATGGGCCCCTGGCTGAGCCTTTCCATCATCGCCCGGCGCGTGGCATCGCCGAGTGCGTGGAAGATGCGGTCGATATTCGGTTTCTTTCTCTTCATGATCCCGCGCCTTCCCGCTCCGCAACTAAAGCATTTTCGGATTTACTATAGACTTCCGTGCCTCATCCATTCCGCGTTTTTCTGCGGAATGGGTGGGAGACCTGCAAAATCTCGGTCTACACAATTCCCAAAACAGCTCTAGCTCTCAAGCACCGTTGCCAGCTTGTCGAGCAGCCCGCGCCATCCGGCTTCGCGCATCTCGGGGCCATCGGAGCCCTCGAGAAAAGCGCTCTGAAATGTGAGGATCAGGTCGGTGCCCTGGGCGGCCGGCAGCAGCTCTACCGTGCCCAGAGAGACCGAGATGCACTTGTCCGCCACGGCCATGGTCGAGGTGAAGATGATGCGGCGGTTCGGGACGATGTCTCGGTACATGTTTTCGCTCTTGAGCGAGAGACCCGCCAGCGGATGGCCTTCTTTGAAGCCGCCCTTGGCGTATAACTCCCTGCCTCCAACGCGAAAGTCCTGTTCATAACTTTCAACCTGATTGCTTTCGCTCTCGACAAACCAGCGGCGTTTCTGGGCGGGATCGGCGAAGGCGGCGAAGACACGCTCCGGCTTGACGGAATAGTTGCGCTCGACGACAAACGTGTTGTGAACTACGGGTCGTTGTTCCATGAGCTTCTCTCCTCCAAAGGGGAATTTGTTAAGTACACGCTTAAGTACTAGACCTTTCGGTTCGTTTGTCAAGTGAATACTTAAGTATTTTTTCAGACCGCTGCCCCGCCAGTCTTGTCCAGCTCACAATGAAAGTGGGCGCAATGAAGGCGGGTGTCCCCTATCTCCAAGCGTTCTTTGCCGGAGATGGGGGAGAGACGGCTCTACCCAGCCCGGCCGGTCTTGTTCAGCTCACGATTGAAACCCAGATCCTCGCCATTGAGCGTCTTCACAATGTAGACAATCTGCCCATAGTGCAGAGCGAAGTGCTCGACGACCTGATAAACCGCATCCAATCCGTGCACGTGGTAGCCCTGAATCTCATAGGGAGCCAGCAGGTCGGCCGCAGTGAGCCGCGCCAAGACCTCTGAGGCCTCCTGCATCGTAGCGCCGAGCCATTCGAGCAGCGCCGAAGTAGAAAGCCCGCCCTCCGCCGCAAACTCAGCGGGCCGGTCGCGTCTGTCTTCGTCGCGATTGAACGAGTCCACCAGCCACTGGCGCACATTGCCATTCAGATGAAGGATCAGATTGCCGATGCTGTTCGAGGCCTCGTTGGGACGCCACCATATTTGTTCATCGGTGAGTGACTCGACGCATTCCCGAAGGCGGGGCCAGTATCGTTCAAAGGTGTACTTGCGGGAGAACTCCAGAAAAAGCGCAGTCAGATTCGGGTCCGTGGCCGTCATATCGAAGCAACACTCCTTAATGAGAGTCTTCTCTCCACCAGAGTACGCCCGCTCGCGGCTAATTCGCTGTCGGGATGGGCCGCTATCCGCTCCAGCAACCTCTTGCGGCCAAAGCGACAATTGCGGTAGGCCGCGCCGCCAGCATAGAATCTCCCTACAATCAATTCCATTGAGGACCTTTCATGCACGTCATCGCTTCGTTCTCCCTCGCCGCTCTTGCCCTTGCGTCCCTGACCGCAGCATCGCAAATGCCCTCCGCGCCCAAGGCTTCTGAGCCGAAGGCGCCGATGGCCCCACCGCAGTCGGTGGCGCAGACGCCGCCCATGGGCTGGAACAGTTGGAACTACTTTGCCCAGAGGGTTGACGACAAGGCCATCCGGAATGCCGCAGACCAGCTTGTCGCGACGGGCATGAAGGACGCCGGCTACGTCTATGTCAACATCGACGACACTTGGGAGGGCCAGCGCGACGCGGACGGCGTGTTGCACGCCAACGCCAAGTTCCCCGACATGAAGGCGCTGGCCGACTACGTGCATTCCAAGGGACTCAAGATCGGCATCTACTCCTCGCCCGGACCCAAGACCTGCGCCGGCTACGAAGGCTCGCTGGGCCACGAGGAGCAGGACGCCCAACTCTATGCCTCCTGGGGCATCGACTATCTCAAGTACGACCTTTGCAGCTATATTCCCGAGGTGATGCAGAAGGAAGCCCCCACCGATCACGCGGCCCAGATGCGCCTGATGATCGACGCCTACGGCAGGATGAACAAAGCCCTGAAGTCCACCGGTCGGCCCATCGTCTACTCGCTCTGCCAGTATGGCTGGGACGCGGTCTGGGAGTGGGGGCCCTCGGTGGGCGCCAACCTGTGGAGGACCACCGGCGACATCTCGCCCGACTGGGACCGCATGTTCGTGCTCCTCAACCAGCAGGAGGGCCTTGAAAAGTACGCAAGCCCCGGCCACTGGAACGATCCCGACATGCTCGAAGTGGGCAACGGCAGGATGAATCTCGCCGAAAACCGCACGCATTTTTCGATGTGGGCAATGCTGGCCGCGCCTCTGCTGGCCGGTAACGACCTACCCAACATGAAGCCGGAGATCAAGGCCATCCTCACGAACCGCGACGTCATCGCCATCGATCAGGACCCGCTCGGCAAGCAGGCGGCGCACATCTACTCCGACGGCGAGGTTGGCGTCTGGACCCGCCAGCTCTCCGGCGGAGCGTTGGCAATCGCCGTGGTCAACGCTGGCAGCGACCGCTACTCCTCGCATCCCTTCCACCTTAGCCTGCGCAAACTCGGTCTGGCCGGCAAGCAGACGGGCAAGGACCTGTGGGCAGGCAAGACATTGGATCTAAAGGACAATATGGAGATGGAACTGGCCAGCCACGACATCCTGCTCGTCCGCCTGGATGCGCCCAGGCTGCTTGGCAAACGTCCTTGAAGGCGCAAGCCGAAGCTGTCGGTTCAGCCACTAGCGGAAGTTTACTGCGAAGTCGGAAAAGACAGGTGTAAGTTGTTCTTCTTAGGTGGCTTGGGTTATCGATTCTGTAGTACTCACGTGAGGTGCTACCGAGCTGTTCAAGGCCCAAGACCTGAGCCAGTCGCTGCTGAGTGAGCGCTTGCTTGGCCAGGACCGTGGCTACACGATTGGGCCCCTTGCAGCCTTGAGGGGAAAGCAAAGTGAATTTCCGGATCTGGCGCAACTGTTCCAGCAGTTCTTCGGTAGAGAGCCCTGGCCATGCCGCCTCTGCCTAGCGGCGCACCTGTTGCAGCAGCGAGATGCCCAGCATACAGTAGAAGGCATGGACGCGGATCTTCTGGTCGGTCCAGGGATACATCGGTTCCCAGCCCAGCCACTCGCCATCCTTGAGCCCGCGAAAGACCTGTTCGGCATGCTGCTGGTTTGTCTCGCCTAACCCAAAACAAACGTCATCGCATGGCGACTTACCGCGACTTATCCAGAAACCCATAATTTCGGCAGATCAACGACGCTCTAAGCCACTGCAAATGAAGGGGTTTGAGTTTGGACCTTCGGTTGCACTGCGTCTCAGCAGCAGCAGAGTCCGCAGCCAAGCGATCCGGCCCTCAATATCTTAAGCCCGAGCCCCCGGGGTGTGCTCGGGGGCGGTGGAAACCCACTGGGCAATACTCCGCGCCAAGCAAGCTAAGCATCGAGCTTTGACCAGTTGCGGAAGCATATTCGGCAGGAAGGAAACGAAAAGGAGCATGATGCGATTTGCAAAGATCGAAAAGACTGCAGCCAGAGTTGCAGTGGGAGCGCTTGCGCTCGTGAGTTTGCTGAGCATGACTGTGAGCACGCGGGCACAGGAGGCAGAGAGGCCCTATCCGAAGATGCTGCCACTTTCGCAGTATTTAATGGACCGGAATGCGGCAATCGCGCTGGCGCGAAGCGCTGCTCCGGAGGGCATTTCAAAGGATGCGTCTGTTTTGGTGCTGACGCCCAAAGGCTGGGAAACAGCGGTCAAAGGAACAAACGGTTTTGTGTGCATGACGGGGCCGGCATGGACGGCCAGCATTGACTTTTATGACGTCTGGAGTCCGAAGCAGAAAGGGGCGATTTGCCTCAATCCAGCGGCTGTGCGGTCGATCCTGCCGATTTTTAGTAAGCTGACGGAAATGACGCTCGCTGGAGTTACCTCCGTAAAAGAGCGCATCGCGGGCATTCAAGAGGCGTATGCGAAGAAGGAGATTCCGCCGGTGGAACCGGGGGCAATGAGCTTTATGATGTCCAAAGAAGCATACCTTACCCATTTGGGCAATACACACAATTTATGCCACGTGATGTTCTTCTTGCCGATCAAAGATCCTGCTGAATTGAACGCCGATGATCCGGACTCACCCATTTCTTCGACATCAATCTGGTTCCCGGACCCTGACAAACCAGATAGTCCACTGAACAAAGAGCTGCCGCCGCTGCGGACCGTGCCAATCGAAGTGCCCTATTGGTCCGATGGCACTCTGGCGTTCCACTAAATATAGCCGTATGGCAACAGTACCGATCCCAGGAACGACCTCAGGTCGTGGCAAGCGCCGATGTCGCTAGGAGGGATTCTTAACTTCCGGTAGAGCGATACAGGGAAGGTGCGGCCTGACTGGCATCCATGGAGTGCGCCGGATTAAGTTACTTCGGTCAGCGCCTCTGTTGCTTTGCTCATCTTGGCGGTGCGTTCGAGCTTGTCCCAGTTGAAGGGCTTGCCGTCGATGGCGCGCTTGAGCGTCTTGAAGAGCACGATGGAGAAGACCTGCCTATAGGCGAAGCGCTGCAGCCAGATGTGGAAGAGAAGCCATCCGTCGCCTTTGTTGGCGGGATGGCGGCGCTCGAGCGAAAAGGCAATCGACGAGGTGATGAAGTCGATCAGCAGGAAGCCGACGAAGTAGGCCAGCAGCTTTTGGAAGTTGGCTGCCGAGGCCGCTTCAGGATGGAAGTAGCGGTCGCCGAGATAGTGCATGATGCCGGCCAGGAACATGATGTCGATAAAGGGCGAGACCAGCGGCAAAAGCATCTGAAAGATCAAAATGTTGGGCAACGCGAAGAGTCCCATTGCCTTGTTGCGCACGAAGGCTGCGCGATGCTTCCAGATGGCCTGTAGCGTGCCAAAGGACCAGCGGAATCGCTGTCGCATCAGCCCCTTCGCATCGATGGGTGCTTCGGTGAATGCCAGCGCGCGATCCTCGTAGACGACCTTCAGGCTGAGTTCCAGCAGAGCCATGGTCAAGTCGGCGTCTTCGGCGACGGTGTTAATGGGATAACCTCCGGCGGCCTTCACAGCGCCCGTGCGCCATGCGCCGATCGCGCCGGGCACGACAGTGACGACGTTGAACAAATCCAAGGCCCGACGCTCGAAGTTCTGGCTGGTGATGTATTCCAGAGCCTGCCAGCGCGTCCAAAGATTGACGCGATTGCCGACCTTGGCGTTTCCGGCGACAGCGCCGATGCGCAGATCTTCGAAGTGCGGAATGAGCTTGGAGATGGCGTCCGGAGCAATGACGGTGTCGGCGTCGATGCCGACATAAATCTCTTCTGTCAGGCGGTCGAGGGCGTAGTTGAGGGCGGCGGCCTTGCCGCCGTTGGGCTTGGTAAGCACCTGCACGCGGCCAGCCGCGATTTCGGCCGCGTAGGCCTGGCGAGCCACCTCAAAGGTGCGGTCGCTGGAGCCGTCGTCGATGACAATGATGTGGAGATTGGCATAGTCGGAGTTGAGCACCGAGCGAATGGTGCGGACGATGACCTTCTCTTCGTTGTAGGCGGGGATGAGGACCGCGACACGGGGATTGAAGCCTGCCGAGGCTGCTCGATGCGGGCGGCGCAGGCGGTCGATGATCGCCAAAATGCCAACCAGCATCAGGCGCGCGCTCATCAAAACGTCGCCCATGAAGAAGACCAGCACAATGAACTTGCCGATCATGGCCATGCCGGAGAAGGCGAGTGAATCAGGCAGAGCGCGAATATATTGCCGGAAAGTCAAATTGGGCATCACATCGGCCGTGGTCTTGCCCATCAGCGCGGAGACGGGCACGATGGTGTAGCCGTGTGTGCGCAGCGTGTCGATCAGCATCGGCAGGGCGGCTACGGTGGCTGAGCGGTCGCCGCCGCCGTCGTGGAGCAGGATGATGGAGCCGCGAAACTGCGGCTTGGTCTTCATGATTTCCAACTGGTCGAGGATGGTCTTGGAGATCTCGGCCGGAGTCTTGTGCGGATGTTCGTTCCAATCGTTGGTGTCGAGCTTGCTGCCGATGATGGTATAGCCGTCCTGCTGGATGCGCTCGACCGGCGCCGCCTGGTCGTCGGTGTCCGGCTCTTCGTCGATGTCGTAGGGTGGGCGGAAGTAGAGCGGCCAGATGCCGAGCTTGCTGGCGAAGAGGCGCTCGGTGAGATTGATCTCGAGGTCGAGTTGGCGGTTGGTGATTTCGCTGATGTCCGGATGGGTGTAGGTGTGGTTGCCGATCTCGTGGCCTTCTCGTACCACGCGCTTCATAAGGCCGACGTTCTGCGCGGCCTCGTCGCCGATCATCAGGAAGGCGGCCTTGACGCCCTTGTCCCGGAGAATATCGAGAATCTTGGGCGTCCATTTGGGGTCGGGCCCGTCGTCGAAGGAGAGCGCAACTTCGTTGGCGTGGTAGCCGTACTGCTCGATGGTATAGGTCCGCGGGTAGATATCCATGTGCTCGTCGACGATGAGTTTCTTGCGCGGATCGGTCTCGTCGGTGTCGACCTCGACGGTACGCTTGCCGGGCTGGGGCAGGCCGGTGACTCGGATGATGTCTCCATCACCCTCGTTGTCTACGTCGTGGCCCGGTTGAACGGAGCCCAGGTCTTGCAGCGAGTCCGGGCTGCTGGGCTTGTCCCAGACACTCCACAACGAGCTGTCTTCCTCGCCCAGGCGCCAGAGAGCGAAGGTCTGCAGGCCCAGGCCGCGGGCGGCGCGCAACTCGTTCAACACCGTGACGCCATCGAGAAACCAGACCACGTGGCGCTGGTTCGAGTCCTCATCGATGTATTCGAAGTGCGGATTGAGTGTCTCGTAGTCGAGATCCAGATCGGCGTCGGCATCTGCGGCGCGTTGCAAGGCTTCGGAGACCGGCAGGTCTTCGGTATAGAGAACCTCGGGCTTTGCCGGACGTTTTGGGGCCCTCCCTTTTTTGGGCGGAGCCGGGATGGACATTGCCCAGTCGTAGCCGTAGTTGGCGATGGCGCAGACCAACTTCTCTTTGGGTACGATCTTCAGCACCCGGGTCAGGTTGCCGACGAACCAATCCTGGCTGGCGATGGGCCCCGGCTGGCTTTCGATCTGGTGCTGGTCATAGTTCATCAACACCACGCCGTCGGAGTTGGCGGCGATGCCGCGCAGGTCGTCGTCGGTGGTCGAGACCGCGGCGTTGACGTAGAGCCGTAAATTGCGCTGGTGCAGGTCGGCGTAGAGCTCCCGAATGAAGCTCATATATCCCGGGCTGCCCTCGTCGGCCAGATTCTCGATGTCCAGCGACAGGCCGCGATAGACCGGGAAGGCGCCAAAGAAACGAACGATCTGGCCGCGCAGCGCGGCGCGCTTGCCGGGATCGTCCAGGATGCCCGAGATGGCCGGGTCCCAACTTTGCGTATTGGGGTTGAAGTTGTTCAAATGGGGAAAGATCTCAGTGTCTTCTTTGGCAGCCTGGATGACCCGCTTGATCTTGTTCTCCTCATCGGGGTCGTGCACGGCGTTGCTATCGATGATCGGAAACTCGCGATGACTATCGGTATTGATAGCCAGCAGGGTCGGCTGGGGGGCGTCAACGTGCAGCCATTCTGGAAAGAGCAGATCGATCTGGTGGACGTGCTCCTTAAGTGAGGAGTAACTGGCCTGGTCGTAGGGCACATAATAGGCCGCACGCAAGCCCTCGCCGGTGTTGAAGGGAATGTCGGAGGGTTTGCGTCCGGTTTTGCGCCTGGCAGGGCGTTGGCCTTTCACTCCGTGCAAAAGAGGCTGACGCTCGGGCAACGCCTTGTAGTTGTGCCGCGGAATGGGCAAGAGGAGTTCCGGCAACTGCTGATAGCGCAGCACATTGAAAATGAAAGCCGCCAAAACCATCGTGGAAATAACGGCCGTCGCATCCAGAATGCGCCGCAACCGCTTCCAGCGCTTGCGTTGCGGATCGAAGAAAATCTGTTTATCGGGCATGGACAGTCTCGTTTCCAGATGGGCGAAAACCGGGGAGACGGTCTACGCTATACAGTACGAATCGTATGGAAGCTGACTCTCCTAGTCAATCGAAGACCGGGCGACATGTACTTGCCCGTGCACTGCCCTGGCTCTCGCCTGCCCTGGCGCTGGGGGCGGGGCTGGCGCTGCGCCTGTGGATGCTGAAGCACTACTTCCTGGTCAACGGAGATTCGCTGGTCTATGGCGAACTCGGGAAGAACTTGATACTGCATCGTTGCTATGGCCTCGTTGATGTTCACGGAGTCTTGCAGCCGTCGCTGATCCGGCTGCCCGGCTATCCGCTGTTTCTGGCGCTCTGCTTCCGCATCTTCGGGATGGAGAACTATGCCCCAGCGTGTTGGGTGCAGATTGCGCTGGAGCTTGGCGGTTGCCTGCTGCTGGCCGACTTTGCGCGGCGGGTCGTTTCGCCGTCTTGGGGACGCGGAGCCGCGCATTGCACTCTCTGGCTTGCGGCGCTCTGCCCTTTTACGGCGATCTATGCTGCCGCGCCGCTGACCGAGTCGCTTACGCTCTTTTCGCTGGCGCTGGCGATGTGGTCGGCGGCGCGCTTCGGTGAACGGCCGGGGTGGGGATCGGCGCTCTGCTTCACCTTTGCGGTCACCTATGCCGCCCTGCTGCGGCCGGACGGAGCGTTGGCGGCCGTGGCGCTGGCGCCGGCGATGGTAATCAGACTGCGGCGCGAGAGGCCCGATCAGCGTTCCTCTGGTGCTCAACAAGCTGCGGAAGAAGTCGGGATTGTAGGTGAAATGGGAGGGCGATGTCGCTCCGGGGCTAAAGCCCCTGTCCATTCTGCTGGCCTTATGCGGGAATTAAAACCCCCGCCTCCCTCCTTGTCGAGAGCTTTCAAAACAGAGTCCGTTTCCGCAGCGAATAAGACTGAGCCCGTTTCCGCGGCCGATAAAGCGCCGGCTTGCCGGCCCAGGTTGCTTCGCATGGCAGCCGTCTGCGGCTTGCTGGCGCTGATGCCATTTGTGGCCTGGACATGGCGCAACTGGCGTGTTATGCACGTCTTTGAGCCGCTGGCTCCGCGCTATGCCAACGACCCCGGCCAGGAGACATACCCCGGCTGGCAGCGCTGGATCAAGAGTTGGTGCCTGGACTTCGTCTGCACATACGATGTCTATTGGATGGTGCCCGGCGGGCCGCTCGACCTGAACAAACTCCCCAGCTGGGCCTTCGACTCGCCGCAGCAGTACGCAGAGACCGCCGCGCTGGCCTCCGACTACAACGACAGAGACGAGGCCAAGGACATTGTGCCGGACGTGGATGCAGGCTTTGGCAAGCTGGCCGACGAGCGCATCGCCGCCCATCCGGCGCGTTATCAGCTCTGGCTTCCGCTGGGCCGCGTGGCCGATATGTGGGTCAGACCCAGGGTGGAGAACATGAATATCGACCTGGATTGGTGGGTCTATTCGCACCACCGCGCGGAGACGCGACTCAGTTGGGCTTACGTCGGTCTCAACGCGTTGTATTTGATTTTGGGCATCGCCGGGCTGCTGCTGCGCCCGCGTCTCTGGCCTTCGATGCTGGCCTACATGCTGCTGCGCAGCGCCCTGCTGATGACGGTCGAGGCTCCCGAGGCGCGCTACACGCTAGAGTGCTTTCCGATGCTCTTTGCGCTGGGTGGCGTCGCGCTCTACCGAGGCACGAACACGGTGTTCTTATCGGTCTTGAGGGTAAAGGCGTCTGGGGGCAATGGCTGATTGACCTTGATATTGAAGTAGACGCAGACCTTATATTCGGTTGCGCTAAAGTTGAGAATCAGCTTCAGGCTCACAGCTCTTTCGGGGTCAATCCAGGCGGTCACTTTCGAGACGTTCTTCCGGACCTCCGGGTCTTTGGCCACCAGTTCGAGCTTCTCGGTTTTCACCCCGTCCAGCGTCTCCGCGCCCAGGTACTTGATCTCCCATTTCTCCTCGAGTTCCTTGCCGCT
The DNA here is from genome assembly GCA_964525655.1 of uncultured Occallatibacter sp. GTDB lineage: Bacteria > Acidobacteriota > Terriglobia > Terriglobales > Acidobacteriaceae > Telmatobacter. The sequence continues at coordinate 12,622 of CAZGHZ010000046.1, forward strand.
GGCGCCAAAGCCGAGCATCAGGTAACCCTCGATTTTGCTCGCCTTGCTGAATGTGGTGACCTGATTGAGGTTGCCGCTCTCAAAGAGCTTGAAGACGCCGCCAGAGACGCCATATACCTTGGTCTCCGGCTTGCCATTCTCCTTTTCGATGTGCGCGGCTGTTTGGAAGGCTTTGCCCTGGCGCTCAAAGTAGACTTTGCCGGTCTGTACGTTCTTTTCATAGATCGGATCGGTCTCAACCGAATCGAACTCGAAGTCGGCCGAGGTGGAGCGGAAGCTCTTGGCCGCTTCATCGAGCCGGCGCAACACTCTTTCTTTCTCTTTTTCCTCGGGGGCGGCCGGCGCGGCAAAGGCTGCTCGCACCGTGAGCAGCAGCATCGCGATCGACGCGGCAACAATAATTCTTCTTCCTGCGTGCATAGGGTTCCTTACTCTGTTAGACGCGCCGGCGGACCGGCGGGTTCGGGCAAAAGCGCGGTCAGCGGCGCGCCCAGACCTTCCATGCCCAATTGCCCTGGCTATCCTGAACGGTTTGCCAACTGTTCACGAATACGGCGTCGCCGGTGACCGGCTCGATGGCCTTGCGCAGAGCCTTCTTCACGACCTGATCAGAATCTTTGGTGTTTAGATCGAGATTCACGTCCGAGGCCTGCACGGTGATGATCAGTCCGCGACCGCCGTCGCCGATGACCTGGATCGGATGCGGAGGGCCGGCGGCGTTCGAGGGCTTGTCGCCGTAGTTCCACAGCCACGGCGTTCCGAAGATGAACAGCAAAATCAGCGTCACCATCACGTCGTAGTGGTAACTGCCGCGCGGGTAGGTCCAGTAGAAATAGCTTTTCAGAATCTTGTTCATTGTGCCCTTGCCATTCGACAACTCGGATAAGGCTGACGCTTGCAATTTGTCACCCTCACTTACCTTGTAATCTTTTCCAGCCCGCCCATGTAGGGCCGGAGAGCCTGTGGAATCAGAACCGAGCCGTCGGCTTGCTGGTAGTTCTCGACGATGGCCAGCCAGGTGCGTCCCACGGCCAATCCGCTGCCGTTGATTGTATGGACAAACTCGGGCTTGGCTTGCTTGGTGAACGCGATTTTGATGCTTGAAAGAACCGGAACGTAGCCGGGGTGGCCAGATTCGGGATTGGCTCTTTGGCTTGGGGCCGCGCCCTGCGCCTTGCCCTGCTGAGGCGCCGGACGGTAGCGGATGTTGGCCCGCCGAGCCTGGAATCCCTCAAAGTTCGAGCAGGATGAGATTTCCCGGTAGAGTTGCTGTCCGGGAAGCCAGACCTCGATGTCGAAGCACTTGGCTGCGGAGAAGCTGGTGTCGCCCGTGCAGAGCAGAACGCGACGATAGGGAAGGTTGAGCGCCTCCAGAATCTCCTCTGCGTCGCGCGTGAGCCGTTCGTGCTCGGCGTCCGAGTCTTCCGGCCGCGTGAACTTGACCATCTCGACCTTTTGAAACTGATGCTGGCGGATGATGCCGCGCGTGTCCTTGCCCGCCGCCCCGGCCTCGGAGCGGAAGTTTGGCGAGTAGGCTGTGAGCCGGATGGGCAGACGCGCCTCGTCCAGGATCTCGTCACGGTAGAGGTTGGTGACCGGAACCTCGGAGGTCGGGATCAGCCAGTGGTCGTTGTCCTTGAATTCGCCGCGGGTGACGGCCTCAACGTCGGCATCGGAGCAGCGGAAGAGATCCTCGGCAAACTTGGGCAACTGGCCCGTGCCGAAGAGCGACTTTGAGTTGACCATGAAGGGCGGCAGGACCTCGGTGTAGCCTTGCTTTTCCGTATGGAAGTCGAGCATGAAGCTGATCAGCGCTCGTTCGAGGCGCGCTCCCGCGCCCATGTAGACGGCAAAGCGTGCGCCGCTGATCTTGGTTGCGCGTTCCAGGTCAAGGATGCCGAGAGACTCGCCGAGCTCCCAGTGCGGCTTGGGCAGGAAATCGAATGTGGGTAAATCACCCCACAGCTTCACGGTAACGTTGTCGGCTTCCGATTTGCCGACAGGAACCTCGTCGCGCACCAGATTTGGAATCCGTGAGAGAGCCGAATACATCTGCTCGTCAAGGCGGGTGGCTGTGGAATCGAGCTCGTCTAGCTTCGCCTTGATCTGTTTGGTTTCTTCTATCAGCATTTCCATTTGAGAGTTAAGCTGGCTAAACTGCGATTCCAAATCGGTTCGAGTACCTGAGTCAGACACTTCTTCTGAAGAAATGCCTAATACCGTCTCAACAAGTTTCTGCCCAGAGGCGAAAATATTCTTGACCTTGAGATCGGCAAGTGCGCGCTTGAGCGCGCCCACCTGCTGGCTCAGCTCGTTGCGGCGTGCCTTGAGGCGCTCGGCAGTGGTGATTGCCTCGCGGCGGCTCTGATCGAGTGCGCGAAAATCGCCTAGCAACGCAGCCGGATCGGCTCCGCGCGCGCGCAGCTTCTCCTCAACGAATTCCAGGTTTCCACGGACAAAATTCAGGTCGAGCATCGCTCTATTAGTTTACTAGAGCGATTTGGCGATAATCCCCTCTTTCGTTCCCGCCGGTCCAGCGTCGATCTGGTCTTGCCAACCGGGCAGGCGCTGATCGCCGGTGATGAGCCGCGCGCCGCGCGTAAAGGTGAAGTAGGTCCAGATCCAGGCGGCAAAGACTGAGAGCCGGTTGCGGAAGCCGATCAGGAAGAAGATGTGCACCGCGAGCCAGGTGATCCAGGCGGGAAAGCCGCTCCAATGGGCCTTGAAGGGCCACTCGACCTTGGCTACGGCGGCCATGCGTCCAATCGTGGCCATGTCCCCTTTGTCGAAATAACGGAAGGCGGGCCGCGGACGGCCGGCGAGATCGGCGGCAATCATCTTCGCAACGTGATCGCCCATCTGCATGGCAGGCTGAGCCACTCCGGGAACCTGGTGGCCATCCTGTTCCAGATGAGCCAGGTCGCCCAGAACAAAGACATTGGGCAACTCAGGCAGATTGAGCCGGTCGTCGACAATGACGCAGCCGCGCCGATCAAGCTCGGCACCGAGCATCTTGCCCAGTGGCGAGGCGGCAACGCCCGCAGCCCAGAGCGTGACGGCAGCATCGATTCTCTTTCCGGCAGCCTCGACCCAGCCCGGCCCGATCCCCATGACCTCCGTGTGAGTGTGAACCTCGACGCCCAGCTTGACCAGCGCGACCTCGGCCTTGGCAGAGAGATCTTCTGGATAGGCGGCAAGCACGCGCGGCGAGCCCTCGAGCAACAGCACGCGCGCCTTGGCTGGGTCGATGTGACGGAAGTCATGGCGCATGTAAAGCTGGGCAATGTCGATGATGGCTCCGGCCAGCTCGACGCCGGTGGGTCCTCCGCCGATGACAACAAAGTTGAGCGGCGGATGCCAGCCGTGTTCCACCTTCTGGCGCTCGGCCAGTTCAAAGGCCAGCAGCACGCGGCGGCGAATCTCGGTAGCGTCCTCAATGGTCTTGAGTCCCGGCGCAAGCGGCGCCCACTCCTCGTGGCCAAAGTAGGAGTGGGTGGCCCCGGTGGCCAGCACCAGGTAGTCGTAAGCGATCTCGGCTCCACTGGCCAGCTTGACCTGCCGCACGCCGGTGTCGATGGCGACCACGTCGTCCATCAGGACTTGTGCGTTCCGCTGGCGGCGCAGGATGGAGCGAATGGGCTGGGCGATGTCGGCAGGCGAAAGCACGGCCAGAGCAACTTGATACAACAGCGGCTGGAAGAGGTGGTAGTTCCGGCGATCCACCACCGTGACATCCACCGGCAGACGTGCCAGCCCAATGGATGCATGGAGACCTGCAAAGCCGCCGCCGACGATCACGACGCGGGGGCGACCGGCCAGCGGCTGTGTTGTTGGATTGTCCACAGTCTCATGCCCTCATCTATTAGATGCGCGATGAGGGCAGTCGGTGGCAGACCGCGCGCGGTTATTGGGGGGTCAAGGTGATGAGGACAGCGTCGTTCTGATGCATCTCGAAGTGCTCTTCAAAGACATGGTTGCGGATCGTGACGGTGCGGGTCTCAGTGGGCGCGCCACTGGCGGATTGCTGCAATGCGGCAACCTGGGCGCGGGTGAGCTGGCTTGGGCTGCCCATATGGAGATAGCTTGTGTAGGCGTCGTTCTGCATGTAGCCGGTGCGATAGACGGCGAGCGCGTAATCGCCATTGGGCAGGCCCGTGATCTTCAGGTCGGTGGCGGGCGCGGGCTGGGCGGGCTGCTCGCGTTTGTAGAAGACCTGATCGGCCTCCTGGGCTTGACCGGTTCCGGGCGCGGCGATGGCCGTGTAGTTCCAGAAGAGTGCCTGGACGGAGTTGTCGTTGTTTTTGGTGATCCAGCTTTGGGGATCGCTGGTGACCAGATCGGTGCCGCCCAGAGCGGCCAAAAATCTGTAGGCGAAGTAGGAGGGTTTGCGGATGCCTTGGTAGTTCATGAGGCCGAAGCCGCCATGGAATGGAGTGAAGCGAGGGCCGTTCTCTTCGAAGATGTCGGTGAAGGTCCAATACGACATCGATTGGGCGAGACTCGACGTCTCACGCAGCTTTTCGAGGATGAAGGGCGCAGAGATGTACTGGTCGTGGATCGGGTCGGTAGGGGTGTAAGCGGTGCTCCACTCGGTGTAATGAAGCTCAAGCGTGGGCGTGGCGGAGGCATCGATCAGATGGCGGGAGTTGCGGACACGCCTGACGATGGCTTCGGCCGAGATGTCGAGGACGGTGCCGGCATTGCCATCCGTATCGACCGCGCCCTGGCTCACAGCGTAGGTGTGGGTCGATTCGAAGTCGGCGGGAAGGTGCTCTTTGGCGATATAGGCAAACCACTCCGGCTCAAGTGAGTCGCCAGCCGATGCCGGACCGCCGACACGGCAGGCTGGGCAGACGGACTTGATCGTAGTGACTGTGTTCCGGTAGAGGTCGAAATACTGTTCGTGGGTGCCGCTCCAGAAGACGGAGAGATCGGGTTCATTCCAGACTTCAAAGTACCATTGGGCGATCTCGGCATCGCCGTAGCGCTCGCGCCAATGCTCGATGAGCGCCTTGATGAGCCCGTTCCACTTCTCCATGCTTTTGGGCGGCGTGTTGTTTGCCTTCCACCAGAAGACTGTGCTCGTGCCGCTGGCGAGTTTTGCCGGCATGAAGGAGAGCTCGACAAAGGGCCGGATGTGAAGGGCAAGCATGGCGTCGTAGAGCTGGTCGATGTATTGGAAGTTATAGCTCGGGTTGCCTTTCGAGTCCTCGGTGTAGACGCCCATGTCGTCGCAGAGAAGGCCATGAAAGCGAAGATATTTGAAGCCGATCTCCTTTTGAACGGTGGCGAGCTGAAGCTGCCAGTCGGCGCGAAGACCTTCATTGGCGCGGCCCGCTCCGACGGTCATCAGCGGCGTAGCGCTGTGATGGCCAGCAGGCTTGGCAAAGTCGGCCGAGACAGTTCTGGTTTGTGCGGAAACTGCCACCGCAGTGAAAAGGACGGCGATCAAAGCCAACTTTCGTGTCAGCCAAGACATCTTCAACCTCCACAATCCAATGGTGATTTGCCAGCACTGACACCATAACAGGCCGGCCTGCCTCGCACAACGCCGCGCTCTATGGATGCTGCTCGACAGCAACGTTCACGCTGCCGGTGTTGCCGGTGACCGCGAGGCCAAGCATGTTGGTGGCTACGCCGGGCAGCGATGCCGGTGCGAAGTTGACGGTTCCGTCGAGGGCGGAGGTTGCGGTGGTGGCCTGAGTCGTCAGCAGTTCGGCCTGAGTGCAGCGGCCCTGCGCGGGACAGGGAGGCGCCCAGGCATAGAGGGCCTGATAGAGAGTGACGATGCCGCCGGCCATCGGGTTGCCGTCCGTGTCGAGCACGCGCAGAGTCATCTGGGCGGACGTTCCGCTGACGGCCAAGCTCTGCGCCGTACCGGAGACGGCTTGGAGTGTGGCGTACTCCGGTCGCGCGCCAAATGCGGTGTAGGCGACGCACTGGCTGGTTCCGTTCAGGCAAGCCAATGAGGTCGCAGTCTGGCCCTCGGAGAGCGGGCCCACCGTGAGCGCTTCGGCTGCGATGCCGTTGGCGTTGGTGGTTACAGCGCCGCCTTGTGCCACGATGCCAGTCCCAAGCTGCCATGCGACACTCTGCCCGCTGCGGGGCATGCCGTTGTTCAGCGTCAGCGCCTGAGCAGTCCAGTTGACGGTTGCCCCGGCGGCCACCGAGAGCATGGGCGAAAGCGAGGTCAGAACCGGAGGCGTTCCGCCCATGAACTCAGCTCGCAGAGTGGAGCCGTTGGTCAGCGAGGCGGTGACCGTCGACCACGTGTCGTCGACTGCCATTACGTTCATCGTGGCGCGTCCGTCGCCGGTGGCTGTGACCGGGCAGCTTGGCTGGCTGCAGCCCAACGTCGCTGTTCCGCCGGTGACCGTGTAAATCACCGAGATGCTGCCGGCGGGGCTGAGATTAGGGCCGAGAGCGATCACCGAGAAGGGCTGCGGCACGCCGATGGGGATCGTGCCTGCGGGCTCATTGGCGCTCATCAGCGTGAGCGCGTCGCTCGATCCTGAGTCGTAACTGATGCCGCCCGAGATGACGGCCGCGGCGTAGTATATGGGCGCGTCGTCCACCTCCACGTCCACCGAGCCGGTGATGCGGTCGACGGACGGGGGAACGATGGCGGTGATCTCATTGGGCGAGATGCTGGTGACCAGGGCAGGCTGGCCGCCGACGAGGACCGTGTCAGTCAGCCGGAAGCCCATGCCGTGAATGACGATAGGCCCGCCGGAGAGCGGCAGCCGTTGGGGCGAGACCGTATCGGCGTAGAGCACCCAGCCCTGATAGAGGTAGTCGGGCCGGCCGTCGCCGCGCTCGTCGGTGATGCCGAGGCGCACCATATCGTTGGCCGATGCGCTGACCCGCAGCCAGCTCTCGCCGATGGCCAGGCCATTCAGCCCCGAGCCCGAGCCCACCGCCGCCGAGCCGACGGGATCGAAGGAGTCCCAGATGCCCAGGGCTGGCATGGCCTTCCGGTTGGTGGGCGCGCCGGTTTCGTCCAGAGCTTCGGTGACCACGGTGAAGGTGCGTCCGCCGCGAACGGAGAAGGTGAACCAGTCGGTCTGACCTATCTGGCTCAGTCGCCCGCTCCACAGACCGCTTGGCGCGAGGATGCGCGGCTGGGCCTCGCTTCCGATTGCGTCGTCGTAGCCGCCAATCGCCGAATCGGCCGCATTGACAGTGAGAGTCTGCGCGCTGCCCGCCGCCATCGAAAGCAAAACGATCGGCAGCAAGCTTCCCGAGGGCTCCGGCGAGCCATCGAGATAGGGCCCGACCGAACTGCCAAGAATATTCACTGGATCGATCGCCTCGAAGGTGATCTGAAAATCGGCGGTTGTCACCCCCGACGGCAGCGGCATTCCACGCAAGTCAAAGAAGCCCTGCAGGTTGACGTTGTTCGATCCCCACATCGTCAGCAGGTTGCCGTTCAGGTCGGTCCATCCTGTCACCGGGTTGCCATGGTTGCCGCTGAAGCTTGCGCCGGAAACGGCGCTCACTGTGTACTGATAGAGCGGATTGCCACTCGCATCCAGCGGGCGGGCAACTACGTTCACGCCCTGCATTCCCATACCGGACCTGAAACTTATGGTCCCTTGGATGGAGACTGTATTGGAGGCGGTGATCTGCTTGCCGGGAAAGCTGGTGAGGTTGGCAGCGGTGATGGGGTAGTTACGGTTGAGGGCGGCGATGTCGTCCCAGCGGAGTTGCGCGGGATCGGGAATACATGCGCCGCCACTTGAGCCGCAGAGCCCGGTATAGGGCTGCATTACCGGCCAGCCATCCATACCGCCCGTCTCGCTGTTGGTCTGCGCGCCGGGGTTGACTTGAGAGTAATCCAGGCCGAGAACCCGCCCAAAGGCCCGCTCCAACTGAAAGCTCATCATCTGGAGGTGGTCCGCGTCCGTCGCACAAAGGCCGTTGAGCACGATGATCGCGTGTGCGATGGTCGCGTCCGGGTTGACGTTGTCCAGCCAGAAGAAGATGCCGTTGTTTTCGCAGCTATTCTCTTCAGCGGTACCTGTCCCGAAGATGGTGTCGATCACTGAGCCGTCCGCGTCGAAGATCACACCCAGCGGAAAACCCGTCGCCGAGGGCGCCACGTCGGCGGGCGCTGTGATGGCGCCCAACTGATTGGTTTGTTCACCAGTGACAGCGAAGTCTGCCGGGCCGACGGCGATATTGGCTCCATTCACGTCCTCGCTCAGCGAGCCCATGTCGGTGAGCGCTACTCCGGCGGTCGGGACTGCGTTCCAGAGAGCTGCTGCTGCATCGACCATCGCCGTCGCTTGCTGATTGTTGACCGAAGCGCTCAGCGGACCCTGATCGACGTAGTAGTTCAACTGGCCCCCAGCCCATTGAACCGGCTTGCCCATCGCGGCCGGGTCGAAGGTGCTGACTCCTGCTACGTATTTGGGTCCGCCGGCCAAAGCTGCCGCCGGAGCCAGCAATAGAGCCAGAAACCCTGCTGCCATCCGGCTCGCCAAGAAATCGCGGGAGTTGAGCATGACCTGCGCTCCGGGCAGAAACTGCCGGCTCGCTTTGGAATCCGCAGACGAGGGCCCTGAGCGGAGTCAAAAGCGGCTACAGTTTTGCTCATCGGCGCGGGAACGTCGAACTTGAAGTCCTTAAGTAGCAAAAGGGTTTAATGAGTTTTGTTGCAGAGCGATGCACTCGCTGCACCCCTTTCGACTGCATCGGCCCATCCGGCAAAGACGAGGTTTCAGATCTCCGGGTAGAAGTCGAAGAATGCGTCGAGGCTGCGCTTGAGCTGCGCCTCGATCTCCTCGCGCGATCCCTCAATTGCGTGCATCGTAACATGAGCCTGGTGGCCGTTGGCCAGCTTCAGCGTCGCGTCTTGAATCTCGGTGACCTCGCCCTCGGGGAGCAGCCTGAGACCGTAGATAAGAGTCAAATTCGCCATGAAGCTCATCATAAACGGGAAGAGGGCTGCCGTCTGCAAGCCCCCTCTGCAAGAGCTAAAATCAACACAGGAAGACACATGACAGAGACTCGTTCGACCGTTATCCTCGGCTCCGGCTGCGCCGGACTCACTGCCGCCATTTATGCCGCCCGCGCAGGCATGAACCCTCTGCTTCTGGAGGGTCACGAGCCCGGCGGCCAGCTCTCGATGACCACGCTGGTTGAGAATTTCCCCGGTTGGCCTGAAGGAATTCAAGGCCCCGAGTTGATCGACAACATGAAGAAGCAGGCCACGCGCTTCGGCGCGACCTTTCAGACGGCTCACCTCAACCAAGTCGATCTCAGCCAGAATCCCTTTCGGCTCCAGACCTCGGCCGGCGAGATCCTGACGCGCACGCTGATCGTGGCATCCGGAGCCAGCGCGCGATGGCTGGGCCTCAAGAGCGAACAGGCGCTGATCGGCCATGGCGTCTCCAGTTGCGCTACTTGCGACGGCTTTTTCTTTCGCGGCCGCGAGATTGCCGTGGTGGGCGGCGGCGACTCGGCGATGGAGGAGGCGCTCTTTCTCACGCGCTTTGCCACCAAGGTCACGCTGCTGCACCGGCGCTCGGCCTTTCGCGCCTCAAAGATCATGCTGGATCGCGTCATGGCGCATCCGCAAATTGTGCTGCGCCCAAACACCATCGTCGAAGAGGTGCTGGGCGTCGAAGAGAAGGAAGTGAAGGGGCTGCGACTGCGCGATGTAACGACGGGCGAGGAGAGCATTTTGCGGATCGACGGCCTCTTCCTCGGCATCGGCCACGAGCCCAACGCAAAGATGTTCGGCGGCCAGATCGATCTCGACAACGAGGGCTACATCGTAACCAAGGACAACGTGATCGTCACGCACAACGGCGTTCCAGTGCCGGGCATCTATGCCTGCGGCGACGTGCAGGACAGGCGCTATCGCCAGGCGATCACTGCCGCGGGCACCGGATGCATGGCTGCGCTCGAGGCTGAGAAGTTCCTCGATGAGCACGGAAGCTGACCACCTGCGGGGGCCAACTGCCGCTTGCATGACTAGAATTGGGTAACCCAGGTCCCTCGCATTTGGGAACCTGGGAAACCACTGAAACCTTCCGGCATTCAGTCACCAGGGGTGGAAGACGAAAAAGGCGGCAGCCACCAGACAGACACCGGCTGCGGCGTGGTTCCAGCGCAGATGCTCGCCGAAGTAGTAAGTCACGAAGACGCCGAAGACGACCAGCGTGATGATCTCCTGGATTACCTTGAGCTGGACGGGCGAGAAGTGGGCGGCGCCGATGCGGTTGGCCGGCACTTGAAAGCAGTATTCGAGCAAGGCGATCGACCAACTGACGAGGATGACCTTCCACAGCGCCTCCTGGCGAAACTTCAGGTGGCCGTACCAGGCGAAGGTCATGAAGATGTTGGAGAAGATCAGCAGGATGATGGTCCACATAACTGGTTTGGATGCGGTTGCGGCGACTGAGATTCGGACGGGAGCACGATGACGGCGCTCTCAGAGAATCTCGAAAGGCTGGAAGAGGAGATCGCACAAGCCTGTCGCCGTGCCGGCCGTTCGCGCGCTGAGGTCGAATTGATGGCCGTCACGAAGACATGCCCAGGGGCGGTTGTTGCCGAGGCTGCAGCGCTCGGCCTGAGGCTCTTCGGCGAAAACCGTGTGCAGGAGTTTGCGGGCAAGGCAGCTGAACTCCGTCCATTACGCCAGCGCGAAACTGAACCCGTCAAGATCAATCTGATTGGTCATCTGCAATCGAACAAGGCGCAGCGTGCCGCGGAGCTATTCGACGGAATCGACTCGCTCGACTCGCTGCGGTTGGCCGAGCGGATCAACGAGGCGGCGTCCAAGCTGGGTAAGCGGCTGCCGGTTCTAATCGAGGTGAAGCTCAGCTCCGAGGAGACCAAGGCCGGCCTTGACCCTGACTCAACCGAGGCCGCGGAGTTACTAGAGCGGCTGCCCGAGTTAGTTAACTTGCACATGCGCGGGCTGATGACGATTGCGCCCTTCGATGTTCCCAAAGCTGAGACGCGCGCCTGCTTTCGCGGCTTGCGAGAGTGGAGTGACCGTTGGGCGTCGGCGCATTCGAGGCTGGAGTTTGGCGTGCTCTCGATGGGCATGAGCGGCGACTTCGCGTTGGCCATCGAAGAGGGCGCGACCCGCATCCGCGTTGGTACAGCGCTCTTTGGCGCGCGCAATTCCGCAACGGAGCGAGACTAATGCTGCGCGCGACTGCGGAGGGAGTTACATTGGCCGTTCGCGCCCAGCCCGGTGCGAAGAAGACTGCGATCACCGGCATCTACGGCGAAGGCCCAGCGGCGCAACTGAAAATCGGCGTTCATGCGCCTCCCATTGAAGGCCGCGCTAACTCGGCTTTGATTGCCTTCCTCGCCGAGTTCTCTGGTCTGCCCCGTAAGCGCGTCGAGCTCCTCTCAGGCGAACTGAATCGATCCAAGATCTTCCTGTTCCACGGCCTCACGCGCCAAGACGCCGAGCGCCTCTTCGCCCCCTACCTTCGCATCTCCTGATTCGTCACATGCCGTGCGCATTGCCTTGCGCTATACTTTCGACATCGAATCGCAGGGAGTCTTCTGTGCCCAGAATCGTTCGGTTTTTCCTTCACCTCTTCACTCTCGCACTCGCAGTTTCCGCCGCTCCTCTCTTGGCCCTGCCCACTTATTTTCCGATCGAGGGGTATATCAGTGTCGTCCACTCGCCCCTGGGTTTCGAAGTCGATGGACGCCGTTTCGATCTCACCCGTGAAACTGCCTACGGACTGATCGGATCGAATTCCGTCTCCGTCACAAGCCCTCTGCGCGACACCCTGCGAGTTGGCGTGTATGTCCAGGTGGCCGGTAGTGATCCCGGCCCATTCAGCCCGATCAAGGCAACCATTGTGCTGATTCGCGACGACTGGAACCAGAAGCTCTCCGGTGTCGGTGTCATCACACGGATACTCTCTCCCGCTCCCGCCGCGGTCTTTGAGGCGGATGGCTATCGTATCCGCATTACGCCATTTACCGATCTCACTTTTCTGGAAGACCTCAATTCCCTCAGCGATGTCTCGGTGAACACCTGGATACATTTCAGCGGCAAACTGGGAAAAGATGGAATCCTCGAAGCCGCCAAAGCGCGGTTCATGCCTGCCAAACCCACCCAGTTCAAAGCAGTCAAAGGTCTTGAGGTCGCCACGGTCAAAACCCGTCCTGCCGGGGCCAGGGACGGTTCGACAACCAGCGAGGCCGTGGGCACCCCTGCCATCCAGGACGATGGCGCATCACTCGAGCAGGACGAGGAGGTCAAGATCGGTCTCGGCCGCTGGCACACGCTTCCCGCCGACCAGCCGCTTCAGCAGCGTGTGCATCGCATCGGCATGGCACTCGTGCCCGCTTACCAGCGGGCCATGGCCGACGACGACCCGTCCAAAATACACTTCCGCTTCTACGCCTTCGACAACGATAAATGGCATGGCGCGGTCTATCTTCTCGATGGCGCGGTGCTGGTCCCGAAGCAGATTGCGGAGCGGCTGAAGAGCGACGATCAATTGGCAGCAGTGCTGGGCGATGGAGTGGCCTACAACTTGCAGCGTCAGGCCGCGAAACAAGTGGCGATGAACCGCGCGGCTTGGGGCGTGGCTGCCGGCGAGCTTGCCGGAGCATTCGTCCCCGGTCTCGGTACTGCTGCGATTGTGACGAGCATGGTGGTCGATCACAAATCCGGAGACAGCAGATCCGGAGACACCTTGTTAGGGGAGCGGCTCCGCATCGCTCTCGCCCTGATGAACGACGCCGGTTACGATCCCTGGCAGGCCCCGGAGGCCTGGAAGCTCCTCGTTCCCAAGAAGCTTCCCGCAAACCTCGCTTCGCTCACGTACCCGGACGCCAGTCGCTATCAGATCGGATTACTGAATCTGCAGTATGCGCGGAAGTAGAAGCCTAGCGGCCGGTGTGGGCGAAGACGGCGGCGAGCGCATCTTCCGGTTCTGGGCGGACGCGGAAGTCGGCGTGAGCCTCGGCAAAGACTACGCGTCCAGCTCGGTCGATCACGTAGGTAGCAGGCAGCGGCAGCCGCCAGCTCGACTCGCCATTCACAAAAGGAATGTTGATAAGGATGGAGAGGTAATGCTCGCGCAAGTATTCGGGGACGGTGTAGGCAAGGCCAAACTTTTCCGCGAGCGCGCAACCGGGGTCAGAGAGCAGAGGGAAGGGAAGCGAGTGCTGGCTGGCCATGAAGTCGCTTTGCCGCTCGGTCTGCGGACCGATGGCCACCATCAGCGCCTCATGCTCGCGCAGTTTGCCGTAGAGATCGCGCCAGGTCTCCAACTCGGTGACGCAGTAAGGGCACCAGCGGCCGCGAAAGAACTTGATCACAAGCGGACCGAGAGCGAGCATGTCTTGCGAGCGCACCAACCGGCCAGTGCCGTCGTATAACTCAAACTCCGGCGCCAGTGCACCAACTGGCAGGATGTGCTCTTCGATGCCGGTAGCGAATAACTCCTCGACTGCGCGTTCGCTGACAGCCAGCCGCTCTGCCGGCACAAGCTCCCGTGTCTTCGCGGTGATCTCGTCGAGTTGGTCCTGGAGGGTGGTCATGCTTGCTTCCCGAGGAAAGTTGAGAAACTGAATTCGCCCCCATTATGAGTCGAAACAAGCACGCGAAGGCCCCTCTTGCGGAGAGAGTCTCTCTTGCTCTGAATGCGAGGATTCTTGCTTGGATATTCCGCACAGACGATCAGAATGCCGATAACCGCCGAATTCGGCGGCTTCCTTGGTATATTCCTGCGCTGTTGCAGGAAATCAACGGTTGCTTCGACCTGCTCGAATGCCTTGCGGAGATCGGTTCCCTTCAATTCAACGATCACATCGACTATGTTGGGCATCGAGACCAGAAAATCGGCCGCGGTTTGTCCAGATGGAGCCAGGCAGCCATCAACACGGATGCGCTCAACCGTCCGTTTTTCCGGATTTAGAAAAACCGCGCTGACGTTGGTTCCCTTGTCGTGGACTTTGACTTTGGTGTGGCGCAGAGATTCGATACAGCGAGCTTCGCTATCCGCCATATTGAATCTCCAGAAGCTGGCCGAACTCGTCCGCAATATTGCTGGAGATGTCGTCCAGAATATCTCCATTGATCATCTTGGTCTCGTCGTCCATGACGGAGCGGAGAATGCCGTCCTTCCCGTCAAAGGCGTACGCAGCGAAATCGCCAGGTTTGATCCAGTATTGGCGTGGGATGACCTTCTCGATTTCAGATGACCGGTCTGGCCGCTCCGCCGCGATGTATCCTGCTTTGATTAGGTCGTTGAAGGCTGCGAGGATGTAGGGGCTGTGAGTGGTGATGACCCATGAGAGATTGATATTCCGATCGCCAGCCATCCAGGCGAATAAGCGTACGAGACTGTACTGAGTCGATGGGAAGACATTCGCCTCCGGCTCCTCGACAAAAATAATTCTTTCAGGCAAGGGGCTTTTCGGTTCGCCGGAAGGGGCGAGGCCAATCATTGCAGGAAAGTCCGCATTCTCGTCGAAAACATATTGGCCAAGATGCGTGAGCAACGGCACGAGTTCTCGTGTTCCAGAGGAGAGTTCGGTTAGCGGCAACCGTCGGCCATCTTTTTCCATAAATCGAATGTCCCCGGTCATTTCGTCCTGGACGAATTCGCCTCCGAGAATCTTGCGGCTTTCCTGATCCATCAAGTTGATGCAGTCAATCTTCGCTTGCGAAGAGTAGTTCTTGCGGTATTCATAATCAACTTGCCTGGAAAACGCAATTACTACCGGATCTGCCGTGCCAATGCGAGTTGCAGCATACGAGGGGTTGGCTGTCGAGAAGATGGATCGAGTATCCGGAACATAGGAGTGAACGGAAAAAGATGGGTCGCTCTGAAGCTCTTGAAGGCGGGCACTGGCACGATAGGTGTTTTCGAGAAGGCGAGCGCTTTGGATACTTGGGGGCACTTCTCGTATCGACGCTTTCAAGGATTCCCCAAAGTCATGAAAGGTCGTGCGGAAATCATCTGTGCGGAAACCCAACCGAAGCTCGTCTCCGGAGTCGTACACAGTACCATCTATTGTTGGAACGGCTGCGCGCACGACTTGGGGATTGTAGTCTCCGTCTTCGTAAATGATCGAGAAGTTCTGTTTTCCCCATGAGTATGGGGGGAAAAAGGCGCAAAAAGATTTTCGAGAATCATTCAGAAATGATTCCCAACGGTTTGGATCAAGGAGAGCCACCGTATGGTTTCCCGCAAGATCGAATAGCGTCTTTTGAAAGAAGTAAGCCAACTTACAAAGCAAGCTCTTCCCGCTAGACTGCGGCCCGATGAGGACGGTGATCTTGCCGAAGTCCAACTCGGCTTCTTTGATGACCGAGAAGTTTTTGACCGTCAGCTTTCGCATCGCGCCCTCCTTTGATCGACTATTCTACCGCCCGAAGCGTTGCTTGCCGCCCATGCCCATTGCGCCTAAGCCGCCGCGCATCATCTTGGCGCCGAGGCCGCCCTTGCCCATCTGCTTGAACATCTTGGCCATCTGGACGTATTGGCGGAGGAGATTGTTGACGTCTTGCACCTCTGTGCCGCTGCCTTTGGCGATGCGCTTGCGGCGCGAGCCGGAGATGATCTCATGATTGCGGCGCTCCTTGGGAGTCATCGAGTTGATGATCGCTTCGAGGCGCGTGAACTGCTTCTCGTCAACACTCTTTGAGGCTTGTTGCAGGCCAGCAAAAGGACCGACGGAGGGCAGCATCTTGAGAATCGATTCCATCGACCCGAGCTTCTTGATCTGCTGTAACTGGTCGCGGAAGTCTTCCAGCGAGAAGCCGTCGCCGAGCAAAGCTTTCTTGGCTATGTCCTCTGACTTCTTGCGGTCGAGGGTCGATTCGGCCTTCTCAATCAGCGACATCATGTCGCCCATGCCGAGGATGCGGCCAACGATGCGATCGGGATGGAAGGGCTCGAAGGCGTCGGGCTTCTCGCCCACACCGATGAACTTGATGGGCTGGCCGGTTACGTGGCGAATCGACAGAGCCGCGCCACCACGCGCGTCGCCATCCATCTTGGTCAGCACGACGCCGGTGAGGCCGAGGCGCTTGTGGAAGTCGGCGGCGGAGTTGACGGCGTCCTGGCCGGTCATGGCGTCAGCGATGAAGAGGATTTCACTGGGGTTGAGCAGTTTTTTGAGCCGCTCCATCTCCGTCATCAGTTCTTCGTCGATGTGCAGGCGGCCAGCGGTGTCGACGATCAGCGTGTCGCAGCCCATGTTGCGGGCCTCGCGGCGGGCTTCGCCAGCCAAGCGCTCGACGAGTGCTGAGCCGGGCTTTTCGCCCTTTTGGTCGCCTTCGTAGAGGCGGACTTCGACGGATTTGGCGACGACCTTGAGTTGCTCGCGCGCGGCGGGGCGGTAGACGTCGACGGAGACAAGCATGGGCCGGTGGCCGCCCTTTTTAAGCCATGCAGCGAGCTTGCCGGCGGTGGTCGTTTTGCCGGAGCCTTGCAGGCCGGCCATCAGAATCACCGACGGCGGCTGCGAGGCGAACTTGAAGCGGGCCGTGTCTTTGCCGAGCAAAGCGATCAGCTCGTCTCGGACGATCTTGATGACCTGTTCGGAGGGCGAGAGCGCGGTGAGAACCTCGGTGCCGACGGCCTTCGCGCGGATCTGTTCGATCAGGTCTGTAACGACGTTGAGGTTGACATCGGCCTCAAGCAGGGCCACGCGAATCAGGCCCAGTGCCTCGCCGATGTTCTCTTCAGTGAGCGTGCCCTGGCCGCGAAGGACTTTGAAGGCGCGCTGGAGTTTGTCTGTAAGGGTTTCAAACATAGGTCAACTTCAAGTGTATCGCGGTCCTGCGGACGGCGGACGCGCTTTGTGCACAGGGTTCATCGCTTCCCACCCTTTCCGCAGAAACAATCGGAAAGGATGGGGCACCCAATCTTCATGGTGGTACGCGCCGAGTGAAAATCAGGCGGTGCGGGCCAGCGTCAGTGCTGTGATGTCGTCGTCCTGGCCAAAAGCCTCAGCGGCGTGGGCGATGGCCTCGGCGGGCTGCGCGCTAAGGGCGGCGGTGCGGTCAAAGCCGAAGAGAACGCCCCTTTTGTCGCGGGCTTCGACAATGCCATCGGTGAGCATCGTTAGCTGCTGGCTGGGAGCCAGTTGGAAGGTCGATTCAATATACGAGGTATCGGCTGAGACGCCCAGCGGAAGTCCGTTCTGCAGTGGAAGCTCCTTGCCCGCGAGGTAAGGGGAAAGATGGCCGGCGTTGGCGATGGTGAGCTTGCCATCCCTGTCGACGCGCAGAACGAGGCAGGTCGTGAAGCCGCCGCAACTGCGAGTGAGCAAGCGACGGTTCATCGCGGCCAGGATCTCGCCGGGACTTTGCGTATAGTGGGCGAGAGTGCGCACGGTGCCGACGAGCAGAGAAACGGTCATGGCCGCGGGCATGCCTTTACCGCTCACATCGCCGATGACCATCAGCACTCCGCCGCCCGGGAGCGGCAGGATCTGGAAGAAATCGCCGCCGACCTGGCCGGCAGGCTTGTAGACGCTTTGCAGAGTGAATCCCGGGACGGTGGGGATTTCGTCAGGGATGAGCATTTGCTGCACCATGCGCGCGGCTTCCAGCTCGGCCTCGGCGCGGTTGCGCTCGCGGGCGATCCACACCGTGCGCCGTACCAGAAAGATCAGGATTGCGATATCGAAGATGAAGTCGCCGATGCGATACCAATCGACATCGTAGCTGCCGAAGTTAAAACTGAAGGGCAGAAAGCGCAGCAGCGCGTCGTGGAAACAGTAATGGAGAAGATCGCGCACGAAGCTCAAATAGTCGGCGAAGCTTCCGATGAAGATCGCCGGCATCAGCAAACCGGCCTCCCGGTTGCCTTTGCGGCTGGCCCGGAAAAGCAGCACAGGCAAAACAACTTTGAGGATCAGCACAGGAAGAAAGAGAACAACCAGGTTGACCCCGGGCGAAACGACGCCCAAATTGCGTAATGGAAACAGAAGAAAGACGCCGGAAGAGACGATCTCTAGAATCAACAACGGCCGTGTGCGCGGCTGGTGCAGCACGAGGCGAACAAACTCGATGAGCGCAAAAGTCTCTACGCCGAGTACTACATAAGACAAATAGAAGACGGGGAAGGAAAAAGAGTAGAGATTGAGCCAGATCAACAAGGCCGCCGTCATGCTTGAGAGGAGCAGATAGACAGCGATGGCCAGGTATTCCAGTTGGCTTTGCAGCGCGAGATACAGAGCAAACGCGATGAGGCTTGCGAGCAGGGCCAGACCGCAGAGCAGCACCGGCACTCCGGCAATGTGGGCCGCAACATAACTTGTGAAGATCGGCGCAGATCCCTGACTGAGCAGATAGACTGATCCGTAAAATAGAGGCGTGCTCATTCCGCGGCCCTGGGACGATCCCCGGTTCACCGCGCAGCGAACGGCCAGGACAATTTCGCCGCTCGCGGGAATTATGCTGTCAGGGACGCCATAGGTAACGAGTTGGTGCTGCGCGCGCAGTGTGGCCCCGACCATCTTGCCGCTGCCGCCGAGGCGCAGGCCATTGGCGTAGACCTCGTAGCTGCCAGCCAGGCCCGCTACCCCGATCATCAGACCGTGCGTGCCGGGGCGGAGGCGGATATGGACGCGATACCATGCGTATGGAATGTCGCGAATGCCGTAATCGCTGAGAGGCCTGTCGGTGAGGATGTTCTTCCAGCCACTGTCGTCAAAAGCATGCGAGGCCCAAACCGGGTTGTCGCCGGCGGCAAAGAGCCAGTTTGGGCCGACGTTAACGTAGTCTCCAAATTGGCTGGCGTCGAAGTTGCGCGGATCGGAGATGGGGGACTGAGCCGCTGCTATCCGGGCGCAGGCGGCGGCCAAGAGCAGAAAAGCAATTGCTTTTGAAATGCGCGGAAACATCGAGTCAACTATAGCGCAGCCGGGATGCGATAGGCTGGTGCTGGCGCAGTGTAATCCGGAAAAGAAGGGAGAGCGAACAGAAAAATGGACCAGCAAGAGCGGTTGGACAAGCTGATCGAAGGGTATAAGTGCTTCTTGGCAGTTGTCTTTCCTGGTAAGCAGGACAAGTTTCATCTGTTGGCGGAGACGCAGGCGCCCGACACACTCTTCATCACCTGCTCGGATTCGCGAGTGGTGCCGGACCTGATCTTGCAAACGCAGCCGGGTGACCTGTTTATCACGCGCAATGCCGGCAACGTGGTGCCCATGGGCGGCACGGATGTGGACGGGGTGACGGCAACAATCGAATACGCCATCGAGGTGCTGAAGGTGAAGCACGCCATCCTCTGCGGCCACTCGGATTGCGGCGCGATGAAGGCGGCACTCAACCCAAAGGATCTCGAGAGCCTGCCCAAGGCGAGGCGTTGGCTAAGCCACGTCGAGGGCGCCTTCAGCCATCGGCAGCCCCTGAACCCGGAAGACGGCGAACATGCCGAACTGGCCTCGCTGATCCGCGGCAATGTTGTTGCGCAACTACTCAATCTGCGCGGCCAGCCCTCGGTGGCTCGTGCCGCGATGGAAGGCCGGCTGACGGTCCATGGCTGGTACTACGACATTCTGACTGGGCGCATTGAGCGCTACAACGAAGGGATGCGGCGGTTTTTGCCGCTGGCGGGTTGAGGTTCCTGAGAACTCAGGGTGAGATCATACCGGATTCGAATGCGAATCATGGTAAACTAGTTTACAGACTAGTTGGTTTACGCGAAGTGACGATGGAGGAGACAATGGCTACGGTTGGGATCTTCGAAGCTAAGACAAAACTCTCCGAGATCGTGCGCAAGGTTGAAGGCGGAGAGCGATTCACGATTACGGTGAATGGAGAGGCCAAGGCCCAGATAGTTCCTATCCCGGCGCCTACCCCCGTGCATTCTCCGGAAGAGATCGAAGCGGCCTATCAGCGGCTCAGGAATCCCCGCATCGAGGGCGTCTCTCACGAGCAAATCAGGGCGGCGATTGAGGAAGGCAGGCCGTGAGCATTGTTTTGGATGCGTCGATGGCGCTTGCCTGGCTCATCGACCGGGCAGATCAAGCTGAAGCCGTTGTTGCGCAGCTGGCATTCGACGAAGTGAGTGCATCCGGAGCGCAAGTTCCTGCGTTATGGTACGCGGAAGTCGCGAACACGCTGCTCGTCTTTGAACGCGCAAGGCGGCTTACCGAGCAGGACTCCACAGTCTATCTTTCCGATATTGCACTGATGGCGATCACACCGGATGACGTTTCGCCCTCGTCGCGGCAGTCGCGTGTTCTTGACCTTGGGCGCAGACATAAGCTGACCGCTTACGACGCCACCTATCTTGAACTGGCCATGCGCCACGCCGCGACATTGGCTACCTTCGACCGTAAGCTGGCCGAGGCGGCAAGAGGTGCGGGGGTGCGGGTGTTTGGCGATGCGGCGCAGAATGACAATTAAAATTGCATCGCCGCGTTGAAAGGACGAAAGCTGCCAGATGCGAATCCAACGATTGACTCTTGTGTTCTTGCTTGTACTCGCTTCAAGGGGGATTGCCCAGACACCGAGCGATGGCAAGATTGTAGGTGACTCCTACGTGAACTCCTATTTCAAGTTTTCCTACACATGGCCATCAATGCTCAAGCCATACGATACAAAGTCGCTGAACCTTCCGCAAAGCTCACCTAGCGCCAACGAGTTTATGCTTTTCTCCGCGAGGCAGGGAGACGAGCCTTACGGCGTTGTTGTCCTCGCTGTACGATTGAACGCCGTCACGCCCCGCTCAAGAGGCATCCGAGATGGGTCGGACTTGATAGATCGTGTGGAAAAATTCAGTCCCGAACAGCATGCCGTGGTCGTATCGAGGAAGCACTTCACGAATGCTGCCGGCTTAGTCTTTGACCAACTTGATTACACGGACAACGGAGTAGCATCCTCGGCAATAGCTGCCGAGATTGGGAAGTTTTTGATCGTAGTCAAGTGCAATGCAAAATCCGCGCCGGATCTCGCCGAGATGGATAGGGCCGCTGCCGAATTACGACTTACCAAGCAATAGTTAAGAGCGGCGCCTTCGCCCTCAATGCACGCCGGGGGGCGGGGCGGCGTGTTTGGCGGGCTTTTTGAAGAGCCATGCGGCTGCGGCGCAGAAGAAGGCTAGCAGCGCTGTCCAGCGGAAGACATCCACATAGGCCATTAGCGCCGATTGCTGCTCCATCAGGCCGTACATCAATCCCAGTGAGCCGGGGCCGCCGGCGTTGGGGCCGATGTGGTGGCCCAGATAGCCGGCAATGGCGTGCGACTTTTGCTGCAACACCATGTTCGACGGCCCGAGCCCCGCGCCGAGTTCGGTCTGGTGCAGAGCGGCGCGGCGGATCAGAGCCGTGGTGGCCATCGAAATTCCAATCGACCCGCCGATGTTGCGCAACATGTTGAAGAGGCCGGTGGCGTTTCCCATCTCCTCGCGTGGGATGGTGGCGGTGGACATCGTGGCCAAGGGAACGAAAACGAAGCTCAGAGCGAAACCCGTCAGCGTGATGGGAATCAGCAGCGTGTAGGGGCCGATGTCGAGGTTGACCATGCCGAAAAAGAGAGCGCAGATGCCAAAGCCGGTGAATCCGGCGCAGAGCAGCTTGCGCTGATCGATACGCGAGCCGAGAATGCCGATGACCGGCGAGCCGATAAACGAGCCGACGCCGCGCGGGAAGACCACCATGCCGGCGGTGAAAGCGGTGTAGCCGAGGATCTCCTGATAGTAGAGGGGCAGGATGGCGATGGTGATATAGATGGCCATGCCCAGCATCGCGATTAAGAAACACCCGGTGCGGAAGTTGCGGTCCTTCAGAACATGTAGGTCGAGCAGGCCCTTGCGGTTCGTCCACGAGCGCCAGATCCAGAGCACAAGCGCAACGACCAGCGCAGCGACCGCCCAGCGCACCCACAGTGCGCCGAACCAATCGTCTTCCTGACCCTTGTCGAGCACGATTTGCAGAGCGCCGGTCCAGACCATAAGAAGGCCGAAGCCGATGTTGTCGAAGGGGCCGACTTTGGCGTTCTTGATATAGGGCGGGTCGTGGACAAAGCGGGAGATCATGAAGACGGCGAGGATGCCGACGGGAATATTGATATAGAAGGCATAGCGCCAACTGAAGGTATCTGTCAGCCAGCCGCCCAGCGTGGGTCCGATCACAGGGGCGACTACGATGCCCAGGCCATAGGCGGCCATGGACATCGAGCGCTTCTGAATGGGAAAGCTCTCGAGCAGAATCGATTGCGAGAGAGGTTGCAGCGCGCCGCCGCCCGCGCCTTGGAGGACCCGCGCCAGAAGAATGATGCCCAGCGAGGGCGCAGCGCCGCAGAAGAAGGATGCGATGGTGAAGAGAATCACACAACTGAGCAGAAAGCGCTTGCGGCCCCAGCGGCGGGCAAACCAGTTGGAGGCGGGCAGAATGACGGCGTTGGCCACCAGATAGCTGGTCAGCACCCAGGTGGCCTCGGAGTTCGAAGCCGAGAGCGAACCGGCGATGTATGGCAGGGCTACCGATGCGATGGCAGTGTCGAGCACCTCCATGAAGGTGGGCAGCATAACGGAGACAGTCACCAGCCACGGGTTCACGCCCTGGGTCAGCGGATAGCGGGCTTGGGCGGCGGCTGTCGTCATCGGCA
>CAZGHZ010000047.1:0-35184 GCA_964525655.1 uncultured Occallatibacter sp.
GTAGCCTAAGATTAAGTTGCAAATCCAATTCAGAATTTGCGACAATGTCTGCCAGCGCGCGTGAGTTCCCCCACGTGCCCTTTCAGAGCAGGGTAATCAGCGCCGTCATGCTTGCGAGGCCGAGACCCTAAGGCTTCTCAAAGCGATCTCCAGGAGCACCACTGACGGATGACGGCATTCACTTGTCCGCACCCTGAGAGATCGGCGTAAGCGTAAGCCAAACCACAGCACGGATCGCAGAACGGCCTCGCCGGATATGCGTGCGTTCGTGCGGACGACTTGTTCGTTCAGGGATTCGAGTCGGACTCCATCAGGTCGGAAGGAGTTTTCGCAATGAGCTTTCCTGTTCGTTGCATGGACACATTTGCGGCGGTTCTCTTTTACTTTGGAGCCTGTTGCACTATAAGCAGCGGCGAGCCGCCTCAAGCGGTCTCACCCCCACTCGAACAGCAAGAAGAGGCTACGACAGACGCATCGCTCTACCCGTCCGTGAATGAGGCTGTCATTCCGGGCCCGCTCCTGCCATTCCTGCGCATGGCCGGTATCAGCCGAGAGGTCTCTCCCGCCGAAGTGCTTCCGCTGCTGGCTCGCAATGCTACTCTTTGGGGTTACGACGAAGGTAAACCGACCGAATTCCTGATCCTTGTTGATCGTTACGTCCGGCTCGCGCGAGAGCTTCGGTCTTTGGCCGGCTCTGACGGCATTATCCGCGTTGCGGATTGTGATCACGCAATGCAGCTAATTCGGATTCTCGGATACAGGTTTCAGGATGGTTGTGGTCCGAACGGCGCTTTCCTGGTGACTGAAGACGCGAAGCGCGCATTCCTGACCATCGACTCTGGCTTCCCCCTCACGAGGCTTGAAGAGGACCTCCAGAAAGGCACTCCGTTTGCCTTTGCGTTTCCTGCGACTAAGGTCCCGGTCCTGTTCTCCCAAAAGACGTGGATCGCGCTTTCGGCGGTAAAGACGGGGTATCGGACAGATATTCTCGACGTTCTGCTGCACGACCCGACTGTGGATCACTTGTATTCCGCTCTTGCCAAGAACGATGGCCAAACAAGGTCTGCCCTGGCGCGGTCGCCCGGACTGAGGAAGCTGCTTCCGTTTGCCTCATCGCTTGATTTTTATGGAAGCCGGATCTGCATTCGCTCCGGTCAGGTTTCGGTACCAGCCGGAGCGAGCGGGGAACAAGCCTGGAAGGAACTTGTGGGAGCAAGCCCAAACTCGTCAGGAGAGTTTGTGATCCATCTGCTTTCAAGGGATCACGGTTGGCTTGTAGCATATTTTGACGCCCTATCGCGTATCGGCTCAGCGCAGCAAGCCCATTTCACTGAAAATGACCGGCTGAGGCGCCTCTACAGTGCCTATCGGTCGGCTCCCCGCGAAACGAGCGTCACCTATGCGGCGACAAGTGTCTTCCCAAAGAATTCCAGGCTTCAGGTGCTCTTCACCCGTATGCAATGGCGACCGGACGGTGAGCCTCAAGTTCCGGGGAGTTTGGAGGTCTGGAAGGAAATCCTCACCCGCAAGTCCAAGTGGAATAGCGTCCGCGAATGGGCGACAAACGGCCGCTCATGGGAAAACCCGGAAAAGTTGCTCGAGGCATTGGTAGCTTCTTCAGGTCTTGAAGCCGCTGCAGATCCATTGCGAATCTATCTGCTGCTCAGCGCAATCGACAGCGAAAGGCCTTTGGGAGGCCGGTTATCCGATGAGACGGTGCAGAGGATTGCCGACAGGTTTTCCGAATTCAACGACTGGTTTCCTATCTTCGCAGAGTTTCCAGCTCTGGACGATGCATCCATCACTGCTTTTATCGAATCGGCAGACCGCATCGTCAAGATCAAAGACCTTGCATTACGCTCCAATGCCCTGGGTGCTTTTCAGGCCGACATCGGACTATGGCAGATTCTTGCGCGCCAGGAGCAGATTCCAAAGGATGCGCTGAATCGATCATGGGAGAGCGTGGTTCAGCCCTTTTCCAAAATCTCGTCTTCAGTTCAGCTTTTTGACGCAGTCCGTGTCTCGCTCGAATCGGCGCTGCTCTCAGCCGGCGACAACAGACACGTCTCCCAGAATCAAGTGGTCGATTTGCTCGCTGGCCCTCCGCAGGACAGCCAAGACGGCCGGCAGGTGCATCAGGAACTTGCCCGGCGGATCCGTGCCGTGATGGATGACCAGCGTTTGGTTTCGCTTGACACGCTCTTCGAACTGTACGATGGGTTGGATAAGATGGCGCACGGAGCAGCGATCGGCGACAGCTTGCTTCCTCTTGCCGCGGAACTGCACGAATTCGAAATGCCCCGCCCCGTCTTCACGGGAACCGAAAAGGCTAGTTGGGCTCCGATCATCTACACCGCTCGTCATGCTGAATTGCAGGTACGAACCGACCTCACCAAGGTCATTCGCTCTCAGAGTTCGCCCACCCAGCTCGAAGATGCGCGCGGCCTGCTCACTCCATTTCTCAGGGACACGCTGGTTGGCTTCAATTACGCCTACTACGAACCTCCGGGCGCTCAGGTTTTGCACAACAATCCGCTTTTCGTCCGCTCCCATGACTTCTCAGCATCCTCCGTGGAGGGTGTCGAAAGCGTCTGGAGCGCACCGGAGCCGATCGGGATCGGCGTTACTGCGGGCGGCGGTGCTTTCCTGCTGGGATCGCTCGCCGATCTGCCCTTTGCGCTGGCGTCAATGGAACAGGACTTCATTGCTCCGCAGAAAGTACAGGCCCTGATCTGGAGAGCGGTGGTGCCCGGGCTCTTGGTCGTCGCCGTCCTGCCGCGATGGTGGGCCGTCGACCACGACGAAATGCATGCCGCCGCTCTCTATCAGCGCAGCGGCGAAGAACTCTTGATCGCTTCGGCGTCCAATGCTCAATTGAGAGAAAAGGTATTGGGTATCCTCGCCGGTCGCTTATCTTCGGCGCGGTTGGAACAGGCGGAATTAGCCTTGCAGCACAAGGAAGGCGTAAACGCATTCGTAGCTCAAACGCTGCCTGCAGACACGTTCTTCCTGGCATCCGAATTTCGCAGCAAGTTCCCCGGAGAAGCGAATCACTGGGGAAGTGCGAGCCAGGATTTGGATGATCTCGTCCAAAAAGACCCCGCCCGCGTCACGCCTGATCGTCTCTCGAAGGACTTTGGCACGCCCCATCCCGCAATGGCGCAAAGCAACACCAATACCTTGCTCGGCACGGGGATATTTCCTTTTTCCGGAGCGTTCGATGGCCGGCTCTTTAGCGAATCCTGGGAATCCAGCAACCTTTACTGGGCACGTCTCGCCGATGAAATGGGCTATTCTCCAGTGATGCTCAACGTTCTGGTCCCCGACCTGACACGGCATATGGTCGCGAACATCTTCGCCACCGACATCGACGATTGGCCCGCTTTGTTGCGCGCGATGCGGGAAACAGGTGATCAGTTCCGGCAGGGGAGAATTTCCGTGCATCCGTCTGCGACGACTGGGCAGATTGACAGTCTCCCCAGCACCTTGTCTGCGAACCGCATCCCTTGACTGGCTGCTGCCCAAGAACCCCACGGACACGTTGGGGCCCTCAGGCAAGCGTCGCAAGCCCAGGCTGAGCGCAAATCAGAGAATCGCTCTACGGTATTTCCAGAGATGGATGGGAGCAAGAATTACATGATTCGGTCCAAGAGGTTTTTCGCCCGTTTCACACTATCTTCGGGTCTCATTCTTTTCCTCGCCGCGGCGCCGCGCCCAGAGGCCCAGTACGAGCCATCCCGTTTGCGCGTCAACGTCGTTCTGGTCGAGCTCAACGTAGCAGTCACGGATAACAAAGGAAACTATGTCTCCGGCCTTCGCCCGGAAGACTTCATTATTAAGGAAGACGACATTCCGGAGAAGATTGCCAACTTTGAAGAAAGCAATGGAGCCCCCAGTGAACCGATTAAGATCGTTCCGGACTCCAAGCTCGACGACGGGTCTGGCACCGCCAAAGCACCCGAGTCCGACCATCCGAATCCAGAGCATTCCCTCGCAGGTGTCAACCTTCCAGGGTTAACCGGGGCCAACGTCTTTATTCTCTTTGACACCAGCAACTACATGTATCGGAGCTTTGTTTTCGCTCAGGATGCCATCACCGAATTTGTGCGATCACTGCCCGATGCCAACCGGATTGCGTTTTATTCTTATAGCCGTGATCTGAGCCGCGCCGCGTCGCTCACCGCGGACCGTTTCCGGGTAGTTAACGGCGTGCGTAGTACTGTGGCCGGTGACGATGCCGCGCTTTATAACTCACTCTTGCTGACCGTCAAGGATGCGGCGCCGTTTCGCGGGCGAAAGGCGATCGTGGTCTTCTCCAACGGTCCTGACAACGCGAGCTCAATTCCTCCCGAGGATGTTGCAGAGTTGGCCGAGTCGACGGGAACCATCATCTACATCGTCAGCACTCGCGAGGCTCAGTCGGAACCAATCTCCGCTGCCGCATTTGAACGCATGAGCAAGGTCACCGGAGGCAAGGCCTATTTTGCAGGCAATTGGCGACAGGAAAAAGATGCCTTCTCCTCAATCAAGAACGATCTCGCTCACCTCTACACTCTTAGTTACTATCCTCGGCCTAACCCCAACCGCGGCTGGCGCTCGATCAAGGTGCAGTTGGCAGGTAAGAATCTAGAGAAGTATCACCTGCGTACGCGGGATGGATACAGTCTTCAGCAGCAGACGGCAGTGACAACCGATACCGACTCCGCGTCCGCATCGGAACCCGATCCGCAATAGATACTCTAGAAAGGACGACCGCAGCCAGCAACGATGTCAGCGACGAGACTGCCACGGCGGGGCGCTGTTACGGCCAAAATGGAATCTGGTCTCTGGGATAGAACGGCACCCCATCCTGCATGGTGGGCACAAACGTCGCGGCGACGGCAATCAGGGATGGTAACAGCAATTGGTTCCTTGGTACGCAAAACTGGCTGACAACCCAACCGACAGTGGGCGTGACAATCCAGAATTCTCTGCATCTGAGCGGCACACCTGCTTTCTTCGGCTCAAATCGGCGGCCAAGGGTTGATCCGGCAAGCCTTCTCCGCTCATGATCGCATCAAGACGATCTCCGTTCAGATCCGGCCTATTTCAGTGGGCCGCGCGTCACTGGGGCGGAAGATCCGGCACGCTGCCGGAAAGCAAGTGGGAGCGTTACTGAAATCCGCGCTCCGCCGCTCTGACGGTTGCAGGCCGTTACGGCTCCGCCATGAGCGCGGATCACCGCGTCGACGAATGCCAGGCCGAGCCCGTGGCCGTTCGACCCTTTTCCCTTCACCCTGGACTCGAAGAGGTGAAGCAGCACCTCACGATCGAAGCCCGGCCCGTCATCCTCCAGAATGAGCGAGGCGCAGCCTTGATCGGCCTTAAGCAGCAGGTTCACCGTACAGCCTGCGGGCAGATGCTTCAGCTCATTGTCGAAGAGATTGGCAATCATGCGATGGATCAGCGCGGCATCAGCCTCGATTTTGAGCGGGCCGTTGCTCTCAAGATTAATCTGAATGTTCATTTCCGACATCGAGGGCTCGTAGAGATCAACCATGATTTCCAGCAGCTCGTCCAGGTCAACCTCACTGCGAGCAAGCCGGAGCGCATCCGCCTTGGCCTCGGCCACGTCCAGAGATTTATTCAGGAAATCGGTCAGCCGGTCCAGTTCCTCGATTACCGAGACGATCGGCTCGGACTGATCGCCTTGGAGACCGGATGAAAGCGAGATTTCGAGCTTTCCGCGAATTGCCGTCAACGGGCTTCGCAGATCGTGCGCCAATGAATCCGTAATGGTGTGCAACTGGTGCATCGAAATCTCGATGCGGTCGAGCATATGGTTGAGCGTCATCGCCAGATTGCCGACCTCATCCCTTCGCGCCGTAGTTGGGACTCTTGCGCTCAAATCGGAATGGCCGATTCTCGAAGCAGCGTCGGTAATCTCACGCACGTGGCTCAGCATGCGGCGTGTGGTATAGAAAACAATTCCGAATCCCAGAAGAACGAGCACCAACCATAGCAGGATGAACCTCGCGCGCAGGTTTCTAAGCACCCGCAACTCATCCCGCTCCGACAGGCCGAGATAGATATAACTTCCGTCGTCTGTTCGTGTCGAAGCCACGCGAAAAGGAATGGCAGTCCCCTGAACATTGAGGTCTGTCGGGCGATCCGGCACAATTCTCGATGTCTGAATGGCCTTCAGATTCGGTAGACCGCTTCCCGCGCCAACCCATAGCAGGAGCGATCCGTCCGAGCCGGTCTGCAGGAAGAATACCGAATCGTTTGAAGTGCTCGCCATGGGATCCCGGTTAGGAACTTCCCTGCCCGCCAGCTCGGCCACCTCTGCGACCACGCGGTCGTGAAGTGCGTCCTTTGGTGTTCGCTCCGCTACATCGCCCAGCACTTCAACCTCTCCGGACAGCCATGCATCGCTGCGCCGCTGAATATCGCTGGCGACAAACCGGTGCAGGAAGACAAAGACCAGCATGGTTCCGCAGGCAAATGCCAGGGTCGCCCACAGCGAGATGCGCCAAGCGGCACTATGCAGGATCGGCTTAGCGGTCTTTGAGGACATAGCCCACGCCTCGCAGTGTTCGAATCAACGGCTTCTGCCCCTGGCAATCGACCTTGCTGCGCAATCGATAGATGTGAACGTCCACAACGTTGGTGTCCGGCTGGATGCGCATGCCCCAGACTCTGTCGAGAATCATGGAGCGGGTTACAACGCGGCCCGCGTTGCGGCAGAGATACTCTAGCAACACAAACTCCTGCGGCGTGAGCTGCAAGAGTTGTCCGGATCGACTCGCCTCGCGGCGAAGCAGGTCCAGCTCAAGGTCGAGGACGCGCAGTCGGGTCGCCTCGCTTGCCGGCGGACTGTTTCGCTTGATAAGGTTGCGAAGCCTGGCAAGCAGCTCGGCAAGCGCAAAGGGTTTGGTTAGATAATCGTCCCCGCCTTGTTCCAGGCCCCGCACCCGGTCATCGACGCTCCGCCGCGCCGATAAGATCAGCACTGGTGCATGAAGCCCCAGCTGGCGCAGCCGCAAGATCAAACTGATTCCGTCCTGGTCTGGCAGTCCCAGATCGACAATCAAGATGTCGAACTCGCCTTCGACCGCGAGCTGTTCGGCAGTCTTGCCATCCGCTGCCGCTTCCACTTGATACCCTGCCTCTTCAAGCGAAGACCGCAGGAAACTCTGTATATCGATTTCGTCTTCAACGAGCAAGAGCCGCATAAATGCATACTATTCCATTCGAGCCAACTCCTGACTGATCGTCAAAGGAGGAATCATAAGAAGCGAATTGTGCTCCGACGCCCGCCGGATGAACGGATTGTCATTCAGCGGTTGTTTCTTTGTCATGCGCCATGAGTAGTCTAGGGTACAGTTACAAAAACAATACTCAAGAATGAACAAATCGTCATGAATACGAGACGTTTTTCCGCTCTCCGAAAGAACCGTCCATCCGTCTCACCCATGCATTGATTTTGAGTTCACCGCATGGGGGAACCAGCGCTGGATTCACCCTTGTTTCCGTGATGTCAGGCAAAGAGAAAAGAAAGGAAACAGTAAGAGAGTGATCATTACGACCAGCATGAAGTCAGCAGAAGTGGCACCTTTTGCGGATGTCTTCAAGACTTTCCTGCCGCTTCCAACGGCGCTCGACCCGCCTTTCGAGGAAGCACTGCGTCATGTGCTTGACAATCCAGGGAGCCTTGTAAGGCCGCGGATGGTCTTTCAAGTGGCGGCGGCCTATGGCCTGGAAGAGGCCGCCGCTAAAAACCTCGCCATCGCACTGGAATACTTCCACACTGCGTCGCTAGTCTTCGACGATCTGCCGTGCATGGACAATGCCCATGAGCGCCGCGGAGTTCCCTGTGTTCACTTCGCATTCGGCGAGGCTGGAGCGATTCTCACCGCTCTCGCGCTCATCAATCGCGCCTACGCGCTCTGTTGGCTGGCGGTATCAGAATCTCCGCGGCAAACCCAGCATCGCGCTCTCGTATACCTTGAGCAGTGTCTTGGCGTGAATGGGTTGCTGAATGGCCAGAGCCTGGACCTGCATTACTCCACGCTGCCGCACAACCGCGAGACGACCGAGAGAATTGCGCGAGGCAAGACGGTCTCGTTGATCCGGCTTACGCTGGTTCTCCCCGCGATGCTGGGCGGAGCTTCAGAGCGGGAGATTCATTTGCTGGAGCGGATCGCCCACTGCTGGGGTCTCGGCTACCAGATGGTCGATGACCTGAAGGATCTCTTGGGCAGCGCGACGGAGGCCGGAAAAACCGTTGCCCGAGACCTCTTGCTCGATCGGCCCAACGTGGCATCCGCGATGGGGGTTCCTGCCGCCGTCGAGCGTTTCACCCGCTTCATTCATCTCGGAGACAGAACGCTGAGTCAGCTTCTGAAATCGAGACCGGAGTTGTTCTTCCTTGGAAAGATACGAAACTACTTGCAAGAGGAGCTCATCCGGATAACCGAGAATGCTCACGAAGTTTGCCTGGGAGCGCGTCCGTGATCTTTCTCAAGTTGATCGTAACCAATCTTCGCTGCCATCGTGTCCGATCGTTGATCAGTGTTGCCGGCGTCGCCTTCAGCGTCGCGGCCATGCTGACTGTGGTTACCGTATTGCAAGGCGCCGTCGGAATGTTTTCAGGCGTCTTGTCGAGCGACAGCGAGATCATTGTCTTCGAGCGCAATGTCTCGGATCTCTTCTTCAGCAGCGTCCCGGCGACGGCGCTGGGAGAGATCTCCCATTGGCCGATGGTGGCCCATGCCGATCCTGTGCTCTTCGGCATTGTCTCCAGCGCCGATCACCCGATCATCACCTGCTTTGGCATCACTGCCGCCGACGCCCGCATCCGCCAGGCGGCCTGGATCGCCGGCGATCGGCTCGCCTTTGCACAGCACACCGACGATGTGGTTCTTGGCGAACGGGCCGCGGAGTTTCTCGGCGCAAGACTCGGCGATCATGTGCCCATTGGTCACGGAGTCTTCCACGTCATCGGAATTCTGAAGACGGCCAATGGTTTTGAAGATGGCGGCGTATTCATGCCGCTCAGCTCCGCGCAGGCGTTCTTTCACAAGGAAGGGACATCCTCGGTGATCACCATCAAGCTCCGCAACAAGGAGGATGCAGCCTTGTTCAAGAGCACTGTCAAAGCGAATTTCTCCAGCTTGATTGGCCTAGAAGATGAGGAGTTCAACCGCTCCTACTCGCAGTTCAAGATCTTAAAGGCCACGGCCTGGGCGGTGGGCGGATGCGGCCTTTTGCTGGGCGGATTCGGCGTTGCCAATACCATGATCATGTCGGTGTTTACGCGTATTCGCGAGATCGCCATTCTGCGCGTCTGCGGCTTCTCTCACATGCAGGTCGCTGCCGTGATCTTCGGCGAGTCGGCGGTTGTTTCTCTAGCCGGGGCGGTGATGGGGCTCGTGACCGGAAGCTGCCTGCTCTATGCGCTCAAGCTGGTTCCCGCACTTCATGGTTATATTGACGTCACTCTTCAGCCCGCCGTTCTTCTGATCGTGGTTCTGCTGGCTGTGATCACCGGAATCGCAGGTGCGCTCTATCCTGCTGCATTCGCCATGCGTGTCCGAGCGGTGGAGGCGCTGCGCTTCGAATGAACCAACTGATCGAGCAAGCCAGCAACCAGCCTCGAATCGTTCTTCGCGCTGAAGGCGTGTGGAAGAGCTATGACGACGGGACGATTTCAGTGCTGAGGGGCGTGGACTTCGAGGCCGCCGAGGGCCAGACGATTGCGCTCTGCGGGCCATCGGGCTGCGGTAAGAGCACGCTGCTGCACTTGCTTGGCGGCCTCGACTTGCCCGATCACGGGCATCTGTCGGTCAATGGAATTGAGGTCAATCGCCACCGCGACCTGCTGCGTCTGTTGCGCTACGAGGTTGGCTTCGTCTTTCAGCTCCACAACCTTATCCCCGATCTGACGCTGGAAGAGAACTGCCTGATTCCCTCCGTGGCCGCAGGCGTTGATCGACGCGCCGCAATGGCGCGGCTGCGCCAGCTTGCGGAACGCACTGGCCTGGCCGATCGGCTCGGCCATCGCATCCAGAAACTGTCAGGTGGAGAGCGCCAGCGAACCGCGCTCTGCCGCGCACTGATGAACCGGCCAAAGATTCTGCTGGCCGATGAGCCAACCGGCTCACTCGATGAACAGACCAGCGGCACGGTCTTCGATCTATTGCTCGACATCGTTGCCACGGAAGGCGTGACTCTGGTGATGGCCACACACGATCGCGGCCTGGCCGCGCGCTGCGACCGTCTGATGGAGATGCACGAAGGGAGGATTCATGCACGAGTATCGGTCTGAAACGAAGATCGCTCCCTGCACTTCTCCGCAGGTTGTCGCCAGCGCCGCATGGCACGCCTTGTTCTGGCTTGTCTTTGCAAATGCCGTGGGCATATTGATTGCGATTCTTCTGCTCTTTCCCTCGCTCAATCGATTGCTCGGCGAATGGACCTATGGCCGCTGGATCATGGTGCACATGAACCTTGAACTCTACGGATGGACCAGCCTTCCGTTGGCCGGATTCCTCTTCAAGGTCTACGGAGCGGATCGCGGTCCCGCGGCGAACCGGTGTCGCCCAGTGCTGTGGGTGTGGTCCGCTGCCCTTGGAGTGGGCGTTTACTCTTGGCTCTCCGGCCACTCCAGCGGCAAGCTCTTTCTCGACTGGTCTGGCTACGCGCGCGTTTTCTTTCCGCTCGCCATGATCGCCCTGTGGTTCCTGCTCGCAATTGCGTTTTTCAGTGAATGGAGTACCACTAGCAGTCAGACACTCGCCGTTCGAGGAGCGAAGATCCTCGGCCTTATGCTCCTGCTGATTGTTCCAATTGTGATCTACTTTGCGTCCGGGCCTGAGTACTATCCCGCCGTCAATCCCGACACTGGCGGCCCGACCGGCGCGAGCCAGCTTGAATCGTCGCTCATCATCGTTGCGATTCTGCTGATGCTTCCCTTCGGTCTTACACAGCGCTCGGAAAAGCGATCCACTGCGGTCGCAATTGCCTGGGGCGTTTTAGTCGCGGAGTTCCTCCTCTGCTTTGTTCTCGGCCGCAATGACATCAGCCACCATCGCCCCGCGCAATTCCTTTCGCTCGGCAGCCTACTCATCTGGATTCCGCTCACGCCCGCCTATTACGCGGCCTTCAAGTGGAATGCGAATACGCGTCGCTGGCGCATTGCCTTCTTATGCTGGTGGTCCGCACTTGTTGTTACAGGCTGGGTTCTTTTTCTCCCTGGCATTCTCGATCACTTCAAATTCACCGATGGCCTAGTTGGCCACTCGCTGTTGGCCATGGCCGGCTTCACATCCAGCCTGCTGATCTTCGTCATGGTCCAATTGCTCGGCGAGGGAGGTTGGATCTTCAATCGCACGCGATCTTTCTATGCATGGAATATCGGCGTTCTGGGGTATGTCCTGCTGATGTCCATCGCCGGATGGCGCGAGGGCTTTGATCCTGCATTCACGATCGTTCCCGGTATGACGCGAGAGATGATCTACATTCTTCGCCTGGTCGTTGGAATGGTGATGCTGGCCGCATCTCTGGACTGGCTCATCGACGCCGGCACGCTGCTGCGCAAACCGGTATTTGCGCCGAGCGTCAGTCTGCCGTACGAGGAGGTGGCAGCATGAACCGTTCCATTCTCATCGCCTATCAGCTGGCCATAGGCATCTCCGATACAGCAACTGGCGCCTTGCTGGTCATTTCGCCCGGCTTTGCTCTGGGACTCATGCGCCTGCATGTGCCCGCCGATGCGCTGACGTTTCTTTCCTTCATCGGAGAGTTTGTTCTCTCCGTGGGCCTCGCCTGCCTCTATGGAGCGTGGGTAATCGTTCGCCGAAGAAGCCCATGCAAGCTCGAGATCGTTTGGCTACTCACGGCCATCACCCGCGCCAGCGTAGCTATCTTCCTCGTCTCGCATATTGTGGCGCAATCGCTGGAGGCCGGCTGGCTTACGGTTGCGA
The DNA here is from genome assembly GCA_964525655.1 of uncultured Occallatibacter sp. Classification (GTDB taxonomy): domain Bacteria; phylum Acidobacteriota; class Terriglobia; order Terriglobales; family Acidobacteriaceae; genus Telmatobacter. The sequence continues at coordinate 11,967 of CAZGHZ010000047.1, forward strand.
TCACCGACGGCTCATGCGCCCTGATTCAAGCGATCGGACTTCGCAAAGGCTGGCTGGCCAATGTCGCGCGGTAACCGGTTTGCCGTTGGATGGCAAGGCGCCAGCCTTGTCGCGATCACCTTTGTCTATTTCCTCATCTTCGCGCAGTTCGCCTTTCTAAAGCGGCTGGCAAGCCTCGGCATTGCCGGATCGCAACTGACCATTGTGATGTCCGCCATGGCCGCCGGCGGAATCATCCTCAGCTTGCTTTCGCCGCGGACGAGCCTTTGCCCCTCGCCAGATTTGCGGCTCCGCGCAGGACTTTGTATTTCAGGCGCGGCGGCCTTCCTGTCGCTTCTTCCGCTGAGCTTAGCCGCGAGCATTACTGTCTCGTTCCTGATTGGCGCCGGATTGGGCCTGCTCACTGTCACACTTGTCACGCATCTGCGACATTGGACAGGTAATCGCAACCCGCTGCTGCTCGTCGGCATCGGCACCGGCGTTGGCTATTTCATCTGCAATTTTCCACCCTTCTTCACAGCCTCGGTTGAGATGCAGGCCACAACGGCGGGCCTTTTATGCCTTGCCGGAATCGGAGTAATTCCCCGGACTGCACACATTACTCCGGAACGCGAGATAACTCGGCCTCGATCCGCAATCTCTTTTCTCCCTGTGCTGGCGTGCTTCACGGCGCTTGTTTGGCTGGACTCGGCCGCCTTCTTCATCATTCAGCAGACTCCGCAGTTGAAGTCCGGCACATGGGAAGGCTCAACCCATCTGTGGACGAACGGTGCGCTTCATTTTCTGGCGGCAATGGCGAGCGCGTGGCTCTTGAGCCGCAAACGTCTTACCTGGGTTCTTTCCGGTGCATTTCTCGCGCTGTGCGTTGCCTGCCTGCTTCTGGCCCACCCGCATCGAATTGAATTGGCGTCGATCTTCTATCCCGTTGGTGTGTCCTTCTACTCGGTCGCGCTGGTAGCCTATCCAGCTCTGCTTTCCCCATCCGCTTCAACAGCGGAGCGCGGACGCCAGGCTGGATGGCTCTACGCCATTGCCGGCTGGTCAGGCTCTGCAATGGGAATCGGCATGGGCCAGAATCTCGGTCACATTCCGCCGCTGTTCCTTCTGGGCGCGGGCGCTGTCATTTTGTTAGCCTCTTCGCCCGCCTATGTTCAGCAACGCAAGCGCGAATTGTCTCTAACCCTGGCGGCGCTTCTGGCGGCCTTTGCACTGAATGGCATCTCGAAGGCTGGCGACGCACGCACGCAGATCTCACAGATCGAACAGGGAAGGCAAGTCTATATCTCCGAAGGCTGCATTGCCTGCCACTCTCAATACGTCCGTCCGAATTCGCCCGATGTTCTGATGTGGGGCCCTGTCGAACCGCTTCAGGAACTCCGCCGGGAGCGCCCGCCGCTGATCGGAAATCGTCGTCAGGGGCCCGATCTCTCCGAGGTCGGAGGACGCCGTTCTCCGCTCTGGCTCAAGCTCCACTTCGCAAATCCGCCCGAGGTCAGCGGCGCATCCATCATGCCTTCTTATGGCTTTCTCTTCTATGACCGGCGCGGCGACGATCTCGTGAGCTACCTCGCAAGCCTGCACGGAAACGGTATGAATGAGCATCTTGTCGAGGAAGAGAACTGGCATCTATCCTCCTCGGCCATCGCAAAAGCCAGTGCCGGCGAAGGCATAGGGCTCTTCCATCTCTACTGCTCCACCTGCCATGACGCAGGCGGCGACACGCGCTGGGCGGCCGGCTTCAAGCGACCCCCTCCCGATCTTTCCGTTGGACCTTACTTGCATCTTCCACTTTCAGACGATCTTGGAGAGCGGCGGGATCGCCTGGCGCGAATCGTTAAATATGGAATCAACGGAACCGATATGCCTGGACATGAATATCTGTCCGATAGCGACATCGCATCGATCTCCCTTTGGTTGTCGCAGCAGATCAGCCACCCCAAACAAAACCCATAACCACAATTCAGCTAGGAGACGAACCATGAAGACCTTCGCACGATCCCTCTTCCTCGCATTCTCGTTGATCTTCGCTCCGTTTGCGTTTGCCCAGCATCAGAGCTTCACCGTGAATCCGGATGCAAGCAAAGTTGCCTTCGCACTGGGTGGAAACGCGCACCATGTTGACGGAATCTTCCACGTGCAGAGTGGCGCGATCGATTTTGACCGCAGTGCGCAGAGCATCTCCGGATCGGTTGTCGTCGCGGCCGGCAGCGGTAACAGCGGCGATCAGGGCCGCGACAAGAAGATGAATTCAGACGTCCTCGACGTGGCGCACTTTACCGACATCTCATTCGTTGCCAAGACCTATCGAGGAACTGTAGCGGCATCGGGCGATTCCTCCATCCAGGTCAGTGGCGTCCTTACCCTCCACGGAACCCCGCATGACCTCACCGTGCCTATGCAGATTCATATCGATGGGACGACTTTGACCGCCAAGACGCAATTCCAGGTTCCCTACGTTCAATGGGGACTGAAAGACCCGAGCATCTTTGTCCTGAAGGTCGCCAAAGTAGTCGATATTGACTTGACGCTGGTTGGACATCTGTCGGCGGCACAATAGCAAATGAAGCCCCAACGCCTCGTCTCCCGGCACACCCGCGATCAGCAGAATTGAGCTGATTCGCAGGGGATTGCCGGGAGCCGCCGCCTATTCTTCTTGCACTCTGACTCGGGAACGGCACAATCGCAGGGATTGTGGACCGGTAAAGGAGATTCGAATTATGTCGATGCTCACTACCGTTTGACATCCCTCAATGCGAGCGAATGACTTCTCAGATCTGCATGACTTCGGCTTCTTTTTTGTGGGAGAGCTCTTCCATGCGACGGATCTCTTCGTCGGTCATCTTCTGGACCTCTTCGAGAGCGCGCTTCTCCTCATCCTCGCTGATCTTTTTTTCTTTGGCGAGCTTCTTGAGGGCGTCGTTGCCGTCGCGACGGACGTTGCGGACAGCGGTCCGATGCTCTTCGAGGACCTTGTTAAGGTGCTTGCAGACATCGCGCCGGCGCTCCTCGGTCATGGGAGGCACGGGGATGCGCAGGATCTTGCCGTCGGAGATGGGATTGAAACCCAGGTCGGCGGCGCGGACAGCTTTGTCGATCTCCTTCAGGATGGTTGGGTCCCAGGGCGCGATCAGGATCATCTGCGCTTCAGGCGCGGAGACCTGCGCCAACTGGCTGATGGGAGTGTGTGTGCCGTAGTAGTCCACCTTGACCTGGTCGAGCATGTGCACACTGGCTCGGCCGGTGCGCGTGGAGGCCAGGTTGGCCTGGAAGGTGGCTACTGCGCCGTCCATGCGGTGCCGCAAGTCAGTGCTGAGTTCCTTGAGCGCCGGAATACCGGCCATGAATGAAGCTGCCATCGGGTTCGTCCTCGCGGTGCAGATTGCCAAGCAACATTCTACTAAAGCAGCCGGAGCTTAAACTCATCTTTTCTAAAGATGTTGTTGTGTCACTCAGGTTCACCGCTTGAGTATTTGATCCAAAAATACCGGCCGATTAAGAAGCCCACAACCAATGCGCAAATGAGACCGCAGCTGAATCCGACCTCAAAAGATGGCTCAACAACCGATTCCGGGCCAGAGAAGCTGAAGAATATCAAGGCGTAGGTGACTCCAAAACCCGCGAAAACGAAGGTCGCGAGCGTTGCCATCAGAGTACCGAGAATTCCGAATACGATCTTCACAATTTACCCACACCAATCTACGTCACAAATGCCAGTCCGGTCGAGGCAGCTTGCTCGTGGGCGTGGTAGCTGGAGCGGACCAGGGGGCCGGATTCGACGTGACGGAAGCCCATCCTGAGGGCTTCGGCCTTGAGCTCGGCAAACTCGCGCGGGGTGTAGAGGCGGGCCATGGGCAGATGGTCGCGCGAGGGGCGCAGATATTGGCCGATGGTGAGAATGTCGCAATGGACAGCGGCGAGATCGCGGAAGACCGAGAGCAGTTCGGCGGTCTCTTCGCCCAGGCCGACCATGACGCCGGATTTGGTAAGCCCGTCGGGCCGCAGCTCCTTGGCATAACGCAGCAGTTCGAGAGAGCGCTCGTAGCGCGCGCCGGGGCGAACTACGCGATAGAGGCGGGGGACGGATTCAGTGTTATGGTTGAGCACATCTGGACGGGCATCGACGACAGTCTGGATGGCTTCGCGGTTGCACTGGAAGTCGGGGATGAGGACTTCTGCGCGGCAGCCGGGGGCAACGCGGCGAATCTCTTCAATGACCAGGGCGAAGGCGCGCGCTCCGCCGAGGAGATTGTCGTCGCGGTTGACGCTGGTGACCACTGCGTGGAGCAGCCCTAATTTAGCCACAGCCTCCGCAACCCTGCGTGGCTCGTCGAAGTCGATGGGCTCGGGACGGCCCTTGGGCACGGCGCAGAAGCCGCAACGGCGGGTGCAGAGGTTGCCGAGCATCATAAAAGTCGCGGTCTTGTGGTGCCAGCACTCGCCGATGTTGGGGCAGTGGGCGCTCTCGCAGACGGTGTGGAGCTGGAGCGAGCGGGCCAGTTGCTTGAGAGAGTGGTAGTTTTCGCCCATCGGGGCGCGGGCCTTGAGCCACTCGGGCTTGGGAGCCGGAGCTTTGAGGGCGGGGGCGATCTGGATCAGTTCCATCACGGTTTCATTGTAGCGGGAGCGCAGTCGGCCTGTGTTCCTTTCCGGCATTGGATTGCCTGACGCGCGCCCGGAAAAAACGGAATTGTCCGCAAGTTTCGGGATGCATCGGCGGTCCGGCCTCCCCTATTGTTGACGCATGCACAAGACGATTGAACCAACCATTCTCTATTTCGGAACCCCCGTGGCGCTTATCAGCACCCTGAATCCCGACGGGTCGCCCAACCTTGCGCCGATGTCGTCGGCGTGGTGGCTGGGCTGGAGTTGCATGCTTGGCCTGGGACAGAAGGGCCAGACCTCCGATAACCTCATCCGGACGCGCGAGTGCGTCATCAACCTGCCGTCGCAGGATCAGGTCACACACGTCGATCTCCTCGCTATGACGACCGGCAAAGATCCTGTGCCGGAAAGGAAACTTCAGTGGGGCTATCGCTATGAACCGAACAAGTTCGGCATCGCGGGATTCACCGCGGTGGAGTCGCTATCGGTTGCGCCTCCACGCGTGCTTCAATGTCCCATACAGATGGAGGGCATCGTGCACGACCTCCGCCCCTTCGGTAAAAACGTGGCCGCCAACGCATTTGAAGTGCACATCGCAAAGCTTCACGTCGATGAGAAACTGCTGGTGGGCGACGGTGATCGCCCCCACATCGATGCGGTCCGCTGGCGCCCGTTGATCATGAGCTTCTGCCGCTTCTTCGGGCTTGGAGGCGAGGTGCATCCGTCGCGCCTGGCGGAATCGGAGTTCATGAAGTTTGTGAACCAGGGGTCTGTGTCAACGATTGTGAGTGTGCCCGACACCCGAGACCGGAGATAACGTCCTGCGGCGATCAAGCGTTGAATCCGTCTATCTTAGCTTTTCGCGCACTTCAACACGGACGAGATAGAGGAAGAAGACCAGATTCAACAGGCCCTGAATCGCGAAGGGGAACGCATGGCTGGCGGCGAACTTCCAGAGGAAGAGCGCCACGAGCAGAGCCATCGCGGCGAGGGTCAGCGCCCAGGCCCAGCGCAGGAGCATCGGCAATCCCAGGGCTGCCGCGATAAAGAGAGCTGAAAAAACGAGGTATGCGGGCCGAGCCTGGCCGCCGGCCACGCCCAGAATGTTGATCCCCGCCAGCACAAACATGTAGAGGCTGATCGCTATGAGTCCGGGCAGCTGTCGGATGGTCTTCTTTCGACCCATCGGCACAGGTTCGCCCCCGGCTGGATTCTCTTCGGATTCGCGAGTGCGTTCGGGGACGGTCATAGGGAGTGCAGATAGGCGAGCAGATCGCTGAGCTGGTCATCGGTGAGCTGCGTGGCGGGCATCATGCCGCGGCCGTGCAGGATGGCGTAAGTGAGCCGTTCGTCGGTAGGCGGCGCGCCTGAGGGCATAGCCTTGATCTTGGTGATCGCCTGCAGGCCGGGGCCCTTCATGCCCTTGGTGGAGGTAGGGTAGTGGCATTTGGCGCAGGCCTGATGAAAGACCTGCGCGCCGCGCGCCTCTTCGATGCTCCACAGCGCCTCGGGCTTTGAGGGGGGCAGCGAACGGCAGCCGTCCAGGGCCGAGGCCAACAGGCCGGCAAAGGCCAGGGAGGAAGTGAGAACCGCAAGCGAGGCGGCCAGGCGGGAGACGAGAGAACGAGTGCGCATCTGGCTCCGATGATACAAGGTTGCAAACGAGTCCGGCCTAATCCGCGGCGGCGATGGCTTCGGCGATGCGGTCGATGGCTTTGAGCTCGGCCTCGCTGCCGGGGCGATGTCCGTTGACGAGAATCGAAAACGCGAGGGTCTTGCCGGTGGCCGTGGTCAGGTAGCCGGAGAGCGCGTTGGCCTCGTTGTGCGTACCGGTCTTGGCCCAGAGATGGCCCTTGAGCGGCGAACTCTTGAAGCGGTTGATCAGCGTGCCGTCCACGCCGGCGACGGGCAGCGTCGCGCGCCAGGCTGCGCCCCAGGGCTGGCGCGAGGCGTAAGCCAGCAGTTGGGTGAAAGCGCGCGGAGCCATGCGGTCGTCATTGCTCAACCCCGAGCCATCGTAGAAGAAGAAGTCGGCGTCTTCAACGCCTGCGCCCAGGAGGAACTCGCGTACCACGCGCGAGCCTTCGGCAAAGCTGCCGTCTGTGCCGTGCACCTTGCCGAGCAGGCGCAGCAGCAGCTCGGCGTGCAGATTCTGGCTCGTCTTGTTGATGACCATAATGTCCTGGGCGACGGGGATCGAGACGCGAGTGGCCAGCACCTTGCGATTCTCGACCGGCGCAACGACCGTGATCAGATCGGAGGGGGTGAGCTTGAGGGGCTGGGCGCGCTGATCGGCGTAGTCGGCGGTTCCGGTTGTGAGCTTGTGCCGCGGCAGGTAGCCGCCGTTGACGGTGACGCCGCGGCTGCGCAGCGCATCTTTGAAGGCCGCGGCTGTGAATTCAGCGGGATCTTCGACGGCCAGTGAGGCATGGAAGCCCTCGGGAGGCACGGTGCCCCATGCTCGCACCATCCGGTTGCCGGGCCGGCGATCGAGGCCGGGATGAGCAGCTTCGCCTTTGGGCGCGGCGGTCATCGCGCCGTCGAGGGTGTAGATGTCTACGTCGGGGGTCCACTCGGCGGTGGCCAGGGTAGGAGAGGCTGTGGCGGCAGATTCTCCCGATGCCGAGGTACCGGCGCCCGACTCCTGATCGGCGGTTACGGTCAGCTCCACGGAGTTCTCGTTGAACGTGAGTGCGGAGACAGGAGCGCCATAACTCCATACGAGATCGTTCCATGACCAGGAAGTGGCGTAGGGTTCGTCGAGATAGAAGCTGTCATCGCCCACCACGCTGCCCTCGACGGTGCGCACGCCGGATTGCTCAACCTGCTGGGCCAGCAGATTCAGGATGTCCATCGCTTTGGGCGGCTTCGGAGCCTCTTCTTCTTCGGCAGAGGAGGCAGCAGGGCTCGTCTTTGCCGGGCTCGCGGCCGGCTCGGGCGGCCGGTAGGGGTAGTGGCGGGCGCTCAGAGTCGGATCGCCCGCGCCCAGCAGGATCAGGTCGCCATGCAACAGGCCTTGGCTATCGATCTCGCCGCCGGCCACCACGTTCGTGGTCCAGGTGAGGGTTTCGACAGGCAGCAGGGCATAGGCCGCGGCGGTGGTCGCCAGCTTGGCATTGGAGGCCGGGACAAAAAGCCGGCCCTCGTTCAATCCGTAGACAAAGTGGCCGTCAAGAGTGGCCACGCTGATGCCGAAGTGCGCATGGTTTAGCGCCGGATCGGCGAGAATGGCCTGGATGCGCTCGGCGAGCGGGCCTCTTGCCGGCGCGGCGTGAGCCGCGAGTGTGGCGGGGTGCTGCGCCGGACCCTGGGCTGGGAGCACGGCGACAGGGGCTAAAGCGAAGGCCAGAAGGAGCGCTGGGATCTGACGAAAGTGCGCCATGCAGGGAGTTTAGCAGGAAGAAAGGTGTTTGCGGCGCACCAACGATAAGGGATGCTTGATTAAATAAGAGACACTGAGGGTTCAGAGCGCCTTAGCGTCTCGATGAGGGCCGGAGAAGAGAGATGACGGATATGAGCCGGACTGTAATACCGTGGCGACTGCGCACTCGAGTCCTCGATTTGGGCCAGCGCACGCTGGTGATGGGCGTGGTCAACATTACGCCGGACTCGTTCAGCGACGGCGGGAGCTTTCTCGATCCTGAGGCTGCTGTGGCGCACACGCTGGCATTGCTCGACGAGGGGGCCGACCTGATTGATCTGGGTGCGGAGAGCACGCGGCCGGGATCGAAGGCGGGCGGGGCTACCCCCATGGTCACCGCCGACGAGGAGCAGGCGCGGCTGTTGCCGGTGATTCAAGGAATCCTCAGGGCGAGGCCGGATGCAATCCTCTCGGCTGACACCTACAAGGCGGCGACAGCGCGGGCGGCTGTGAAGGCTGGCGCGGAGATTGTGAACGATGTCAGTGGATTCATGTGGGATGCGGAGATGGCTCCGGTCTGCGCGGAGGCTTGCTGCGGCGTGGTGCTGATGCAATCGCGGGGGCGTCCCGAGGAGTGGAGCGATCTGCCGCGACTGGAGCCGGATGAGGTGCTGGCTACGGTGCGGACGGGCCTGAGCGAGAGCCTCAGAGCCGCAATCGCGGCGGGAGTTCCGCCCGAGGCATTGGTGCTCGATCCCGGCTACGGTTTTGGCAAACGTTTTGAAGAGAACTTCCACCTGCTTGCCCGGCAGGCGGAGTTGTTGGAACTTGGCAGGCCATTGCTCGCCGGAGTTAGCCGGAAGTCGTTTTTGGGCCGGACGTTGGCACCGCTCCGGATTGGGAGCAACAGGAGAGGAAGCGATGCCCCGGTCGAGGCTCGGGAGACTGCGAGCGTAGCCGCCATGGTGGCGTCTATTCTGCATGGGGCGTCGATCGTGCGGGTTCATGCAGTGCGTCCGGCGGTGGAGGCGGCGCGCATCGCGGATGGTGTGATCCGCGGAATGTCAAGGTCGGGCCAAGAATCTCACAAGAACTAACGGCAAGCGATTGCTTCATGAGGTTTGATCGTGACCAAGGTCATGCCTTGCCGCTTTAGGCGGCGCTTTTTCATTGTCTTCTCGGCAGGGGCAGCGATCGCCACCAGGTCAAAGGCATTACTAAAGTGTGGCCAGCGGAGCGACCTTTGGCCGTCATGAACTATCATGGATTGTTCCGGATTTACTTGATTCGCAAGGGCTCTTTGGTGACTGACGGATACTCGCCAGGACGAAAAGCGGCGCTGTCCGTTCTCACCTGCAGCCGGATAAGAATCGAAGGAGAGTTTCATGTCGCAGAGTTCGCGCGGCGCAACGTTGGCACGCTCGGTTTTGATCGCGCGGCTGGTGGGTTTTTGCATTTACGTCTGGGCGTTTTTCCTGCCTGCATGCAGAGAGGTTGCCACCGCCGGCGGCGATGCGCCTATGGTGCTGAAAGGCTCGCGCTGCGCATGGATCACCGTGATCAATACGTTGAATCCCGAGATGTGGCAATCGAAGGACTTTTTAGCCGTGCTCAGCGGCTGGATCAATCCGTTGCTGGTGCTTTATCTGATCTTCTTGCTTTTTCCGGTCTTTCGCTGGCCGCGACGCATCGCGGCTGGGGTAATTGTGGTCTTCATGATCGGAACCTGGGTCTTTTTTGCGCTCTATCCGCTGGTTCCGCTGATTGGCCATGCGATGTGGATCGCCGGAATTCTGCTGATTCTTTCCGGGGAAGTCTTCGGAGCCGAAAAGGTCGATTCGGCGGCCGCCTGAAGGCCTGTTATCTCTCCCGATCGAGTCTGTAGAGCACATGACGCCTGAGTGGATGCCCCTGGGGCAGACGCGGGTGGTCGAAGTCGCCGGCAGAATCGTGCACCATGCCGAGCTTTTGCATCACGCGGCGTGAGCGCAGATTCTCAGGCGCCGTAAATGAGACAAGACTGTCGAGACCAAGTTCCGTGAAGGCATGACGGACGACGGCGCGGGCTCCCTCCGTGGCCAGACCGCGGCCCCAATAGTCGGCGCTGAGCCGCCAGCCGATTTCGACAGCCGGCATAAACGGCGCTTCGAAGGTTGGAACCCATAGACTGATGTAACCGAGAAATGCTCCGTTATCCCGAAGTTCGATGGCGAAGGGGCCAAAGCCGTGCCGAGCGAAGTGCTCTTCGATGCGCAGGATCAGCTCGTCCGAGGCTGCGGGCGTGAGCAGGTCGGGCATGAACTCCATCACGCGCGGATCTGCATTCAGCCTCTGGAAGGGTAGCCGGTCGGTGTCGCGCCAGCGCCGCAGCAGGAGACGCCCGGTGGTGAGGGAATGCGTCATGGGCCGAGGACTCTATTTGGTGCGGGACCTGTGAGCCGCTGTCTTGCGGCTCTTCCGCTTCCACCACGCGAACCCGCCCATTGACCCAATGAGGGCGGCAAGTGCGGCCCATCCAGCGCCACCCGGCAGCATGTACTGGATGAAGGCAATGGGGTCCTTTTGGAAGTCCTGCCAGACGGTGGTGGTCAGCTTTTGCACCTCCACATTCACCGTAAAGTGCTGGTCGTCCAGTGTATCTTCCAGGGTCGTGTCAGGGCGTCTGTAGACCAGCGATACCCTGATCTCCAACGTTTGGTTTTTCGCTTCGTAGGCCGGAATCACGTTCCAGTTCCATGTTTCAGATCCGTCAATGGGGACGAACTTCACCGCATCGCTGTCCTTCGGCGTGATGGTGAACTCCCCCGGATTGAGCGGCGCAAGCAACTCCACCTTCATATACGAAGAGACCTTCAGGGTGTCGCTCCCTGTTTCGTCCAACAACGGCTGCGTCCCTGCGGCATCCTGAAAGCCATTAATCTGCACCGTGACCGGGGACGGCACCTGCGCTTTCATGCTGGGCAGCACAGAGTAGTGGATGTGCCCCTCGTTCAGGCCTTTCTTCCATGTCTCCAGCGCATAACCCTGCTCATATTCGCTCGACGGGGCGGGAGAGGATTGAGCGGTCTGATTCTGGCCGGTCGGGGAAGACAACGGCGGTGTGGATGCAATCGAAGCCGGCTGGCGAACAGGAGCCGGCATCGCGGCCGAGGGAGCCTGAAGATCGCTTGGAAACGAGGAGGGGTGAGCACCTTTTTTTCGAGGCGGAGGCGGAGGCGGCGTGAGAGTGGGAGCAGCCCCGGTCACTGTGGGCGCGTGCACAGAGTCCGGCGGGGGTCGAACAGCCATGACCGGCGCACCGATCACCACGACGGCGCTGGCGGCGGCTGTGCGGCCCTGGTCGTCGGAGACACGGCAGGTGATTTCGACAGTGCCCGGAGGCGCTCCCGCTGAGGAGAGGACCGCTGTTGCACCGCTGCCGCTGACATTTCCGGACGAGGCCGAGTAGGAAAATGTCAGCGGGCGGTGCTGCGGGCTTCCCGCGTAAGCGACGATGGTGCTGGTCTCGCCCGGCTTGATGAATTCTGGATTGGCCATGCAACGAATCTCGAGCGGCGATGGTTCTTTCGCGTCCAGCTTCGGAATCGCGCCCTGCGCACAGGCCAACTCCGGAGCGATCTGCGTCAAGCTGCCTGAGGCCGCGCAGAGAGCCAGCAGTGCGTATGTGGTCAGCCGAAAGGTCCGATGCAACGGGAGTTTGCCCATTCTTGTCACAGAGAATTGATTTGAGTGTGCGAGCCCTTCACAACTTACAGAATGGGGACCATTTAGAGCGGAAACATTGATCGGGGTCAAGCACTGCATAGGAAGCGGCTTAAGGTGTCCTTCATTTTTCCAAAGGGGCGCCTGTTTGATCTGCGCACAGCCGGCAAAAGCGCCCAGGGTTTATCATCGGAGATGGTGCGGGCCGAAGGGGCCTGCGACCTCATCTTCAGCCCAGGATTCCTTTGCGCGTCTCGATGTTGGGACCGCCCCGGCTGGAGTGTCATTCACCAGAATCAAGCACAACTCAAGGAACGGAAACGAGATGCGAGCAAAGACGGCAGTAGTGCTGGGCGCCCAGTGGGGCGACGAGGGCAAAGGAAAGATCGTGGACGTACTGAGCGAGCCGTTTTCTGCCGTGGCGCGGTATTCCGGTGGGCACAACGCCGGGCACACCGTCGTCATCGGCGCTCAGAAGTTCGTGTTGCAGTTGATCCCCTGCGGAGTGTTACGGCCAGGTTGCCGTGGCGTGATCGGCAACGGAGTGGTGCTGGACCCGATCGCATTTCTAAAAGAGGTAGCCAAGCTGCGCGGGCTGGGTGTGGCCGTCGATGAGCAGCTTTTTGTCTCGAACCGCGCACAAGTGATTTTGCCCTACCATCGGATGATCGAGTTGGCCGCGGAAAGCGCGCCGGGGCGAAAGAAGATCGGCACCACCAGCCGCGGCATAGGACCGGCTTACGAGGACAAGATGGCGCGGAACGGACTGCGCGTCGTGGATCTGCTCAGGCCGGAATTGTTGAAGACGCACATCGAGGCGGCTTGCGGCGAGAAGAACGCCATCGCGCACGCCCTCTTTGGCACCGAACCGCTGGACCCGGCGCAGATGTACGACGAATACGCCGCTGCGGCGGAAGAGGTGAGGCCGTTTGTGACCGATACGGCCCGGCTGCTGAACAAGATCCTGGCCGAAGGTGGCAGCGTGATGTTCGAGGGTGCGCAGGGGACGATGCTGGACATCGACCACGGAACCTACCCGTTTGTAACTTCCTCGTCGTCGACGGCGGGCGGCGCGGCGACCGGCACTGGCGTTGGGCCGACGGCAATCGGCACCGTGATTTCGGTGACTAAGGCATATCAGACACGCGTGGGCGAAGGGCCGTTTCCGACCGAGGACGACGGTGAGGCCGGCGAAGAGCTTAGGGCGCGTGGCAACGAGTACGGCGCAGTGACCGGCCGGAAGCGGCGTTGCGGCTGGCTGGATCTTCCCATGCTACGTTACTCGAACCAGATCAACGGAGCCGAATGGATGGTCATTACCAAGCTGGACGTACTGGACACGTTGGCCGAGATTCCCGTCTGCACGGGCTACGAGATCGAGGGCAAAGTGACCGACGAGATTCCCGCCGACGTGCAGGGCCTTGAGGGGATCAAGCCGGTTTACACCAAGCTCAAAGGTTGGCGGTCCTCGACTGAGGGGATCGCCGAATTTGACAGGTTGCCCCCGGAAGCAAAGGAGTATCTGCGTTTTCAGGAGCGGGAGAGCGGAGCGAAGATCGGAATGGTATCGACTGGCCCGGACCGGAACCAGACGATGCTATTACCGGAGTTTGCCGCAGCTCTTGCGAGCCTTCACGAATAAACTTGACCTGTGTTTCGGGGATTCGCTGACTATCCAATATTGATGCGAACCCTGGGGCGCAAAAAAGGTGGACGCTCTGATGATCAGTTTTAATGTACGGTTGAGGTTTGCCTCGGAAGATCGCGCCGATGTCGCAGAAAGCCTGCGTGCGCTGGCTGCGGCCTCGCGCCAGGAGCCGGGATGCGTCACCTATATTCCCCACTTTCTTGAGGATGAACCGTGCACTGTGCTCATCTATGAGCAGTATCTGGACGCGAAGGCGCTCGCGGCGCATCGCGAATCTCCGCACTTCAAGCTCCATGCTGTGGGTGGACTCTACCAGAAGATGCGGGAACGGACCGTAGAAAACCTGATTGCTCTCGTTTGAGCCCATGCCGGCGTCCAACCGTCGGCTGTGCGAGCATGGGCTGCAAAGAGGACTTCTTGCGGGAGATAGATCGAACAGCTATGCAGCGCCTACTGAAATCGATTGACCGGCGACGCCATTCCGGGCTACCATCCGTTACGATCATGCCCACAGCCACAATGAGCCCCGACAAGGCGGTACGCTGCCTGAGAGCGTACACCCTGATCTTGCTTGGCACGCTCGCCCTGACGCTCTCGGCCCAAGCCCCTCCTGCTGGAGCGCCCAAACCACAGAGGCACGAATACCGCCATGAGATCGATCAGTTGGAGGCCGCCTGGCGTGATGCCGTGATCAAGGCGGACACCACCGCATTGGACGCTCTGCTGGCCGACGACTACATCGCCATCTTGCCCAACGGCACGTTGCAAACCAAGGAGCAGACCCTGGCCAGCCTGCACGGCGGAGCGGCCCATTTTACGGATATCAAGGTCTCCGACCGCAGAGTGCGCTTCTACGGATCGACGGCCCTGGTCACTTCGAGGACCGATGTGAACGGCACCTCTGCCAGTGGGCCGATCTCCGGAAGCTTCCGCTACACCCGCGTCTATGTGCGGGATCAGCAAGGCAAGTGGAAGATTGTGAGCTTCGAGGCCAGCCGGATTCTCGGAGAGGGCAAGAAAAAGTAGACGCGCGCCAGCTTGCTCTGAAATCCGGTATTTTCCCGTAAAATGGACCGATGCCCGAATTGCCTGAGGTCGAGACGATCGCCCGCGGAGTGCATGAGCGTCTGCGCGGCGACCGTATCGTCGAGGTCTGGTTTGGCGGCCATCATGAGCCCTTCAAGACTCCGGCGGCGCGGCAAGAAAAAGGGCTGGAAGGACGCTCGATTCTTGCCGTTCACCGCACGGGCAAGCATATCGTGTGCGAACTGGGGATCGCCGACGGTAGCTTGCAGTCCTACCCCAACCGCAAGAACAAGAACGCGGCGAGGGAGAGGCACCCAGGCACTGTTTTGGGGGTAAGAGGGAGCAAGACGGATGCGCTATGGATTGTGCATCTTGGAATGACCGGCAGATTGCTGGTGACCACTCCCGAGGCCTCTGTCGCCCCCCACACCCATGCGCGGCTGAGCCTGGCCAGCGGTCGTGAGTTGCGCTTTGTCGACCCGCGGCGCTTTGGGCGGCTGGAGTTTCGCGATCTGACCCGCGATCCCGAATTCGAAGCGCCAGGAGCCGACCCCCTTAATGTGGCAGCGGAGGCGTTTGTCGGTCTCTTCCATTCACATCGTCTGGCGATCAAAGCTGCACTGCTCAACCAGGGTTTGCTCTCCGGCGTGGGAAACATCTACGCCGACGAGAGCCTCTTTCGCGCCGGAATTAGGCCGCGCCGCAAGTGCGACCGTCTGACCAGGGCAGAGCTCGAACGATTGCGGCTGGCCTTACGCGGAGTGCTTGAAGACGCGATACGGCTTGGCGGGTCTTCGGTCAGCGATTACGTCGACGCCGACGGGGAACGGGGTTTGTTCCAATTGGAGCATTGCGTCTACTTGCGCACGGGGCAGGCCTGCCTTCGTTGCCAGACCCCGATTCGGCGCATCCTTCTGGCCGGGCGAGGGACGCATTTCTGCCCCCGGTGCCAGGTGTAGGAAATGGCTGATATGGTTTTTAGGATTCTTCCTACAGGTTAGGTTCCATAATCAAAAATCTCACTGTATCGCCAAGCCGACAAGCTCTTGAGAAATAAAGAATTCATAAAGTGGCATTGAAATTGCAGGAGGAAAGGTGCCAGTGATGTTCCGGCTGTTGGGAAGATTCCTGCCAGCCCAAAGAAGAGGAGACACCCGGCAAGAGCAACCGCCAATGCAGCGGCCCTCAAAAGGGAATTGCCAGCCGGGGAAATCTCACCCAGGTACGGTGGCCCAGACCACCGGCCATATCGTTTGGGGGGCCAGTGACCAGCAGGGGGACAGCGAAACGCCACTCTCTTTAGAGTGGCGTTTCTTGCATGGGAAGGTTTCTACCTCTTGCGCCTGTGTCGGTGGCCAAGGGGCCGGAATCCAGGAACGCTGGAGGGGTCACTTGCCAGCCGCATCGGTTCCCTGTAGTATCAGACTTGCCTATCAAGCGGCTGACGCGTGCCACCCGAGAGGGCAGAGCAAGCTCGCCGAAGAGCAAGGACGCTTCGCCGGAAAGATTATTCCAACGCAGGTTTTGGGCAGCGAAGTTTCCCATAGGCAGGGCGTCACCTAAGTAAAGAGCCAGTCGCGCCGCGACTATCCTCACAAATGGATGGAGCAGATTCTCGGCTCCGGTGTGCGCAGAGGCAAGGGTATCTTCGCAGAGGTCACGATAAGCCGTAGAGGCTGAATCGGCGCCGCCGACAGGGAGCGACGATCTTTGGGGGAAGGCTGGAGCCGGCTGAAATCTGTGAATGTGCACACGATGTGCGGCAACCGCAATTGATTGCAAGCGGACTCGGGCTCCGGGGCAGTTTGTAGCATCATCTATGACGATTCTCTCCGCTCACCGTCGAGTTCCCCGTCCAGGCATGGACGGCGGCGGGCAATGCAAGGCCAGTATTCCACTCGAGAAGGCTGGACCAAGGGAAACAATGCCGCGGATCGCAGTCCACCAAACCGCAATGCATCAGGAAGCAAACGCATGACGACAGAGACAACGCAGCCCCAACCTGAATTGGGGCCGGTCCCGGCCAATGGCCAGGCACCGTCACAGGGGCATCGCCGCCGCCGGCGCCGCCGCAAGAACAAGAGCAGTCAACCAAGCGCTGCACAGCCGCAACAGCTTCAGGCACAGGCGCCGCCTCAACCACAAGTGCCGCCTCAGCCACAGACGCCGCCCCAACCCGTGAAGCACAAGACCGCTCCATCGAGTCAAGGTGGGCATCAGGGCGGACGCCAGGGTGGACAGCAGAATCAGGACCGGAAGAAGAAAAAGAAGTTCTTCCAGAAGGGCGCGGCCCCAGGGCAACCAGGCAATAGCGTCTCCGGATCGCATCAGAGCAAGCGCAAGGGCGGTTCCCAGCAAAGGGGGCCCAGGGAGTTTGTCGGTCCCATGGACCACAGCTACCGCACTGTGAACGGCAACGTTGCGGACGGCCCCGCATCGACGATCCAGATCATGAGCAACGGCCACAACGGCTACTCACCGGAGGCTTACGAACCGCAGCCCGCGGTCCCGGTTCGCGAGGACGCAGCCACGCGCATCTTCTGCTTCATCGAGGATCTCTTCTTCATGGCCAAGATCCAAGAGACGGCGCGCAAGCTGGGCGTGAAGGTGGAGTTTGTAAAGGGCGGTGACAAAGACACGGTTGCCCGGCTCACGGAACTTCCGGAGGCCGACCGGCCCAAGCTGGTTGTCTTTGACCTGAACAATCTGAACGCGAAGCCAATCTCGCTGATTCCCAAGATCAAGGCTAAGTTCAAGAAGGCGACATCGATCGTCGGCTTCCTTAACCACTTGCAGGGCGAATTGAAGGCCAAAGCCGTCGAGGCAGGGTGTGACACGGTGATGCCGCGATCGGCATTTTCGCAGAGCCTGCCCAATATGCTGCGCCGCTATGGGCTGGAAGACGAGGAAGACATCGCTCAACAGCCGATCATGTAGTGCAATGCAATGCGTAAGACAAGAGGGTGCTCCTTTGCGGGAGCGCCCTCTTTGTGTATGGACGCCAAATCCAGTCAAAAAAACGCTGTTACCGCCAATCGACGATGAGTTTTTCCGCAGCCTGCGAGGCCTCTGCGGGATGTCATTCAACGACCTTGCGGGGATCGGTGCAACAAGATCTACGTCACCAGCCGAATCTCGCTCGAAGTACCTCCCGCCGCTGGAATGTAGCACTTCAGCGTGTAGTCCATCACCATGCGATCCGCATTGAAGCGCCAACCCAGCGTGCGAATGGTCCGTTTCATCCGCTTGATCCAGCCGCGCGGCAGCCCGTCGCGGTCGCGCTGGTAGAAGAGTGGAATCAATTCGTCGTGCAGCACGCGGTAGAGGTCTTCGCCGTCGCGGCTATCGTGCACGTCCATATTCGAGTGGGTTCTGCCGGTGCCAATCGCAAATCCGTTCAGCCCATCGTAGGCCTCGGCCCACCATCCATCCAGCACAGAGAGATTCAGCCCCCCGTTGAGCACGACTTTTTGTCCGCTCGTTCCCGAGGCCTCCAGTGGCCGCCGCGGATTGTTCAGCCACACATCCACGCCCTGCACCAGGTACCGCCCGACGTTGATGTCATAGTCCTCGATGAAGACGAATCGGTCGGCAAACTCCGGGTTGCGCATCATCTCGGCGATCTGCTGCAAGACCCTCTTTCCCGGTTCATCATGCGGGTGTGCCTTGCCGGCAAAGAGAAACTGCACTGGCCGCTTGGGATCGTTAACCATCGACGTCAGCCTCTCGATGTCGGCAAGCAGAAGATTGGCCCGTTTATATGTTGCAAACCTCCGTGCAAAGCCGATCGTCAGTGCATCCGGCGAGAGCACCTTATCGAGTCTGCGCATAGTTTCCACCGGTTCGCTGCGCCGTTCTGCCTGCTCCCGTGCACGGCGGCGCGCAAAGTCGATTAACTGCGACTTCAGGCTGAGGTGCGTCTCCCACAGCTCGCCATCGTCGACGCTCTCGATCTCCCCCCAGGTGCGCGACGATCCGCTGTTCGCCTGCCAGCCAACGCCGAGATGGCGATCGTAGAGCCGGCCCATCTGCGGCGCTAGCCACGACGGAACATGCACGCCGTTGGTGATGTGCCCAATCGGCACTGCATCCTGCGGCTTGCCGGGATAAAGGCTCCACCACATCGATCGCGAAACCTCGCCATGCAGCGACGAGACCGCATTCGCATGACGCGAGAGCTTGAGCCCTAGCACCGTCATGCAGAACGGTTCCTGGAAATCGGTAGGCTGCTCACGCCCAAAGCCCATGAAGTTCTCCTGCGAGAGTCCAAGTTGCTCGCGCAGAGGCCCCAGGTGCTCCTCGATCAGATCGGCGTGGAAGCGGTCATGACCTGCTGGCACTGGCGTATGCGTGGTGAAGACCACCTCTCGCGCCATTTGGCTCGCCGCGGTGTTGAAGTCGATGCCCTCCTCCTGCATGCGGCTGCGAACAGCTTCAAAGACAGCGAAGCCGCTGTGTCCCTCATTCAGATGCAAGACTCCGGGTGTGATGCCCATCGCCTTGAGCGCGCGGAATCCGCCCACGCCGAGCAGCAACTCCTGCCGGATGCGCGTGCGCGCATCTCCTCCATAGAGGCGCGAAGTAGTATCAAGATCTTCAGGCGCGTTGCCGGCAACATTCGAATCGAGCAGTAGGAGGTCGATCCTGCCCACCTTCACTCGCCATACCTTGGCGCGGATGACTCCGCCGCGCGTTCTAATCTCCACAACCACCGGCTTGCCATCCTGGCCAATCGCCGGTTGCATCGGCAGTTGGTTGACATCCGTCTCAAGATACTCCTCCCGCTGCCAGCCGCTCTTGTCCAGCCTCTGCAAAAAGTAGCCCTGCCCGTAAAACAGGCCGACGCCGACAAGAGGAATGTCTAGATCCGATGCGCTCTTGATGTGATCCCCGGCGAGCACGCCAAGGCCGCCGGAGTAGATCGGCAGGGACTCATGCAGTCCAAACTCGGCGGAAAAATACGCTACCGGCCGTGGCCGCAGCACGCCCGCATTCGCCGCGCCCCAAGTCCGGTCCGCAAGCAGATACTCCTGCTGCCGCCGATAAACATAGTTGATACGGCTATGCAACACCAACTCAGTCGCCCGCCGCTCGATCTCGCCCAGCGGCATCTCGCTCAGCAGGGCGATGGGGTTCTGATTCAGTTGCCGCCAGCGCGCTGGATTCAGGTCGCGGAAGATGCTGATGCAGTCCGGGTCCCAACTCCACCAGACATTACGCGCCAACGCCCAAAGCCGCTCAAGGGCAGGTGCGATGAACCGGTCCAGTGTGCGCGCTTCGCTCACCACAGGCGCAACCTGAGTCGCCGCCTCCACCAGCATGCGGACTTCATTATCTCTAAAGCTTCGCGGTTCCCTCGTCTGAACCACGAGCACGCCCTGCAAGACCCCGCGATCAATCAGGGGCACGCCCAAAAACGAGTGATACTCCTCCTCGCCGGATTCTCTGAAGTATTTGAAGCGGGGATGATTTCTCACATCCTCCACGGCCACCGGCAGCACACGCTCCGCCACCAGGCCGGTCAGGCCCTCGTTCAGCGGCATGCGCAGCGTGCCGATACATTGCGGATGCAGGCCAAGCGTCGCGGCCAGCACGAGATTCGACCGGTCCGGTTCGAGGAGGTAGGCCGAGCAGACATCGGTCCTGAAGCGCGTTGCGATCAATGCCACAACATTCAGCAGCGTGTCGGCAGGCTTGCCGCCTTCCTCGGTAAGACTTGTAAGCTCCTCCAAGGTCAATACCAGCCTTTCGTCAGTTGCATCGTACGATTGGGTCATCGGATTGCGTTCACCTTTCCGTTCATCTCAGATGTGTCTCGTCGGCACCTGTGCGCTACCTCAACAAGGGTGCAAAAATCGCCGCGGCTCAACTGCTGGAGCTCGATGTCGCCGGAATCTTCGTGTTTGGCTGAAGGAAGAATCCCGTTTTCGAAAAATCGGGATGGAATTGACAATATCATTAAATCGCTGTCAAACGAAGTTCAATTTTCCATGCACGCAAGGCCATGGCTTTGTTTTATATATCAATTCCGCTTCGTTTCATTTGGTCTAAATCAATTTGACGGGAAGGAAAGGAACCGCCTCCTATCCCATCGGCTGGCGGATAATCGTCTTCAGCTTCTCCGGCGCGCTACGTCGAGGATCGCTCAGGTAGATCTCGTGGTGTTTGCCGCGCAGCTCCTTTCCAGCGGTATGAATGAAGTCGTGTATCCGCTGGATCGTCGGCCCCTCGTCCGCGAACGGTCCGATGTAGAGCGCCTGCGCCGACGGGCCTTCGGTGAGCGTCTCGAATCTCACCCGCTCCAACGCAGCCGGATTCTTCTTCTGGCGTATCTGGTCAAATGCCGAGTCAACCTCGACCTGTCCAATCACATCCGGCTGCAGGATCATCGCCGTCCACTTCCATTTGGACTTGTCGGCTGTGTGGAAGACCCGCGGATCGTCGGCCCACCACAGGCCCTCTAGCGGCATCACGCAGTAGTCGATGGCCCGAGGGCTCTTCTTGAGCGTGAATTTAAGCGTATAGGAGAGGGAGTATAGTGCCTCGACGGCCTCTTGAAATGCCTTTGAAGTATTCGGATCACCCTCGCCGTCCACCATCAGATAGGGCAGCGGCGGAACATCTACAGCGGCGATCACGCCCGCCTTGGCTCCGTAAAGTTCCTTCCATTGCTTCTTCAGATCGAGCTTTTTCATTGCCATTTCTCCGTGCGGCAATTCGCCGACGGGAGTATACCTCGATTCCCAATGAAACCGCCGTGATCGAATCGAGCAGCGAGTTCCAGAATTCCCGGAATAGGGCCAATCAGTTCCTCTACTCGGCACAGGTCGCACTTGCCATCCGCCACGACGACCCAAAACTGCGCGGATCCGCACACCCCTACCCCACCAACTTATGGATACCAACACTCTACCCGTATATTGCTCGTAACTTACACGGAATAAATAGCTTGTATTTATAGTTGATCGACGTGCCGGTCAGTGCAAGCCTGATACCTTGCTCGTTTTTGGCCATGAAAGGCTCAGGTTTTACCGGAAAAAGTCTGCCTTCTCGCAGGATACGGCAAGACAAGATGACCGTTACCGTCTTCATTCCCTATGAGAATTGAAAGATGACGAACCGGCTTTTTTGCAGTAGATTTGGTGCATAGGCACTCCGATCTCCGTCGCAAGGCCTTGGAAGTGAACACGATCCGTGCTTCAGGCGGTTCAAGGAGGAGCTTGCGGCCTGCGCAGGTCTTCGAGGAGGAAGCAACGAATGATTCAACCGCAGTCGCTTAATGTGCTGCTCGGAGAGTACTCCGAGCAGCATCGGGTTTGGGCGATTCGAGCCTGGAGCGGGAAGTTCCTTACTCTTCCCGACCAGCGCTTCCCCGGACGCCGGCCGGTTCGCTTCTTTACCAACGAATACGATGCGATGCGAGTCAGGGACGCATTTCTAGAAGCGAAGCCCATGATGTTCAAACAGCGATTTGAGATCGTTGAGGTGCCTCTGCTGGACGCTCTGCGCAAGGTCAAAGCCGACAAAACTCCACCCATTGCCGACAGTTTTGTACTCAACACTCCTGACGAGGTTTATCCAATTCTCAGCCAGCTCAAGCCCAAGCCGATCACTAGACCAGTGGCGCCCTCCGAGGAAAAGGTCCGTTAGGCTGAGTGGCTGGTCGATTGAGTTTGAGATTTGTATTCCGACTTCAGGGCGCCTGCCAACCACTCTATTTGTCCTAAACCTCCCGCATCACTCTGAATTCTCTTCTTCGCTCTTGTCATAGGCGCTGTCCCACTCGCCGCAGGCGCGCAACTCGGCGATCTGGTGGCGAGCCATCTCTTGGGCGCGAAGGTAGTCCGGTTTACCCACGCGGTTCAGCGGCAACTGGCCGGCTTCGAGGACGATCCAGTGGCGCGGCCGCATATAGGAGGCCAGGGAGCGTGCGTGCCGGTCCAGTTCCTGCCGGCTCACCTCCGCTCCCGGCTTCTTCTCCACCACGGCCACAGGCGCTTCGGAGACGACCGCATGCGCCACGCCGACCACGACGCAGTTGGCCACCTTCTCCGCGAGACTGCAAATATGCTTTTCCACGTCGCCGGGGGAGATCTGGTAGCCCATCGATTTGATGACCCACTTGTCCCGCCCGGTCAAATGCAGGCCCGCCGCGTCCATGAAGCCAAGGTCGCCGGTGTATAAATAGCCATCGCGCGAGATCGCTCGTGCCGTGGCTTCGGGATCGTTAACATAGCCGAGAAAAGTTTGCGGCCCACGAAAACAGACGTGGCCAATCTCGCCGGCCGGCAGCTCTTCGCCCGCGTTGCCACTCGCGCTCATCGGCTGGCGGATCGTGCATGGGTAGACCGGCATATCCTGACCAAGCCCGGTGACAATCGTGTCCCGGCCATCCACGCCAGCCTGGATATAGGTGCAAAAGCCGGCGGTTTCGGTGAGTCCAAGCCCGGTGCCGACCACCGGCGCCATGGCGGCAAGCTGATCCACAAACGGCCGCGAGACCGCATTCCCGCCATAAACAGCCAACTTCAGGCTTGAGAGATCGTGACGGTCGTAGTCCTTCAGCATCCACTCCAGGTTGTACATCACAGGAATCTGGCCCAGGATCTCCACGCGATGCTGGGCGACGGCGCGCATAGAGCGGCCGGCGTCGAAGATTTCGAGCAGCACCGCCGTGCCTCCGCCAAAGAGGATGCTCATCAGCGCCTCGGTCTGGCCGCCGACATGGGAGGCAGGCAGATTAACCAGAATGCGCGAGCCGCGGTCGCCGCCGAAGAATGCGCCGCAGATGCACATATTCTGTACCGTGATATTGCGATGCGAGAGCAGGGCCGGCTTGGGCGATCCGGTCGAGCCGGTAGTAAAGATAACCAACGCGC
>CAZGHZ010000048.1:0-34934 GCA_964525655.1 uncultured Occallatibacter sp.
AGCGCTATGTCAACTTCATGAGCAATCCCGACGAGCGCACGGCGATCGACCAGTTTGGCAAGGGCGACAAGTGCTTTGGCGTGGCCACAATGATGGCGACGCTGCCGGGGCTGCCAATGTTCGGCCACGGCCAGATCGAGGGATTCACCGAGAAATACGGAATGGAGTACCAGCGCCCGCGCTACGAAGAGAATCCCGATCTCTCGATGGTCAGGCGCCACGAACGCGAGATCGCGCCATTGCTCAAGCGCCGCCGTCTTTTTGCCGAGAGCGGCAACTTCCTGCTCTACGACTTTTTTACCGACGCAGGCAAGGTGGACGAAAACGTTTTCGCCTACTCGAACCGTAGCGGGAACGAGCGCGCCCTGGTGGTATTCAACAACCGTTATGGCGAGACGCATGGGACGATCGACTACTCGACGGCCTACGCCGACAAGGGCGCAAATCAATTGCGCCAGCAGAGGATTGGCGAGGGCCTGGGCTTTGGTGGCCACTCCGGCGCTGTGCTTGCTTGGCGCGACTCGCTCACCGGCCTGGAGTACCTGCACCGGGCGAGCGACCTGTATCGCGGGGGCCTGACCCTCGCCCTGCACGCTTATCAGTGCCACGTCTTTGTCGATTGGTGTGAGCTTTATTCGACGCAAGACAAGCCCTGGGACCGGCTCTCTGACCAGCTCAACGGACGCGGCGTGCCGAGCCTCGAAGATGCATTGGTCAATCTCGAGCTTCAGCCGGTGCATGACGCGCTGCGCACATTGCTGGACCCTGGGATGGTACGGCTCTTCGCCGATCTGGCCGAACATCCGCGCACTGTGGCCGTGGGAGTCAATACCGAGATCGAAGTCGAGCGGGCGGCGTTCTTCTCCGAGGTCTGGATGCGCTGCGAGCGCTTTATGCGCGTGGCGCAGAAGGCTTGCCTGACACCAAACGGCGGGGCAGGCACGTTGGCCGGAATCCAACCGGCTAATCCTGGATTGCTGGGTGCTGCTTTTCGCTCACGGCTGCGCGCCGCCATGCGGGTTCCCGCTGTCGAAGCGCTCTTTCCGTCACCTTGGCCCGCAGCCGCCCGGCGGGTGCTGCCCAGTCCCAGCCCTCAGTTGACGGCGACAGCATTGTGGGGGCCGGTGCTCGCCTGGCGCGTGCTGGAGCTGCTGGCCGAGTCCTTCGATGCTGAGAAGCAGGAGCCGGTCGCGCTAGAGCTCTTTGATCGCCTCCGCCTGCGCGAGCCCCTTGCCCAGGTCTTCGCCGCGCTCGGATTGGAGAGCGAGGAAGCATGGCGCGCCGCAGCTCGCGTCAAGGTTGGGCTGCTCACCGGTGCCGGCGACGCCAAGCCGAAGGTGGCCGCGCGCGCTGAGAGTACGGGCCTCAGCCCGTGCATCCCTCGGCCAGAATCGGGTCGGGCATTAGCCCCCGAGGGGGCCTTGCCCGAATCCAAGCCGGAGTGCGACAAAGAGCAAGCAGCGCTTGCACCGGCCTTGTGGCCTGCATTGTGGCTCGACCCGGATGTGCGCTGGCTGACCGGCGTGCATGAGGCCGAGGGCCGCGACTATCTGGTGCGTGAACCCTTCGAGGAACTGCTCTGGTGGCTGTTGATGCCACGGCTGTTGCGCCTGGCCAACGAGACTGGCGCGGATGGCGCGGCGCGCAATCACGCGGCGGCCGAAGCGATGAGCAGGAGCATCGAAGCGGCTCTGGCAGCAGTCGAGGCCGCCGGCTATCGCGTGGACCGGGTGATGGCCCCAGGGGGCATCGAAGATGCGAACGAAGCATCTACCCTTGACACCGCTCCTGCTGCTAAGGCTGAGATCGGGGCTGAGGCCGAGGCCGCGACTGAACCCGGCTCGGAGGCTCCAGTTGAGGCTGCGGATGAGCACGAGTTGGCAGCAGAGGTCGAGACTGCGACTGCCGAGCAGGCGAAGCCGGTTGAGCCGGTGCGCGAATCCGTCGCCGAGTCCATCACAGGGATCGGTGCGGAAGGTGACGCTGAATTGGCTGCGGTTGAAGCTGTAGCAGAGTTGGATTCGTCCGCGGAAAATGAGTCTCCCGCGGTTGCCGGGGAGACGCAGCCTTGCGAACCGGATAGCGAAACAGCACTCGATGCTACGCCAGAAGCTGAAGTTGATGCTGCCGCGGAACCGTCGCCTGCAGCTGCGGTTGAATCTGTAGCAGAGTTGGATTCGTCTGCGGAAAATGAGTCTCCCGTGGCTGCCGAGGAGCCGCAGACTGGCGAACCGGATAGCGCAACAGCAATCGAGGCTGCGCCTGAAGTTGCGGTTGAGGCTGTCGCGGAGCCAGCAGCGGAAGCTGTTGCCAAGGTCGAGATCGAAGCCGAGCCGCTGCCTGAGGCGGCCGCTGCGCTAATCGAGGAGTCGCAACCTTCCGAACCCGAGAGCGAAACAGCATTAGAGGCTACGCCTGAAACTGAAGTTGAGGCTGCCGCGGAACTAGCAGCGGAATCAGTGGTTGAAGTCGAGATCGAAGCCGAGCCGTCTACCGATGCGGAGCTCGCGATGATCGAGGATTCAGCGCCGGACGTGCCTGAGGTGAAAGCTGCTGCTCAAGTTGCCGTCGAAGCTTATTCCGAACTTGCCAGCGGTGACTCGGCTGAAGCAGAGCCTGAACCCAAGTCGCAGGAAGAGGCCAAATCTGAGTCGTCTGCGACGGCGGAGCCTGCGGCGGCAGGCGAGTTGAAGCCGGTCGAACCGGAAGATAAGCCCAAAGTCGGCTTGCTTGTGGAGTCCGTGGAAGAGCCGATCGCCGGAACAGAAGTCAAACCTCCATTCGCCGTCCGGTGGGAGCCGCCGCCGCCGAAGATCGATTTCGCCGCCAAACCCGTTACCGAAGCCCAGACGGCGGCGCAAGCGGTTCATTTGCTCACCGAACGTTGGGAGCCCTCTCCGCCGAGGATCGAGTTTGTTGCCAAATCCCCCGCTGAAGCAAAAACGGAGGGAGAAGAACTACCCCCGCACGCCAAGCCGAGAGAGACGCTGGCAGCGAAGAATAACTATGGCGCCGATGCTCTTGCCGAACCCAGGAGCTTGGCAGAATTGCTGCTTTCGCTCAACGAGAGGTGGGAGCCACCAGCGCCGAAGATTGAATTCGCCGCCAGACCCGCTACTGAAGTTAAGTCTGAGGAAGTGGAGCGAGTTTCACATGATGAATTGCCAGAACAGGAAGAACCGCAATCCGAATCGCCGGAATGAACTGCCGACTATCCAGATCTGCCAATCGGAGTCTCGGGGAAACTTGGCGAAGAACGTCCCTCGCGGCCAAAGTCGGGGTTGATATTGCAATTCTTACCGCACCCTTCGACTTTGCTCAGGGCGGGCTTTGAATTCGTGCCCTGACACAATGCAGAGTCTTTGAAACAAGCTCTAGAAATACATCTCTGCATTTTCCATGATTGACCACAGTGCGGCCAGTCGCGCATCCAATTCGAGAATCCAATCCTCCGCCAGAGGATGAACCCTTATCTCAGCGGGCGGACCGGCGCTGCGCTGCCCAAAGACCGCCAGCGCACGAATGGCCTCTTCGGCGAGAAACGAATGAATTGCGACGATCCAGCTCTTGACTGCCTCGACCCAGGCAGCCGCTTCCTGGGTGCTCGCTTGCGGAGCCGGCCGCGCGGCGCGCAGGTTCTCTCCCTTTGCCAAAAACGCACCAATGCGTTTCATTGCGTGGCGACTCTTCCATCCATGAGGGATTCTGATGAGGTCCGCGGCAGCGATCCACAGCAGCACTAAGACATCGATAACCACAATCAGCCAGTCAATAGGCCGCGCCTCGCTGAACAACCGCCTAAACACACCGGCATCGGCATCGATCAAGACGATCAACTGAATCCTTCGCCTCCGCAGGCTCATCGTACACCTTTGCGGGGTAGGGGAACCAAATCGCTCGGAGCGAATCATTTGGCCTGGACCGAAGCCTGAATACCGAGATTCGTTCTCCCGGTTTGTCGCAAGCGCTCGCTCCTCGTAAAATCGCCTTAGGCGGCGAGATCGCGCCGATCTTGAGCCCCACCCGATCTTTACCCGACAAGGAAGCGATGAGCAAACAGGAACAAGGGATCTCCATCGAGGCGCAGCCTGCCTCTCCGGCGTGGATCAGGATCGAACGGGCGCGCCATCCCAAGCGACCCAACCCCATGGACTTGATCGAGCGGATCTTCACCGATTTCAGCGAGATTCACGGCGATCGCGCCTACGGCGACGATGAGGCCGTGGCCTGCGGCATGGCGCGGCTGGATGGCGAAGAGGTGCTGGTGATTGGCAACCGCAAGGGCGGCAGCACCAAAGACCGAGTGCGGCGCAACTTCGGCATGCCTCATCCCGAGGGATACCGCAAGGCTCTGCGGGCCATGAAGCTGGCTGAGAAGTTCTCGCGGCCGGTGGTCAGCTTCATCGATCTGCCCGGAGCCTATCCGGGCATGGGCGCTGAGGAGCGGGGCCAAGCCGAGGCGATCGCGCGCAATCTTCTGGAGATGTCGCGGCTGCGCGTGCCCACGATTTCAGTGATCAGCGGCGAGGGCGGGTCGGGCGGCGCGCTGGCACTGGCGGTTGCGGATCGCGTGCTGATTCTTGAAAATGCACTGTACTTTGTCATTACTCCCGAATCTTGTGCGGCCATCATGTGGCGCGACGCGTCTCAGAAGCAACTGGCCGCAGAGGCCATGCGCATCTCCGCCCCCGAGGTTGCGGCGTTGAATTGCGTTGACGAGATCGTTCCGGAGCCTTTTGACGGGATTCACGCTGACCGCGAGGCGGGCACTGGGCTGCTCGCAATTGTACTCAAAAGGCACCTCGCCGGACTCAAAACCCTGCCGATCGATGAGCTGGTGGCCGAGCGTCAGGCCAAATTTCGCAACATTGCGCAGTATTACACGGAAGGTTAGTTGCTCATGAGTTCATCCCCGGCTGCTGCCGGCCGTCTCCGCGCTTACATGCGATTCATTGCCGCCGTACTGTGGTTTTTTTTGGCGCGGACGCTGGCCCGGCATGAAGCTCTTGGGCTGGCCACCGAACAGTGGCGTCCGCTGGCCGAGCAGGCAATGCTGCTTCTTCTGTTGCTGATGGGCTATGCAAGCATGGGCTTCACGCTCGATCGCCAGCAGCATCCACTGAGCGCACAAGGACTGCCAAGGAGAAGCGGCTGGTCGGGCGAGGCCGGGCTGGGATTGGCCGTTGGCTGGGCAATCGCCGTGGCGTGCGTTATCCCGGTGGTCGTTGGCGGCGGAATCGCCATCGTGCTCATCCTCGATAAGTCGGCCTGGGGGTGGCTCGCGGCGGATGCAGCTTACTTTGCTCTGTTGGCGATGGCCGAAGAGCTCACCTATCGCGGCTATGGGTTTCAGCGTTTCGAGCAATCGGTCGGCTCGCTCGGGGCAACGCTGGGCTTTGCCGCATTCTATACGATCATGCAGACGCTACAGCCGGGGTCAAACCGCGTGAGCATCGCCGTGTCGATCGCGCTGAGCCTGCTGCTCTCGATGGCTTATGTGCGTACGCGGGCGCTGTGGGTGAGCTGGGGGATCAACTTCGGCTGGAAGGCCAGCCGGGCTCTGCTCTTCGGGCTCGCCATCGGCGGAGACAGCAGCCACTCGCCCGTGGTGCAGGGCAATCCGATGGGCTCGTTCTGGCTCACTGGGGGCGGATTTGGCCTGGACGCGAGCTGGGTAGCCTTCGTTGTTCTGCTGGTGGCGCTGCCGGTGGTTTACCGCCTGACGCGCGATCTGGACTTTCGCCATAACGAGCCGGAGATCGTGGCGGGCGGTATTCCAGTGGATCTGGACGCGGCAGTGCGCCGCCAGCATGAGGCGGCCATGGGGCCGACCGCGGTTGCCGCATTGCCGCTGGTGCAGATTTTGCCCGTATCGCCTTCGCCTGCGAATCAGGAACAATCTGGTTCGCCCGACGGAACGCCGACGAATTAGGCTTACTCCGGATCGACGTTCATCTTGCCGCTGATCCGTTCGATGCAGATTTCAACCACGGCGCAGGTCGCGGCCATTTGCTCGTCCACTGGCTGGAAGGGCTCTCCAGCAGCGTGTTTAGCGACCAGCAGATTGAGCAAGGCCGCCTTTTCGGCTTGATCTTTGACGATGCTCGCAGAGCCAAATGCCAGCACCGAGGTGTAGCGAGCGGCGCAGGAACAGGGGCGTTTCTCGGAGATCGTCATCTTTGTCAATTCGCTCACTTCGAAGCAGACGCGGTTGTTTTCGGCGAGATTGTCGAGCTTCCGCCCGGTCAGATTGCAATGGAAGTAGATCTTCCCGTCTCTAACGACATAATTGAGCGGAGTAATGTAAGGCTGCCCGGCACGGTCACAGGTCGCCAGACGGCCTTCGGTTCCGGCAGCGAGGAAGGCGTGCGCATCTTCTTCATCCATCCATCGAATGGGCATTGGGATCAGGTCTCTGAAGAAGAAGTCTATCAGGGGAATGGGCTACGAATGGCGCGGTTTCCGGTGAGACGGTCACTCGGACGGGTTTCCGAGATGGCGGCACATTGTTCTCCTCGGAGCCTGGAATTGCGAGATTGCCGCAGTTTTGACGTGTAAGATCAGAGTTTTGCTTTACACAAAGAGCCGGCACCGCAAATCCGGACCGGGGTCTGAGGGGCAGTTCTGCTCGCCGGGAGTCTTAAGACGGAGGCTTCAAGTATCTTCGCCAGCATCCCGGCAGGAGCCGCTCAAAGTCACATTCCGCGGGCCTTTCCACCCCCATGGATCGGCAGACTCGGCAGACACAAGACGCAGCCTCTTTGGCGGTTCAAGGCTGGAGTGGCTTGACACGATTCCGCGCCAACCCTGAAACTCGGGTTCAAGGTCGATATGCAGCGCAAAAGGGTGAATGGGCCGTCCTTGCGCAGGGAGAGGCGGGTTCGGGATCAGGTGAGCGGAGCCAAGGCAGGACGTCAGATCCTCGCGCTGAAATCGACCATGGAGAGCGTGGCCGATGTGGAAGCGGCCGCCGAGAGACTTGCTGCGGAGGCCGGCCTGGATGAAGACGGACAATTTCACGTGGCGATGGCGGCGCGCGAGGCTGCCGTCAACGCCGTTCTTCATGGCAACGAATACGACCCCGCCAAGCTGATGACCGCGAGCTTCGAAAACACCGGGGAGGCATTGGTGATCAAAATCGCCGATCAGGGCAAGGGCCTGGACCCGCAGACTCTACCGGACCCCCTGGCCCAAGAGAACCTTCTACGCGGAACGGGGCGCGGCATCTTCCTGATCCGGTCGTTCATGGACGAGGTGCACTTTCGTCAACTGAATCCAGGGACGGAATTGACCCTCGTCAAACATCTGGCGCCGGCCGTGGGAAATACTTGATGCAGGCAGAGACAGGCGCGGCTGCAAAAAGGCAGCCAACTTTTTTGTGCTGAAGCTTATGGGAGGTTGGGGATCTCCAGCCTCCAACGTTATAATTGCAATACCAAACGAGGAGGAATACCAGTGGCGCTGACAATTGCAAGCCGTGAAGTGGATGGGGTAATCGTTCTGGACCTTAGCGGGCGAATCACATTGGGCGAGGGCAGTGTGCAATTGCGCGATGCCATTCGCGGCCTGATCAGCAAAGGATCGAAAAACATCCTGCTGAACATGGGAGATGTCAACTACATCGATAGCTCCGGGTTGGGCGAGCTGGTAAGCGCCTTTACCACGGCCAAGAATCAGCAGGCGGACGTGAAGCTGCTGAATCTGACCAAGAAAGTGCACGATCTGCTGCAATTGACCAAGCTCTATACCGTCTTTGACATCAAGGACGATGAGGCCAGCGCCATCGCTTCGTTCAAATAGAAGAGGTCGTGTCCCCGCCCCCCAAAAACCATCGGAAGAAGGCCATCCTGTCTGGCAGGATGGCCTTTTCTTGGTGTGGTGACAAAGCCCACCAGACGCAACAAGCCCCGGTCAAGGCCGGGGCTCTTTGCGAGAGTTGAAGACTCGGCTTGCCGGTTCAAGCCAAAGCGGAAACTACCTCAACAATGCGGACCACCGGCGTAGCCGCCTCCGCCGCCGGGGCGGGCACCGCCGGTTGCTGGTGGGAGTGAGAGCCGCGGGTCAGGCGGTGAACGAAATGGTAGGGCGGCCAGGGGCCGGAGAGCTGCATCTGGTATTGCCGCATGACCGCGCAGGTGGTGGAGAACTTGTTCAGGTAGCGCTCAACGTACTTGCGGTCGATCAGGTGCGCGATGTCGAGCATCATCTTGCCGCTGTCTGTGAGACGGCAACTGACCTCTTCGTCGAGGGGCATGAAGAGCCGGTGCATCTGGAAGCTGACGGCGCGGGCGCGGGTTTGGCGCTCGCGCTGCCGGCCTGCGTTTTCGCGCAGGCTGGTGAAGTAATCCCGTCCCTGTCCCTCTACCGGCGGTTGCTTCTCGGTGGCCGGAGCGGAGCAGTCGTCGACGAAGACCTTGAGGTGCATCTCGGTCTTGCCGCGCAGCTTGTCGATGTTGCCCAGGAACTGGCGCTGATTGGATCGAATGGACTTGCGCAGGCTTTCGTCGTCGCTAAAGACCGTTCCAAAGCGGAAGGGCAGCACCGTGGAGTGCTGGAAGCAGTCGGCGATCACCCTGGCATGATCGACGCCGGACTTCTGGTTAAGAGCTTCCTGAGGGTTATGTTCGCTCACGATGACGGCAAGATCGCTGGCGGGATAAACGAAGACCTGGTTCCCACTGACTCCGAGAACCGATTCCATCGGAATGGGTTTGCGATGATGGGCCAATTCAGGAAATGCGAGTCTTTCACCGATGCAGTAGGCATACCATGCCATAAAGAGACACTCCGTCTGCGTGCGCCGGAAAGCGCCACTCGTTGGTGAAGCACTGTGAACTTGGGAACGACTGCATAGCGGTCATAAAGGCCGGGGGGGTGAATCTGACCCGGATGAGCTATGGCAAATATTAGTCCTTCGAAAATATGGCTGGCAATATCCCACATCACGGGAGAAGTGAAAGTTAGTGAACTCTTAAAACTCCCATTCACGAGAATTCAATCCCGGTTGACGACATGAATTTCTATTGTTTCTGGAAGAGATGAGCCCTCTGGTTCCGGAGTATTCAACTCCAGAATGGCCCCTTAGATGGCAATTTCCACTGGGTCACGAGGCAAGTCTAAGGCAGGATATGCAGCGCCCGCAGAAGGAGGACCAGATTGAGCAAGATTGCGAGACCAAACAGGGCCAGGGCGACCAGCGCAAAGACCCTCAACCTGCGACCGGAAGCTGTGAGTTCTTCCACCCGATTGCTGACCGCCTTAAGCGCTTTGAGCAACTCCTGCTGCTCCACGATATTGCGGGTCGCGGCATCTTCCAGGACTTTCAATTTGCCTTCGACCCGCTTCAGCGACTCATTCTGATCCAACACCTCGGCCACCTGGCTACGCAGACCGCGATGCTCCGCTCGAAGCTCGGCCAGACCTTTCTCGATGGGCTCAAGATCCACCGGCGGCAGGGGCGGAGGCTGTGGCGGCTGCTGGTTGAGCAGATTGGAGACCGCCGAACCGATGTTGCCGTCCAGCAGCGGCAGCAACCGCAGCAGATGCGGAAGAACCGTGCGCAGTGCGGTTGCCGTCCGCTGAAATCCAGCCGCCGGCCAGCCGGAAGGGCGCGAGCCGGATGAGCTGGCCAGCGCGCGCCCCGGCGTTGGAGTGGATGAGTCGTTCATGACCTTCCTTCTTCCCCACTATATAGGGAGCGGCCTATTTCGGAACTACCAGTCTATTCGGGGGCTTGCGCCGTTTATCACAGCCCTGCGCAGGCCGGTTCCGTTATCCTCATCGACAGGAGAAGCACGTGAACCGAGTCTTTGCCCAGCCCCTGCGCAGTCTGCAACGCAACATCCTGGCTGGCATCATCACCATTGGGCCGCTGTTCGTTACTTACTTAATCTTCAGTTTCCTACTTGGCGCGCTGGCCAAGGCGGGCTTGCCGGTAGTCCAGTTGTTTGCGACGATCTTCCCGGAGAACTGGCTCAGGCAGCCGTGGCTGCAATCGGCTCTGGCGGTTGTACTTACTCTAGTGGTGCTCTGGATTGTAGGCCGTGTGACCAGCCTAGTCATCGGGCGGCAGGCCTTTGAACTCTTCGAAGCCCTACTGGAAAGGCTACCGTTTGTCGCCAAGATCTATACGTCGGTCAGGCAACTGCTGGATAGCATGATGGCCAAGAAGGAGTCCAGCCAGCGCGTGGTGCTGGTGGACTTTCCGGTTCAGGGCCAGAAATCGATCGGCTTTTTGACCCGGACCATGACCGACTCGGTTACCGGCGAGGCTCTGGCCGCGGTTCTGCTGCCGAATGCGATCAATCCGACCTCAGCGTTTCTGCAGATCCTGCCTCTTCAGAAAGTCACCGACACCGATCTGACGATGGAGCAGGCGATGAGCATGATCATGACCGGCGGAGCCGTGGGGCCCGATAGCATCCGATTCTCTCAGCCGGTGCTTACGACGGGACCGGACTTCACGCCGCCTGCGCCCTCGGCTTGACGTCGGCGACCGACGCTTTTACAGCCAGCCGGAATTAGCCAACCGGATCTTCCGCAACCAGCGCCCCTTCAGCCTGCTCGCTCTCGGCGGCGACCTTGCGTAGGCTGACATGCTCGATGCGTGCCCAGACCAGACCCACGGGAATGATACCCAGGAAGGTAACCGCAAGCAGCGTGGCAGCGCAGGCCGTGGCCGGCTCGGCTGCTACGCCGAAGAAGCCAGACATGGCCGCGGCCACCAGGCCGATCTGCGAGAACCAGCCGATGATGGGCAGTTGAAATCCGCTGGCAGCCATGCTGGAGGCCATCAGCAACATGCATTTAGCCAGCGTCAGATCCTTCAGTTGCGGGCTGGCCACGAAGGCTGTGGTGATCTCAAGGTAGGCAAGCGAAATCAAGACCCACATGCTCAACGAAAGCGATGAGGCGATCGCAAAGTCGGAGAAGGAGCGGAGCGTGTCCAGGCCAGTGCGGAAGGTACGGATCTTCTCCCCGACCGCGCGCCCAAAGCCCTTGGAGAGGATGCTGAAGAGTCCCTGAAGAAAGGAAGCAACCACGCCGCCGGAGAGGCGCACAACAACTAAGAACATAGCACCGGCTAACGTGGTAGCAAGCGCGCCGTAGCTGACCTTCTTCATGATTTCGGGATGAGGCAATGCGCCCGCAGGAGCCAGCAGGATGACTAAGCAAAAGATCAGGGCCATCGCGCCGGCGTCGAAGAGACGCTCGACAATGTAGACGGCAATCTGGTTGCTGATCGGCAGGCCGGTCTTCTTCGAGACAAGATATGGGCGCACCGGGTCGGCGATACGGCCGATGAGTGCAACCGCTGTAAAGCCGATGACCTGCGTTCCCAAAAGCGAAAACAGACCCACCTTCTTGTTGTGGCGGAGCAGTAGCGCCCAGCGCACGGAGCGGAAGACATAGCAGATATAGATGCAGGCGAAAGCAAGGCCGATCTTGCGCCAATCGGCTAGCGCCAACTGGGAGCGGAAGACGGCAAAGTCGAAGTGAATTCTATCGCGTCCCCAAATGACCAGCGCCACCAGCGCCGCCAGCACAATCAAACCCAGAATCAGCTGATTTCTCTTCAAGACTTCTCCGTTCCATATGCTATATCTTCACAGTCTAGTTTCTCACCTGGAACTGCGAGAGGAGTCCTGGCGGGTTCCCTTTTCATCGGATGATGATGCAACTGGCGAATGAGCTTGAGCAACCGCCCGCCTCGCCTCGGCCTCGCGGGCCAGCACGCGGCGGTTGAATTCGTGAATCACGCGCGCCACATAGACCTGTGTCTCGCGGTAAGGCGGAATGCCGTGATACTTGGCCACCGCCTCAGGGCCAGCATTGTAAGCGGCCAGCGCCAGCGCCAGATTGTCGTGATAGGTGGTCAGCAGCGAGTCAAGATATGTAGACCCGCCGCGCACATTCTCGTCCGGCTTGAAGCTGTCTGCGACTCCAAGGCCTTTGGCGGTCGAGGGCATCAGTTGCATCAAGCCACGTGCCCCGGCGCGGCTGACTGCGTGGGCATTGCCGCCGCTTTCGGCCTTGACAAGGCTGGCCAGAAGGTCCACGTCGAGGTTGTGCTGATGGCCTGCCATGGCGAGCATCTCGCTCAGGTCCGCGGGTGAGAGCCTTCCGTCGGTGCTGGCTTTAGTCAGCGCCGTAGGCGCGGTCTGCATCAATTCTGGTGGCACAGGCGGATCGGGAACCGTTTCGATGCTGGCAATATCTTCGGGGTGGCGCTCGATGTAGTTGTCTTCTCCGGCGCTCAGATAGATCCGAATCTGATTCTGTAGCTGAATGTGGTGGTGGCAGTCGATCTCAAAACCGTTGCTCAGCGTCACGCGCTCGCCGGCCCGCGCCGCCGGGACCGTAGCCACGACCGCCAACGCCGCAATGAGAAGAGTTCCGCGCATCCTGAGTCCCGCTTGTCCGATCTTACCGCCCGCTCACACTCTAGCAGAAGAGCGCCTGGCCAGCATTTGCTCCAGCACAACGGCCACGCCGTCCTGGTCGTTGGGCGGAGCCTGCCGCCAGCCGCGCATCCTGGCCATGGTCCGCAACTCCAGGTCTGCATTGCCCATGATCACGCCCTGCCCGGCCCACTCCAACATATTCACATCGTTCCAGTTGTCGCCGATGGCCATGGTCTCCTTGCGGTCCACGCCCAGCCGCGCGGCCAGCCTCTCCAGTGCCCAGCCCTTTGAGACGCCTGGCGGCAGCAGATCCAGAATCGAGAGATCGCGCACCGGATACTCTGTCCGGACACACTCGCAATCGGCAGCCCACTTGCTGGCCTTTACGGCCTCTTCGGCCTTGCGCATTTGGCCTACCTTGCCCGCCGCCATGCCCTGAATGGGGTCTTCACCGTCGATGAGGGCGTCTTCCAGCGGCTTGACCACCTCGATATCTTTGCGGTTGGCCTCGACCCACACGGCGACTCGCCCCTCCGCCTCTGCGAGATCTTCCAGCACCAGCTCGCAGCGTCCTGGCCGGTCAAAGGTAAAAACAACCGCTCCGAAGGGCCTGAGCAGCCCGCACAGCCCGCGCGCCACCCGCGACTCCATCTGGCAGCGGTCGATCGAATCTCCACCCAAAGTGCGGACTACTGATCCATTGGACGCAATGAGGGGCATATCCGCTCGCAGGCCGAGGCCCTCGAACAGCGGCGCGGTATAGGCCGGACGGCGGCCAGTGGCGACGGCAACCGTGATGCCCGCCTCCTGGACGGCACGGAGCGCCCGCGCCACGCGCTGAGTGATCGCCTGCCCAATGGCCGGCACGAGGGTTCCATCCACATCAATTGCCACCAGGCGGACCGGAGGGTGCATATCCATAGTGTATCGGCCAATTGCGGCAGAGATTGCATTGGATAGGGGTCGCTCGTCTCCGGTAAGCTGATGGGTATGGAACGAGTCTGTAGCAACTGTCGCGCGGTGCTTGGCGAGGAAACCAAAGCCGACTGGTGTCCGGCCTGCGGCGGGGCGTTGGTGGAGCAGGCAACTCTCCCTGACGAGGACCATCCAACGATGGCCTCATCGCAGGTGGTCGATCATCGGGGCATCGTACTGCCCCGGCGCCATGCTCTGGGCGGGATTATTACACCGCAGTAAGACTCTGCATGCGCGCCCGGTGAGTTAGGGGAATCAGGCGCTTGTATCGAGCCCGACCGCTTCGGCCAAGCGGGCCTGGCGTTCATCGAAGGTCCAGAAGCGCTCCGCCTTCAACTCCAGCGCGCAGGCCACGTGCAGCGAATCGAGCGTGCGGACGCCGAGTGTGGGTCCGTGCATCTCAGCGAGGTGGATACTGGTCTCCCAAAGTCTTTCTGGCAAACTGGCCGGAATCCAGACTCCACTCCTGAAATCCCGTTGGAAGTTATTCCATGCTTGCTTGGCTTCCATCGGAGAGAAACGTCCTCGAAAGACCTGCTGGTAGAGCGCATGCGCAAACTCTGCCCGATTGAGAGGCGTTATCAAGACGCCGGGAGCCGCGCTCATGCGGCGGTCTGCTTCCACAGAGTGGGTGTCGCCAAGATAGCTTGAGGCCAGGAAACTCGAATCCGAATAGACCGTCAAAAGCGGTCCTCCCTATCGGCAATCAGGTCCTCTACAATCGGGAAAACGCGGTCACCGAAGATGGCGCGACGGCGGGCGGCAAAATCCGGCCACTCTACGGGGCTCGGCTTCGGCGGAGTTCGCGGCACAAGGTCGCCTAACACTTGGTTCCGCTCGCGCACTTCAATCTGCACACCAGCCTTGAGCCAGGCCTTGACCTGACGAGTGTCGCGAAGTTGTCGAAGAGTGATACTTTGCATGGATACAATGTGACACAAAATGTGTCACATTGTCAACTAGATCGAAAAGGCAGATTTACTTGGACCATTTCTCCAGCCGCCAGCCATAGATTACCCTCAGTTCTTCTGTTCGGTGCCTCGTGACGGCTTCGAGACATGCAAACTTGACCATCGGAGCAGCGCTGCCACCCGAGTAGAGCTCATATTCGGCTGAGCAGTTTGCGTCGCGATATTCTATCCAAAGTCGTTGCGCTACCTTCAGCTTCCGGAGTTCCTCTCCGTTAACGACTGTCAAAACTCGCCGGTAGAGACCATTCAACTCCTGATCTGAGTTCTTGTAGGCGTCTACGAAACACGAGGTTTCGTTGGCTCCCGATGAGGCCGTCTGACATGGCCCGTCTTTCGCATTCATGTGCTGCGCAAAGCAATGGCTGTAGGCGAAAAGCAAAACGGAGGTCCACAAGATTGATCCAAGATCCTTGACCTGCATTTCCACTCCTTACACTCCAATTATTCGTACCGCAGTGCCTCGGCCGGCAGGATGCTGGCAGCGGTCGACGAGGGGTAAAGCGTCGCCAGCAGCGAAATGCCAATCGAGACTACGGCCACGATCAGGCCATCGAGCGGGCGCGGGGCGAAGGGCAGCGTGTCGATCGAATAGACCTCGGCCGAGAGATGGATGAAGTGGTAGTGCCCGCCGGCCCAGGCGGCCATGTAGCCAAGCGCCAGGCCCAGCGCTGTTCCGATGAGGCTGATGAGCAGGCCTTGCATCAGGAAGATGCGGCGGACCTGCGCCGGCTCGACGCCAAAGCTCATCATCACGGCGATGTCGCGGGTCTTCTCCATCACCATCATGGTGAGGGCGATTAGAATGTTCAGCGCGGCGACGATCACGATGAGCGCGATGACGATAAAGGTGACCACCTGTTCGAGCTTGAGGGCGCGAAAGAGTTCGCGGTTCACCTCCATCCAGTTGGTGGACATGAAGCCCT
Organism: uncultured Occallatibacter sp.; assembly: GCA_964525655.1. Taxonomy (GTDB): domain Bacteria; phylum Acidobacteriota; class Terriglobia; order Terriglobales; family Acidobacteriaceae; genus Telmatobacter. The sequence goes on from CAZGHZ010000048.1 coordinate 15,274, forward strand.
TGCCCGCCGTCTCTTCGATAGCCTTGCCGATCTCAGGTGCGCGGTAAAGGTCGTCCACCTTGAAGCTGATCACCGAGAGCAGGTCGGGCTCGCTGAAGAGACTCTGCGCGTCACTAAGGCGCATGAAGGCCATCGCCGAGTCGTACTGATAGAAGCCCGACTGGAAGACGGCGGCGACCCTGAATCGCTGGTACTTGGGCGCGAGGCCGAGCGGCGTCAATTCACCCTGTGGGCTGGTGACGAGGACGCTGTCGCCGACCTGCGCGCCGATGGTTTCTGCGAGATCTTTGCCGAGAACGAGCGGCGGATAGGGCGCGCTGATCGAGCCCTGGCCCGGAAACAACTGCGCATCGCGGCCGGGCGCCTGGGGATCGAGGTCCTTGGCTGAGCCGGCGATGATGGTGTCGAGCAGGCTGCTGACTGTGCGCTCGTCGGCGGGAAGGATGCCCTTGATCAGCGCAAAGCCGGCGCGGGGGCCGCGCGAAACCAGCACCTGGCCGTAAATTCCCGGCGCTGCGGCAGTGACGTGGGGAAGCCGGCGCAGGCGTTCGAGCAGCGGCCGCCAGTCGCGTATGCCATCGGATTGGACCCGCATCAAATCGACATGCGCCGAGGCTCCGAGCAACCGGTCTTGCAGGTCGCGCCTCATGCCGTTAGTGATGGCCAGCGCGATGATCAGCGCCGCCACTCCAGCGGCCACTCCGGCGATGGAGATGGCGGTAACCACGCCCACGACTGCCTGCCGCCGTTTGGCCTTGAGGTACCGCGCCGCTACATAGAGCTCAAATCGCATTTCGCCTGCTTGCCTGGCTAAAGCGTACGAGCTTCGGCCTGTAAGCTGATTTCCAATTCCGATTCTAGGCCTTAGCCGCTGAGGGATTGCGACTGACTCAAGAACATCTCCCAGGGGCTAAAGCCCATGCCCTTTCAAGGCCGGTTTGTGAGACAGATTCCAGTTACTCCTCGCTCAATTCGTACGGAATGCCAAATCTTCCAATCTGAATCAGCGCCTTGTCGGCGGGAGGCCAGATGTGCAGGCTCTCTACACGGCTCGATCCCGCGATGCGACGCGCCTCAGCAGTGCCTACGGGCGCGCCTGTGGCGGCCTTGTAGAGGTGCACGCTCAGTGCATCGCCAGCCTTCGCCCGCGTCCATCCAAAGACATATTCGCCCGGCTTCAACTCAATTCCACCGATGCGCACCGGCGCTTGCACGATCAGGTAGTGCGAATACTTGCCTTCCGCAGAGTAGCCAGCCGTGAGCAGAACAACACCGGCGATGAAGTGGCCGCGACTGCTTACGATTCCTGAGGCGGTGCGCATCTCCGTCTCGATGTGTTCCTTTTCCACCTGCGCACGAGCGGGCAAGAGCGACGCAAGCTCAGCATCGGTGGCCTGACGCCACACCGTCCTTTGCGCCTGAGCAAGCGGAGATAGAAGCAGCAGAAAACATCCGCAAGAGATCATCGTTCGTGTCAGTCTTTGATTCATGACTTCGGCTTTCTCAGTGATTCGAGGGTGACGATGCCGCGCTGGATTGCGGCTGTTGCTGCCTGTGTCCGGTCGGTCACGCCCAGCTTGCCCAGCAGACTGTTGATGTGGGTCTTCACCGTGGCCTCTGAGATTTCCAACTCGGCTGCGATCTCTTTGTTGCTCTTGCCGTGCACGATTTGCTCCAACACATCGAACTCTCGCGGCGTCAACTCCTCGGTGCCCATGCGCTCCGCGAGCTTCTCGGCGATGGCAGGTGGGATGTGTGACCGGCCGGCATGAACCGCGCGAATTGTTGCAATCAACTCCTCGGAGGTCATGCCCTTGAGCAGATAGGCGCGCGCGCCAGCCTGCAAGGCGCGGTAGATGTCCTCGTCACCGTCGTAGGTGGTGAGCACGATGAAGCGCGCCTGCGGCGTCTCCATGCGGACGCGCTCGATGACTTCGACACCGCTCAATCTTGGCAGCCGCAGATCGACGAGAGTAATGTCGGGCTGGTGCTTGCGAAACTGCGCAATGGCCTCGACGCCGTCTGCGGCCTCGCCTACAACTTCGAGGCCGTCCGCGACATTCAGCAGCGCCACCAGTCCCTGGCGCACCACGTGGTGGTCTTCGACAACCAGCACACGAATCGATTGCTTGGTCACGATGGCTCCTTCGTTTGCTCTACTGTCTCTCTCGGCGGCGTTGCGCGCAGCCGGATGGTGGTTCCAGCCCCTGGCTCGCTCGTCACCTCAAGCGTTCCGCCGATGGCCGCCGCGCGTTCTCTCATTCCGGTCAGTCCGAAGTGGCCCGGCGACGGCCCTCTGTCCGCGACAAAGCCGCGCCCATCGTCGCGCACTTCGAGCGCGATCGCATCCGGCCCGTACTCCAACTGGACAGACAAGTGCCGTGCTCCAGCGTGCTTCTTCACATTATGAATGGCTTCCTGGGCGACGCGCAGCAATTCGCGCTCAGTGTCCTGCGGAATGGGCCGGTAAGCGCCGAAGATGCTGAACTTCGCCTCCAGCCCGTGACCGCCTTCGGACTCCACGATGCGGCGCAGGCGGACCGGCAACGTCGTCTCATCCGAATCCTGCGAGCGCAACGCCCAGATCGACTGGCGCGCGTCGGCGAGCCCCTCGCGAACATAGCCGCGCGTCAGGTCCAGGTGCTTCTCAGCGGCCTCGGTCTTCTTGTGCCGCAGCAGTTCTGCCAGGACTTCCAACTGCACCGAGATGCCCACATAGCCCTGCGCCAGCGTATCGTGAATCTCGCGCGCTATGCGGTTGCGCTCGCCCAGCACGGCGCGGAACTCGCCCTCGGCCCGCCGCAGCCGCAGGCGCAGCAGTAGCACAACCAACCCCGCGAGAGCGGCAAGCAGCAGCGCATCGAACCATGTGGTCTGATAGAAGTGCGGCCGCAACTCAAAGGCAAGCGTCGCGCCTTCCGGGTTCCAAAGTCCGTCGTTGTTGGCGGCCTGCACACGGAATGTGTAGCTCCCCGGCGGAATGTTGGTGTAGTAGGCGGAGCGGCGCGTGCCGGCTTCGGTCCAGTCGCGGTCAAAGCCATCGAGCTTGAAGCGGTAGCGTACCTTCTGCGGTGCGGCGAAGCTCAGCCCCGCGTAATCGAATTGGAAGTGGACGTGGCCGGCCTGGACCCTTAATGAGGAGCCCGACGTATTCAAAGCCTGCGATACATCATCGACAGTAAAGCGCTCCAGCGCGACCGGCGGCGGCACCGCGTTCACCGGGAAGTGCGCCGGGTCCACCTCAACCAGCCCTTTAGGCGTTGCGAACCAGAGATGCCCGTCGCGCGCGCGCCAGGCCGAGGGGTGGCTGTTGGTGGCCGTCTCGCGGCTTCGCAGGCCGTCGGCGGCTCCAAAGTCGATCCAATGTGAACAACCGTTCCCCTGTACTCCGACAGCGATTTGGCTGTAATCGCAGCGGGCGATTCCGTTCGCGGTGGCAAACCACAAATGACCGACGCCGTCGTCCAGAATGGCGTGAATAGTGCTGCTGTCGAGATCAGCTTGATTCGAGGCGTCTTGTCTCTCAGGAGTGAAGCGCTGACCGTCCCAGAGGTTCCAGCCATGATCCTGTGTGCCGATCAGCAGCGTGCCGTCGCTTCGCGGCAAGAGCGCAGTGACTATGTTGCTCGTGAGTCCGTTTGCTGTTGTGTAATTGGTGATCGTGCCGCCATGCAACCGCGAGAGCCCGGCAAAGGTCGCCACCCATAGATCGCCTTCGGAATCGCGAGCCATTGCACCCACCAAGTCGCTGCCCAGGCCGTTGGCTTGGGTGAAGGTCTCCAGTCGCATCGCAGAGCCGGAGCTGCTTGGTCCGCCCGTTCCGTTCGCCCAGTGCGTGAGCCCGCGCCGCGTGCCGATCCAGAGGGATCCATCGGCGTCGGCCAGAAGAGAACGAATGAAATCGTCCGGCAGCCCGTCAGCTGAGGTGAAGGCATCGATCCTGCCGTTACGAATCCGATTCAGCCCGTCCGGAGTTCCCACCCATAGATCGCCGTTGGGAGCGGCAGCAAGGGAGAGAACTACGTCGCTCAAAAGACCGTCGCGGACCGTGTAGTTGCGGAATTCTGATCCGCCCGCCAGTGAATCAGGGTGCCCCACCCTCGCCAGGCTTTTGTCTTTGAGGCTAGGGTGGGATTCCCCTACTGCACCAACTACCTGGCGCTTAGCATTCAGCCCGCTGCCATTGGTACCCACCCACATCGTGCCTGCCTTGTCCTCGACTACGGCTGTCGTCGCATCGGAGGAGAGCCCCTCACGCGTGTCGAGCGTGCGGAATCGCTGATCGCGCACGATGTGCAGTCCGCCAGTCTCGGTTCCGGCCCAAAGGTTGCCTTCGCGGTCTTCCATCAGCGCGAGAACCGAGGCTGAGGCGAGTGGATCGGTGACCGGCAGGCGTTGCACTTTTCCGTCGACCCACCGCGCCAAGCCGCCGTTGGTGCCGATCCACAAGCCGCCCTCGTGGTCGGCAAACAAGGTCTGAATACGACTGCCGGGAAGTTCATGACCAACCATGTATCGCTCAGTCACAACGCCGCCATGCGAGATGGCCAGGACGCTCTTGCTGGCCAAGGCTAACGCAATCCCCGGCAGGATCTGCGAATACTCAATCTCTTCTCTGGTGAGTCCCGAATCAAGTGCGGTGTCGCGTGGGTTTCCCTTCAGGCTTGAGGCCAGAGACCAAGGCTTGCCTTCGAGCTTGAATTCCGAAAGATCTGCGGGAAGAAAACGCCCCGCTTGTAATTTCGCGTAACCCAAGTCGGTCGAGACCATGAGCGGACCACTGGGCGATTCCCCAAGTGCCCGAATCTCATTTCCTGGCAACCCGTCCTTTGTCGTAAAGGCGGTGACCGCTCCGTCCTTCATTCGCACCAGCCCATCACTGGTCCCTATCCACAACGCCCCGTCGTGAGTCTCCAACAGGCAGCGCACATCGTTTCCTGGCAAGGCCGGCGTCGAATTCTTGTCAAAGACTTGAAAGGCGTTGCCGTCGAAGCGGACCAGCCCCACTTCGGTCCCCAGCCAGACGAAGCCGTCGCGAGTCTGAAGCAGCGCCTGCACCGTATTTTGCGGCAGCCCGTTTTCCATCACCCACGTCTGGCGGCCGTAGTTGGCCAGCGGTGTGGATGGCTCCAGCGCCGCGCAGGGAAGCCCGCAGCCCAGCAGCGCCATTACTGCCAGAAGCAGCCAGCATGCGCGCCAATCGCGAAACTTGACCAAAAAGAAGAGATTTGGGGCAACATCTTCCGGCGCATTCATCGAGTTGGCATGATTGCGAATCACGAGATCGAGCGACAGCCTCCTCAGCTTGCACCTGGACGCGTTATACCCACGCATTTCCACAGTAATTGGACAGGTGGGGGAATGCACAGAAAGATAAGAGGATAATCGCAGCAAAACCCGTCGCCGGTCTCAACCTATTGATGGAGAATAAAGTCGCTCGAAGGGCTCAAGACGCAACGGCTATCTGCCGATACTCTAGGCATGTCTCGTGATCTTGTCTCCATCACTGGCCAATCTTAAGCATCACTTCCGGGTGGCTGCCCTTCTCGCGGGACGCCACCCGATTCCTTTCTAGGGCTTCGCCAGGGCCGCAACCGCTGGAGCCTCGACAGGGCAAGGCGCGCCGCCGCACAGAGCCCCGGTGATCCCCTGGTCCTCGACGATGGTGTAGATGCGGTCGACCGCCGGCAGCTTCACCGTCTGCTTGGCTCCCGAAGGCCAGTGAATCTCGGCATTGCCCGCGTCGTTTGCATCGCCCAGGCCAAAGTGAATTCGCAGATCGTTTGAAGAGAGATAACTGCCGCCGCTTAGGACGTCTCCCCGTTGGCGCATGCCGGCAGCCGTGAGATAGACGGTCGCGCCGACGGCATCGCGCGGACTCTTTGGCCCGCCGACAAGCCTCATTTCAACCCAGTGGTGGTGATCGGCGTTCACGTTTCGCAGCAGCACTGGAACGCCATCCATGTTATTAATGACCACGCTGATCTTGCCGTCATTGAAGATATCGCCAAATGCCGCGCCGCGGCCTACGCTGACAATGGCAAGCCCGGTTCCCTCGACCGCTGGAACTAACTCAAACTTGCCAGTTTTCAAGTTATGATAGAGAAGCGGGCGCTCGGCATAGCTCGTCCCCCACTCCGGGTGCTTGTCCACCTCCGGATAGACGTGGCCATTGATAATCAGCAGGTCCTTCCAGCCATCGTTGTCGTAGTCAAGAAACCCATCGGCGAAACTCACAAATGGAATCGAGGACTCGGCGATGCCGGCCTGATAACTCACATCTGTGAAAAAGCCCTTTCCGTCATTCTGAAACAAAATATTGTAGTCGTCGGCAAAGGTCGTGCTCACAACCGAGAGGTGTCCGTTATTCTCGTAGTCTCCGGCGGCGAGGCCCATGTTGGCAGCCTCGCGGCCATCGGCGTTGAGCGCAAAGCCGCTCTCATAACTCTGATCCTCAAACGTTCCATCACCCTTGTTCATGTAGAGATAATTCGGCGTAGAATCGTTGGCCACCAGCAGATCGGGCTTGCCGTCTCCATTCACGTCGACAAACAACGCGCCTAGGCCATAATATCCGTTGGGATCATCCACCCTCAGCTTCTTGCTGACATCGGTAAATGTCCCGTCTCCGTTGTTATGAAAGAGGTGGTCGTGTTCGCCCTTCAGGCCCCGTGGGCCGCACATTACCTGTACTCCGCGATACTGGCAGAATGCGAAGTTGACCGCCTTCGTTCCCGAGAGAGGTGGATTGGTCAGGTCCATTTGAGCGTAGCCATCGACGAATAGGTCCAGCCGCCCATCGCCGTCGTAGTCGCCAAAGGTTGCGCCTGCCGACCACGTCCCAACAGCCACCTTGGCTATATCGGCCTTATCCGTAAAGGTCCCGTCGTGATTGTTATGGTAGAGGCGATTCTTTCCATAGTTAGTTACATACAAGTCTGGCCAGCCGTCGTTGTCGTAGTCGCCAACCGCGCACCCATAACCCCAACGGTCGTTGGCGACGCCGGCTTTCTCCGTAACATCGGTGAAGGTGCCATCGTGATTGTTGTGAAAGAGAGCGGCATGAGGCGGAGTAGCTTTGCCGTTCAGCGCATCGTAAGTGGAGCCGTTGACCAGATAGATATCAAGCCAGCCGTCATTGTCATAGTCCAGAAGACAGACGCCCGGACCTTTGGCTTCGAGGATCAGGCGCTTCTCCGGCGTCCCTGCCGTGTGATGCCACTTCGTAAGTCCGGCAGTATCGGCGACGTTCTGAAAGACGATGGGGCCGGTTTTGACAAATCCGCCCGCAGTGATCGGCCGATGCAGGCTATCGAATTGCGCCTTCTGGGGACCGGCATTGGCCATTCCGCTCTGGGATGGTGGCATCGCACCTTGTTGCCCTTGCTGTGCGGTCGATGGTGACGAAGTCGAGATAGAAAACAAAATGGCGCAGGCGAAAAGCAAGACCGGCGTACGGAATTTGCGCGACAAGGAGAGCCCTCCACGACCTAAAGTGTATCGCAACGGGCACTTCCTTTGATGTGATGGTTCACTGCTTCTTCTTGTCCCGGCAGGAGTGCAGATAGGAAAGCAGGTCCGCGAGATCCGCGCCCTGGATGTCGTCGCCAAAGGGCGGCATCACCTTGCTTCCTTCGACAATCTGCCGTCGCATCTGGTCCGTCTTCAATCTTCTGCCCACGCCGGAGAGGTCGGGTCCTTTGTGGCCGCCTTCATTGCGAATACTGTGGCAATGCATGCATCCGCTTGCGGCGAAGACTGACGCACCGTGCTCCCGCTGGCTGGGCGAGGACGCAAAACCAATCGAAGAGAAGAGCAACAGGACGGAAAACGCCGATAGCCACAACCTCATTGGCTGCCTGTCCCTCCGCTCGCAAGGGGTTCGGGAGCCAGGTCACTATGAATGTGCCAGGGCACGCTCTCCGATGTGATCTCCGGATGCTTGCGCAGAAACTCGAGCGCGTAGGTGCTCGCCGTAGGATCGTCCTTCTGATCGGCAAAAGCCGCGGACTCGCGCGCCGCCTGCTCCTTCATTCCGAGCCTGCGATAGACGATGGAGAGAATGTAGTGCGCGGCAAGATCGTCGGGATCGATCGATTGCAGGGTCTCGTATTCGGTTCGCGCTTCATCGTACTTGTGCTGCTGAAAGAGCGAAAAACCCAGCTCGCGGCGTGCATCGCGAGAGCGTGGGAACTGTGCCGTCACCTCGCGAAGATCGCCAATTGCGGCGTCCACATGCCCTTGAGTGCGCTCGACCAGTGCAAGGTAATAAAGCGCGCGGGCATTGTGCGGAGCGAGTTGAAGGGCCTTATCAAGATTGCCGCGTGCGTCTTCGTAGCGCTCCCACTGGAAGTCGGCGATGGCGATATTGGTGAAGCCGTCGGCATAGTCGGGGCGTATTTCTGTTACTCGCTGGAAGGCGCGAGCGCTGTCGGCATATTGCTGCGCATCCAGCAGGCCAATGCCATAGTTATTCCAGCGCATCCACTCTTTATTGTCTTGCGGATCGGGCGGGGCTAATGGGTTGGAGCCGATTGCAAGAGTCCTCGTGCGCGAGGCGATCTCAACTACCGGCATCTCGTAGTGCTTGCCCATGCCGAAGTCGATGAAATGCTGATTGAATCGGCGGTAGTTGATCTTTGCGGTAATCGAGATCGGTCCCGTGGCGTCCGCCGGGAGCTTGAACTCATAGCGCACGATCTGAGAGCGGCCCGATTGAATGGTGTTGTTATAGGCGACTACTCTGGTATCCCAGACCTGATGAAGATCGTTCAATCCTCCCTTCTTATTGATCAAGCGATTGGTGAAGCTGTGTGCGCGCGGGTCCAGCGAGCCATCCGGCTGCAATGCGCCCGAATGCATCAGCGTGCGGCCGGTCGCGTCCTTGGCCTCGAACTCTACCCAGCTCTCGTAAAAATCGCGCTGCTCGGGGACAAAGCTATGGGCGATGCCCTTGTTTTGAAGCACGACTGAAACAGTAAGCGAGTCGCCAGGAGCAATTTCGAAAGGCAGGCTTCCAAGAGGTGCAATCAGCTTGTCGCCGTTGCGTTCAATTCCGAAGATGTCGACATTAATGACTCCGTTCTTCAGGAAAGCTATGGTCTTCTCCATCTGCGCATCGTAGCCGTAATACTTAGACAGGACCGTGTTTGCCCCGAGCCAGCGATGCGAGGCCAGCTTGCCGTCCTTCGCTCCATAATCAGGTAACTGAATCTCCTCCTTCTTCATGTGGCAGGTCTGGCAGTTTGAAACCTGGTCCTTGACATAGAAAGGAAGCGGGGACTGCTTGGCGAATGAGGATAACTGCCATTCATCGTAAAGAAAGATCGCGCGCTGCCACTTATAGTCATTCAATGTTCTCGGTAGAGCGGCCTTGTGACATGCCGAGCAGAACTCGCTTGTGCGATAAAAGTCCTTCATTACGGCCTTGGAGTGCCGGTCGAGGTGAGCCAGGATCTCCTTGTCGGGAACCTCACCGTAAATCGGCTTGCCCTCCTCATCGACCATTACTGCCGGCTGGCCAAGCACGTAGCTTCCCGTGCCGCGCGTATTGACTTGCTGGATCGAGTGGCAGACCGAGCAGGTCACTCCATCTTCGTCGAACTTGCGATCGACCGGCGAGTCTCTGGTCAGCGCGCCAGAGGTCAATGCGATCGGATTGTGGCATCCTTCGCAGTGGCGAGTGAACTCAATTCCTTTTTCCTTCTTCAGCAGATTTGTGTTCTTGATGTACCACGGCGCTCGAAAAGAGTTAGCATGGGCGGTCTGGCGCCACTGGGCGTGCGCCTCCTGATGACAGTGGCCACAGTATTTTGCCGTCGGAAAGCTCTTGGGGTTGAGGAATTGGCCCGTGTCTGTTGTGGCATTGGAGGGAAGAAACGGCTGATCCGAGCCGAAGCGGAGATTATAGTGCTCGCCGATGGTCTGTGAGTATTCCGCTCTCTGAGTTGAAGCCTGTTCATCGCTGGCCGCGTAGGCCGGCTCAGAATGCCATACCAAGAGTGCCAGAGCGGCGGCTGCTAACACTCTGCCCGCAAGGCAATGAATTCGATCCGCTGTGAGGGGCGGTGTCGACGCGATCTTAATGATGTAGTTCTTCACAAAACCTGACCTCCAGCGCCGGCTAACGGGAAGAATCTTCATTTCGAAGATGGAGAAGAATTGTTTGCGATGCGTTCTATTGTTTCGTTCCTTGTCCTTCCTTCAGAGTTACGTTGCGGTCGATCTGCGGGGCGGGGAAGTGCTCCGTTGCTCCGCTAGGCCAATGCACTTCAATGTCGTCGATCGCAGTCGCATCTCCGAGTCCAAAGTGCAGCCGCGGATCGCTTGTTGAGGCATAACTGCCTCCGGAGATGACATCGCCGCGCTGGCGCATTTTGTTGGCAGTGAGATAGAGCGTTGCTCCGACGGCATCCCGCGGACTCTTCGCACCGCCGATCAGCTTGAACTCGATCCAATGGTGCTTGTCGGGCGAGACATTACGAAGCAGCGCAGGAGGGCCGTCCAAAACGTTAATGACTACATCGAGCTTGCCATCGTTGAATAAGTCGCCTACGGCCAGGCCGCGGCCCACATAAGTCTGCGCAAGCGCTGTACTCTCAACCGCAGGCATCAGCTCGAATTGCTTGCCGCCGAGGTTGTGAAAGAGCAGCGGTCGCTGCGCATAAGTGGTTCCCCAGGGCTCTTTATCCACGAGGGGATAGACGTGTCCGTTGGCGGCGATCAGATCCTTCCAGCCGTCATTGTCGTAGTCGAAGAATGCCGTTCCCCATCCGAGGAAGGGAACTGTTACTTCGGCAACTCCCAACTGATAACTTATGTCAGTGAAGTTAGCATCGCCGTCGTTGCGATAGAGCGGGTCGTAATCGTCGCTGAAGGTCGTGTTGAAGAGATCTACCAGGCCATTATTCTCGTAGTCGCCAACAGCGATGCCCATTGTGGCAGTCTCGCGACCGTTTTCATTGAGCGCAAATCCGGAGGCATAACTTATATCTTCAAAGGTCCCGTCGCCTTTGTTGAGATAGAGATAATTCGGAGTCGAGTCGTTGCCGACCAACAGATCGGGCTTGCCATCGTTATTCACATCGACGAAGACTGAGGTCAATCCATAATAACCATTGCTGTCGGCGACTCCGGCCTTTTCGCTGACATCGGTAAAAGTTCCATCGCCGTTGTTATGGAAGAGGTGATCGGGCTCGCCCTTCAGGCCGCGCGGCCCGCATGAGACGTTCTCGCCGCGAAACTGGCAGAAGCTGTAAGCGACGCCTTTTTCGCCCGAGGACGGCGGATTGGCCAAGTCATAGTGAACATAGCCGGGAACAAAGAGATCCAGCCTTCCATCGCCGTCATAGTCTCCCCAGGTGGCTCCGGTCGACCAGTTACCCAGGGCAACGCCTGCTTTCTCGGCGACATCGGTGAAGGTTCCATTGTGATTGTTGTGGTAGAGGCGGTTCTTGCCGAAGTTAGTAACGTAGATATCCGGCCATCCATCGTTGTCATAGTCGGCAATGGCCACGCCAAAGCCCCAACGGTCGTTGGTTACACCGGCCTTTTCAGCTATGTTGGTGAAAGTGCCGTCATGATTGTTGTGGAAGAGAGCAGCCTTGGGCGGGGTCGTCTTGCCCGCCACAGCATCGTAGGTCGAGCCATTGACAAGGTAGATATCCAGCCAGCCGTCGTTATTTGTATCGATCAGGCCCACGCCCGAGCCGTTGTCCTCGATGATGAACTTCTTCTCTGGCGTACCCATTACGTGCTTCCACGTCGTGAGTCCGGCCTTGGCTGCGATGTCTTCGAAGAGGACCGGGCCGTCTTTGACGAAACCTCCAGCGGTGATCGGCCGGTGTTCCTTGTCGAGCACAGCCGGGTGCGCGCCCCCGGTGTTGACGCCGCCAACGGCGGGAGCCTGTCCGCCTTCGCGGGGCTTGTCGGATTGCGTGTCGGCAGCGTGAGAGTCCGGGGTGGTGGACTGCGCGGCACAATGCCTTGAGCCCACTACCAGCGCGATACAGATCGCCATGCCGGCAATTGTGCAAATAGATCTTCGCCCGGGAAAAAGTTGAGCCCGTCCACCCCGGTTCGCAAACACGCTGCATTTCAGGGAAAGGGAATTCTGAAGACGCTGGGGAATCAGCGCGATCATGCGGCCTCCGCACTTGGAACCACTTCAGAATACTGTAGTGCGAGACGTTCGGACTCATCCGAAAGGTGGAGCGTTGCTGGCGCGTCGGCAGCGATGCGGGCGTAGTCGCGTACGTTTGAGATTAGTTCATTGGCTCGCGCCGCAGTTGTTCTACTGGTGCGACGGGAGCATCGAGGCGCTGCACTGTCGATTCGTGCGAGCTTCTCCGCGCGCCGCGCGTTCTGAGTAATCGCTCGGTCCGGCAGACAGAGCAGCGCCAGGGGAAGTAGCCGAAGAGCGGAGCCAGGTTAACGCGCAGGAATCCCTCCCGTCTGATCCTGTGCATTCTATGGCTTTGACACTTCGGACACACCATCTTCATCGACTCCCTGATGTTGAATGAAATAAGTAGATCAATCCATTATATAAAAAGGATTGGCCCCGAATCTCTCATGGTGAAAAGAAGGATGGGAGGTCAAGGTGACCGAAGGCAATGGCGTTACGCGGTTGTGCTCTTCCATCCCATTGCGGAGTCCTGGTTTCTTGACGAGCTGCAGGCATCTCTGCTGTAATGAAATCAACGGGATGCACACCTTCAGCGCCAACGCGAGCTTCTCTCCGGTCAGGTGCATCGACCTGCCGATCCCCGCCTTGCGAATTATCGGCTCCAATTCGCTTGCGGGAAATAAAGCCTGACGAACCGGATTCACGAGTTTTTTTGAGCATCCAGGCCACCACCCGCAAGCGCGGATGGTGGCTTTTTCATTTTTGCAATTTGCCATGGACTGGAGACCGGAACCATGCAGTTCTCTTGCCCAGTCAAGGAGGAAGATCTTGGAATCCGTTACCCTCAGCAGCATTCAGGCGGCGCGCGCACGCATCGGCGAGGCCATCTACGTCTCACCCTGCCAGCAGTCCAGCGACCTCTCGGAGTTGACCGGGTTGCCGCTGCATCTGAAGCTGGAGAATCTGCAACGCACCGGCTCTTTCAAGGAGCGGGGCGCACTGAACAAACTGCTCACCCTCAGCCGGGCCGAGCGGGAGCGAGGTGTCATCACCGCCAGTGCAGGCAACCACGCCCAAGGCGTCGCATTTCACGCGGCCAATATCGGTATTCGGGCGCAGATCGTGATGCCGCTGGCTACGCCGCAGATCAAGGTCGGGGCCACGCGCGGCTTCGGGGCCGAGGTCTTCCTCCACGGCGCCAACTACGACGAAGCCTGCGAAGAGGCTCTGCGCATCTGCCGCGAAGAAAGCCGCACCTTCATTCACCCCTTCGACGACCTTGAGATCATCTCCGGCCAGGGCGCCATCGGCCTGGAACTGCTCGAGCAGGTTCCCGGTCTCGAAGCCGTTGTGGTGCCCATCGGCGGCGGCGGGCTCATCGGCGGCATCGGCTGCGCGCTCAAAGAGAGCAACCCCAAGATCCATGTGGTTGGCGTTGAGCCGGAAAAACTGCCCTCGATGCTCCGCGCCCGCGAGGCCGGCCAGCCGGTTACGATACCCACCGAGGCCACCATTGCCGACGGCATCGCCGTGCGCCGTGCCGGTGACTTGACGCTTCCGCTGGTCTCTCGTTATGTGGACGAGATCGTCACGGTGGACGACGAGGAGGTCGCGAGCGCCATCCTGATGTTGCTGGAGCACGAAAAGACACTGGCCGAGGGTGCAGGTGCAGCGGCCCTGGCGGCTATGCTTCAATCGAAGACAAATCTGTGCGGCCAGCGGACCGTGGTCCTTGTCTCCGGTGGCAACATCGATGTCACGCTGCTGGCCAAGATCATCGAGCGCGGCCTCGTGAAAGATGGCCGCCTTTTGCGCATTCGCGTACATCTCCAGGATCGACCTGGCGCATTGCTCGGGCTCACCCAGGTCCTTGCCCGTGAGCGCGCGAATATCGTCGAGACCATCCACAACCGCTCCTATTATGGCGTCAGCCTCGGCGAAACCGTAATCGATGTGATGCTTGAGTCTCGCGGCGCAGCCCACATCGCGGCCATCAGCCACGCGCTGACTGAAGCCGGATTCCACTTCGAGCGCATCGAGTAGGAGTTGAAATGTACAGCCCCAAATTCAATCAAGTCGCTGACCGGGCCGTTCTCATCGAAGCGATGCGGTCCTATTCGTTTGCCATTCTCTTCGGCCCGCAATCGGGTTCTGAGACTGCGGTGCCCCTTGTAGCCACTCACTTGCCGCTGGTGGTCAAAGACTCTGGCCCCTTCGGCCTGCTCGAAGGCCACTTTGCCGTCGCCAATCGCCACTGGCAGGCCTTGGCCGGACGCGAAGCCCTGATCGTCTTTCCGGGACCCCATAGCTACGTCTCGCCCACGCTTTACGCCGATCCGCGCTCGGTTCCGACGTGGAACTACATTGCCGTTCATGCTTACGGCACTCTGGAACTGGTCGAGGACGAACTGGGCAAGGAGGCCCTACTAGCTGGCTTGATCCAGGTCCACGAGCCGGCTTTTGCGGTGGGATGGCGCGCCATGAGTGACACATACCGCCGCTCCATGCTGGCGGGGATCGTCGGCTTCCGCATTCCCATCGAGCGCATCGAGGGCAAGTTCAAGATTAGCCAGAACCGTAGCCAGGAAGAGCGCCGCAACATCCACGACGCACACTCCGCCGGCAGCCCCGATCAGCAGTCCCTTGCCGCCTGGATGGATCGGCTGGACGGATGACGGAAGCTCATCGAAGAGGTTTCTCAATCCCTGGGCATTTGTTATACTCTTAGAATTCACCACTGTGCGGAGGTGGCGAAATTGGCAGACGCACCAGCTTGAGGTGCTGGCGCCTGAAAAGGCATAGGGGTTCAAGTCCCCTCTTCCGCACCAAATCTCTCGTCCAGGCCAACTGGACTTTTTAGAAAGCAGCATTCAGGATGCATTTTCTCTTCGGTTTGATCGTTGTCCTGCACATCATCGTGTGCATTTTCTTGATCTTTGTGGTCCTGCTGCAGCAAGGCCGCTCGGCCGACCTCGCCGGCGCCTTTGGCGGCCAGGGTTCGCAGACTGCCTTCGGCCCTCGCGCAGCGGCCAACTGGCTCACTCGCATTACTACCTATTCGGCGATCGTCTTCATGTGTACCTCGATTACCTTGACCATCCTCTACACACGCGCCGGTACTGCCTCGCACTCGGTGCTGCAGGGAGGCAAGTCCGCCCCGATCTCTGCCCCGGCCAAGCCCGGCAAGTAGGATTTAAGGCATTTAATAACAAAGAGATGCACTAGGGACGGCAGGCCACACGGCCTGCCGTCTTCTTGCGTGCGGAGAATTCTCTTGACAAGAATATCTAACAGATATATCTTGAAGATATATGAAAAACAACCGAACCGGCTACGTCATCCTTGGCATGCTTTCCATTGCGCCATCCGGCTCCGGCTACGAGCTTCACAAGGCGATCCAAGAGAACTTTGGCAGTTTCTGGGGTGAGAGCTACGGTCAGATTTACCCGGCCCTCAAGCAATTGGCCGCCCAGGGCCTGATCGTGCCCGCCAACTCCAGCGCCAAGCAAAAAAAGCGCCGCCAGGCGTACTCGCTGACCGATGCCGGGCGCGTATGCCTCCGCGAATGGCTCGCCGCGCCCTTCCAAAACGATCCCCCCCGCAATGAATTCCTGCTCAAACTGTTCTTCGGCCATGAGGCCGAGCGCGGCGTGACGATCGCGCACGTCCGCGAGTTACAGCAGCGCAACCAGCGAATGCTCGCCACTCTGGAAGGAATCGAGAAGATGGCGCGCGCGCAGCAATCGCAAAACCCAAACATGCCCTACTGGATGCTCACCCTAGGGCTGGGACTGGCAATGACACGTGCTGCGCTCGATTGGGGCGAGTCGGCCCTGTCCCAGCTTGCTTCCGCGGAGACTGCCGCTGTTCAAGATCCGCAACCGGAGAATGACAACCCGCCACCGAGAGGGTCCGAAGCCATCCAGCAATGCTGATAGCTCAAGCACAAAGCGCCGCACGCAAGAACGTAAGGAGAACCGTAAGATGCCTACTCAAGTCCGTCCTGACCGCACTTCGCAGATCATCGCCTGGATTGTTGCCACCTTTTTCATTCTCGGCTTTTTCATCTCTCGCGTAGGAGCCTGGACAGGCCCAATTCCTGGCACCTGGTTCGTACTAACGCAAAAGCCCCGTCGCGGATTCCTGTGGATGATGGCCTTCGGCGTCGTACCAGCCCTGATCTTCGGCTGGCGCAAGATCCCGCTGACGGGGCCGCAGCAGGCGGCAGAATACCTTGGCTGGATGATCCTTGCTGCGGCGCTCGGCACTCTACCCTTCACGTTTCACAGGCTTGTGAGTCCGCGCATGCCCGGGTTTATCGCTACGCTGCCTCTGCCGCTCGCGGGAGTGGCGATCCCATTCCTCGCGCCGGCACTGCATATCGGCCCGGCCTTCGCGATCAGAATCTCTGCCTTCCTTATATTCTGGTTTGCGGCGACGCTCGTCTGGCTGTGGAATCGCGAATCCCGTGCGACACGGCTCGTCTTTGGCGCGGGAATTGTTCTTGCGGCGGGCGTCGAGCTTTTGCGATCCTTGGGGATTGCCGGGCTGCACTCGGCTCCGCTCTTCAGCACAGTCTTTGGCTCGATATGCCTTGGCCTGGCACTGCTCATGAGCATCTGGGCGCTCTTCAACCCGATCAAACAGAAGAGTTGGGCAGACCGGCCCCAGACCGTTGCCATGCTGCAAAGCCCCTTCACCAGAAATTCGTTGCATGTGGCCGTTGAGAAGGGAAGGGAAGCCTTGGTCAGCAGCTCAGGCGAGAGCTTCCCAGTCCGCAGTGGGATTCCAACCTTTCTCCAGCCCGAAGATCTCACCGGCGACAACGGCAAGTACAACCAGCTTTATGAGACCGTTGGCGGTTTTTACGACGATATTCAACGTGTCGTCGGCGCATTTCGAGGCCTTGACCTGGATTCATATTTCGAGAATTATATGAGTTTGCTCGACGTTAAACCGGGCGATTCAGTGCTCGAGACCTCGGTCGGCACCGGTCTCAACTTCAAATACCTACCTCATGGGACAAAGCTCTCCGGCCTCGATCTTTCACCTGAGATGCTAGCGAATTGCCAGAAGAACCTGCGCCGCTGGCAGATGGACGCTGACCTTTATCTCGGCAATGCCGAAGCGCTGCCCTTCTCCGACGCGAGCTTCGACGTGGTCTTCACCTGCGGCGGCTTCAACTTCTTCTCGGACCGCGCAAAGGCCCTCCGCGAGATGATCCGCGTAGTCAAGCCGGGCGGCCACCTGATGATTGAGGACGAAACGGAAGAGTACGTGAAGAGTACCTACGAGAAGAGTCCAATCACCAGACGTTTTTATTCAAAGCGAAAACAGGCCGTGACCGTGCCCATCGATCTGGTGCCGGCGGAGATGGAAGATATTCACGTTGAAATGCTGAAGGACGGCAAGTTCTATGCGATCACCTTCCGCAAGCCGCCCGCGGTGGGGCCAACTGCCTTATGCGGAGCAACGCAGTACCGGCAATCATGAGACTCCGGCGTTGCTATTCTGTTCATATCCGCCACGGCAGAAAGGAACTTCACGCAAGATGAACAAGCTCGAAGAGATGACCGCCCGGCGCAAGCGCGCCCACGCTCAGTTGCTCGCGACGAAATCGAAGGTCTACCAGGGTTTTCTGGCGATGGAAAAAGCGGCGTACTGCGACGGCGCACTGCCAAAGAAGCAGAAGGAACTCATCGCGGTGGGCATCTCAGTCGTGAGAAACTGCGAATCCTGCATGCAGTGGCACATCGAGCAGGCTGCTGCCGGCGGCGCTAGCTTCGAAGAGATCTTTGAGGCCATTGAGGTCGGGATCGAGATGGGCGGCGGTCCTGCAACTGTCTCGGCGCGTTTTGCGCTGGAAGTGATGGAGAGCCTGGGGCTGCAACAGCACAAAGGATAGCGGAGCCCACGACTTGAGAGTCGCGGCTCTAGGGCCTGCGGCTGATGGTGGGAGGCTTGGTCACTGCCGTTTGTTTACGCAGGGGCACAATTGCGCCGGCTGAGCCGGGAGCGGCGGCCTGGAAGCGCGATAGCATCTCAGTGCGCACATACTCGACAAAGCTCTGCATCTGGCGATTCATCTCTTCCATGCGCTCCCGCATCTGCAGGATGATGGCGATGCCGGCGATGTTGACACCGAGGTCGCGAGCGAGATTGAGGATGAACTCCAGCCGTTCCAAATCCTCATCAGTGTAGAGCCGGGTGTTGCCCTCGGTGCGCGAGGGCTTGAGCAGACCCTCGCGCTCATAGAGGCGCAGGGTCTGCGGGTGAATCTCATACATCTCGGCGACTGCCGAGATCATGTAAGCGCCTTTTGACTTTCGTTTTGCGGCCATCAGTTCACCCGTTAAAACATCGAGAGATTTAAGGTGTCACCGGCATCGACACTACTTTCGCACATTGCTCGTTCGATATCATCTTGAAATTCCCTGTGTATTTTTCTAGCTGGAGAAACACGTTATCTTCGGTAACAGACGGTTTCAACACCATGATAGACAAAAGAACCACTTTATCTTTGATCGGTGTCGAGACCAGATATTGAGTTGCCAAATCCTTCCCTGGAGGATTTTCTTTCTTCCAGAGATAGAACATGCGGCCGTTGCTGCCATCGTTCGCATTGGAAGGAGGTCCAAAATCCGTGATCACAAGCGATGGGACGAGTTTCTTGTAGTGGTCCTGTTCATATCTCGCCTGTGCGCGAAGAATGTCCAGGGGTTTTGAGCCTTTGATATATTTTGCAAAATCGGCATTGTCTTCGACGATTAATTCATAGGCCATGTCATCGATGAAGCTGATGGTTTTTCCCGGATCGTCCTTGTCATTGAACGAGAAGGTTTTGCCATCCAGATAATAGCGAAAGCTGTTGTCGCCTAGGAACATGTAAAAGTAGTAGCCCGTGCCTTGAAACGGCTTGATGACTTTGGTCTGTCCATTGTCCGGACATTGGGCATGTAGACATAAGCTGCCAAAGAACAGGATGAAAGTGAACAGGAAAAGTCTTCGCCAAGTTGAAGTCAGTCCATCAATTGGGGACAGCCGATCTGCATTCTTGTCCACGCCGTTCACTTGAATGCCTCCGAACGCACTCACAGCTTATCAAACAACGTTACGCGCGGGTCCTGGCTGTTGAGCTTGGCCAGCTCGCGCATAATCTCGCGGCTGCGCTCATCGGCCAGCGTTGGTACGACGACCTCAACGGTCACAATTTCGTCGCCGCGCTGGCCCGGACGCTGCGCGCTCTCGACACCGCGCTCGCGCATACGGAGTTTTTGTCCGCTCTGCGTGCCGGGAGGAATCTTCAACTGCGCGCGGCCGTCGATGGTGGGCACATCGACCTTGGCTCCCAGTGAGGCCTCAGGCACGGTGACCGGCACAGTGAGATGGATATCGTCGCCCTGGCGCGTGAAGACCGGATGCGTTCCGGTACGCACGATGAGGAAGAGGTCGCCTGGAGGGCCGCCGTTCAAGCCCGCGTTGCCCTTGCCCTGCAGGCGGATGCGCTGCCCGTCGCGGGTGCCGGGCTTGATGC
>CAZGHZ010000049.1:0-34185 GCA_964525655.1 uncultured Occallatibacter sp.
CCGGTACGAGGCGTACGACAATTCAAGCTTCAAAGCGAAGGTCGATGACTCCTACCTGTTGAACCGCTTCCGGCTCCAGGTGGATCTGCATTCGCCCAGTTGGCTGCGGGTTACGGCGCAGGTGCAGGACGCCCGTTCGGGCTTCCAAAATCCGCCGATCGGGCCGCCAAACACGGTTCGCTGGGATTTCAAACTGGCTTATGCGGAGATCGGCGCGCCCGAGAAGCACTGGTTGAGCTTGCGCGTTGGCCGGCAGCTCATCAACTACAACAACACCATTATCGCCAACTCTGAGTGGCGCAACCAGGGCCGCTCCTACGATGCGGCGGTGTTAAACCTGAACGCGAAGCGCGAGCACTTGGGGCTGTTTGCCGCCTCGGCTGTGGTGCCGCAGGCCTATGGCGTGAGCCCGCACCAGGAAGGCAACAACATCTACGGAGCCTACGGCCGAATCGATGATTTTCTCGTTCCTCACTCGAACCTTGAGCCGTTCTTCCTGTGGCGCGTTCAGCCGGCAGCGGTCGTGGAACCCGCCAAAGGCAAGACCACCGGCAAGCAAGACGAGAAGGCTTTTGGTGTGCGCCTCAAGGCGCGGGCCCACACGGCGTTCGATTATGGGGGCGAAGTGATCCTCGAGACCGGCAAGGTGGGATCGCAGCCGCTTCGAGCCTCGGCAGCGCAGGCGGGCGCGGCTTATCAGTTCCTCGATGCGATGGCCAAGCCGCGCGTCTTTGCCCAGTACGACTACGCCACGGGCAACAGCAATCCAGCGCAGAACAGATCGCACACCACCTTCGACACCATCTACCCGACGGCCCACGATCGCTTTGGCATCATCGACCTCTTCGGCTGGCAGAACATTGAGTCGGTGCGCGCGGGCGCAACCGTTGAGCCCCACCGGCGGCTCACCGTCACGGCGCAGGGGCTGGATATCTGGGCGGCCGATGCGCTGGACTCGATCTACAACACCTCGGGCGGCGCGATCGTGAACAACAAGACCGATCACGGCCGCCATGTGGGCGCGGAAATCGATGGCTACTCCTGGTATGAACTCAATAAGCACTTCAACCTGGGCGCTGGGATTGGCTACTTCGGTGCGGGGGAGTTCCTGACGAATGTGACCACCAGCCACTCTTACACGACCTACTACTTTGCGCTGAACTTCAAAGACAACGGAAGGAAGTAGCGAATGCGTTACTGGAACTCCGGGAAGAGGCTGGTGTGATGGACCATCGCGCAGGTCAACGCATGAATCGAATTGCGACGGTGGCGAAGCGGCTAATGCTCAGATCTCAAACCTGCATTCGCGGGTTCGAATCCCGCCTGGCACTCCAACTTTTTGAATCGGCGGTTGTTTCAAACACATCTTCATGCGAGGCCAGCTTGGATTGCTAGAATCCAGGTGTATTGATACCATGAGAGAGCACATGGTTCGCGCCTCCCAAAACCGTTCCTGTTGTCGCCTGTCGAAGATTTTCGACGGGTGTAGTCGCTAGTCTCTGATTCCCCATTTGCAATTGATCAGAAGACGCACCCGAGTTGAATCGCCGGTGTGCGAAAGATGCATCAGCCTTCAGCGCAATCCAAACACTGAACGAGGTCATACATGCCGGTCATCGAAGGTGAAAGATCTTCGGATTCGTCTCCAAGGGACTCATCGGCTCCGCCGCGATTGAGCCATCTCCGTCTGCTTGAGGCGGAGAGCATTCACATCCTGCGCGAAGTGGCCTCGGAGTTCGAGAGGCCGGTGATGCTCTACTCCATCGGCAAGGACTCGTCGGTGATGCTGCGGCTGGCGCAGAAGGCATTTTACCCGGCGCCGATTCCCTTTCCGCTGCTGCATGTCGATACGGGCTTCAAGTTTCGGGAGATGCTTACCTTCCGCGACGAGACCGCGCGCAGTGTTGGCGCGGAGTTGCTTGTGTGGCGCAATGAGGCTGCAATTGCGGCGGGAACGAATCCAATTGTGCTCGACACCAAGCGCTGCTGCGGTCTGCTGAAGACGCAGGCGCTGCTCGATGCGCTACGCCACTATAACTTTGACGCGGCCTTTGGCGGCGCTCGGCGCGATGAAGAGAAATCCCGCGCCAAGGAGCGCATCTACTCCTTCCGCGACTCGGCCGGACAGTGGGACCCGAAGAATCAGCGGCCTGAGTTGTGGAATCTTTACAACGCGCGCGTTCATCCGGGCGAGAGCATTCGCGTCTTTCCCCTCTCGAACTGGACGGAGATGGATGTCTGGCAGTACATCCACGAAGAGAAGATTCCTGTCGTCGATCTCTATTTTGCCAAAGAGCGGCCTATGTACGTAAGGGGCGATGCATTGCTTCCCGTCGAGCAGAGTTTTGTCGCAAGGCTCGGCGAGCAGCCCCAGATGGTCAAGTCGCGATTGCGTTCGCTGGGATGCAGCCCATGCACGGGAGCCATTCGCTCGGATGCGGACACGATACCGGCAATTATCGCGGAGCTAATCTCGTTCCGCGTTTCGGAGCGCGCCAATCGCGTGATCGACCACGACCAGGAAGGGTCGATGGAGATCAAGAAGAGGGAAGGCTACTTCTAAATGGCGACTCTCACCGCACAACCATTTTCATTGGGCGATTTTTTAGCTCAGGAGCGCGAGAAGGATCTGCTGCGCTTCTCCACTGCAGGCAGTGTGGACGACGGGAAGTCTACGCTCATCGGCCGCCTGCTCTATGACACGCAGTCGGTCTACGACGATCAGGTGCGCTCGATCGAGGGCAAGGGAACCACGACTCCTGGCCAGATCGACTTTGCTCTGCTCACCGACGGCTTAAGGGCCGAGCGCGAACAGGGCATCACCATCGATGTTGCTTATCGCTACTTCGCAACGCCGCGGCGCAAATTCATCATCGCGGACACGCCCGGCCATGAGCAGTACACACGCAACATGGCCACAGGCGCATCGACCGCCGATGCAGCCGTGGTGCTGATCGACGCAAGCAAGGGAGTTCTGATCCAGTCACGCCGTCACGCGTACATTGCATCGCTCTTGCGCGTGCAGCATGTGATCGTCGCGGTCAACAAGATGGACCTCATTGGTTATGATGAGTCGGCCTTCCGTGCAATCGAAGCGGATTTTACCGCTGTTCTCGACCAAATCGCCGAAGATACAGGCAGCCCTTTCGAAGCGATCTTTGTGCCGGTCAGTGCGCTTGCCGGGGACAACATCGTTCATCGGTCCAAGTCGATGGCATGGTACGACGGACCATCGCTGCTCGAGTTGCTTGAGTCGTTGCCTTCGTCGCTCGACACGCGATCGGCGCCCATGCACTCCACGGATAAAGACCGGTCCGCGGGGGCCCCGCCCTTCCGTTTTCCTGTGCAGCGAGTGCTTCGCCCCGATCACAGCTTTCGTGGATTTGCCGGCCAGATTGCCTCAGGTACCGTCGCGCCCGGTGACAAGATCACCGTGCTTCCCTCGGGCGGAAGCGCGGAGGTTGCGCGCATCGTGACCTTCGACGGAGAGTTGGCCGAGGCCTATGCGCCGCTCTCGGTGACGCTGGTGCTTGATCGCGAGCTCGACATCAGCCGCGGCGATCTGATCGTCTCCACGCAGGCGCCGGCCAATGTCGCCAGGCGCCTTAAGGCCGCGCTCGTCTGGATGGACTCTCAGCCGCTCCAGCGCAATCGCCGCTATTTACTCAAGCACACCAGCCAGACGGTGCCTGCGTTCGTCTCTGCAATCGAACACCGCACCAACATCGCCACCCTCGCGCATGAGGCTGCCGGCACGCTGGAGATGAACGCTATCGGCGTCGTGATCATCGATCTGCTGCGGCCGATCGCTCTGGATGTCTACGGAGAAAACCGCTCGACCGGCGCATTCATTCTGATTGACGCCGAGACCAACAGCACCGTTGCGGCCGGCATGATTCGAGCGGCCTCAGGCGCGCTTGCGACAACATCGGGTCCGGTAACTGCGGAAGAGAGAGCGGCGCGCTGGGGCCATCGCGGTGGCGTTCTCGAATTGGCGGGGCCAGTTGAGTTGATCGATCTCATCGAGCGGTCGCTTTTTGTGCGGGGGGCGATCACGGCGCGCATTGACGCCGACTCAGCGGCCTTTGCAATCCATCGCGGCATGGTTGAAGTTCTTGTCGGCTCGAGGGTGCTCTCCGGCATGATCGCGTTGGTTGTCGATTTGACTGGCGGCGAGACATTCACTGCGCGGGCCGAAGGCGAAGAGATCACGCTCGACGCAACCGACGCTACGCAGGCCATTACAGCCGTGCATGAACTACTGGGACGAAGCGGGATTCTCGTGTCGGCCGGAAATGCGGACTGGGTGATTTAAGCCCCTGCTGTTTTGACCGCCGTTTTGAAAAGGCAGGACTTTAGTCGTGCCGTAAGGCAGCGAAAAAGACGTTGGGCTTTAGCCCCTGAGAGAATGCTGGATTCGCAAAATGAACTCACGCGGCGGCTTGAAAGCCGTCGACGAAACAGGAAGTGAAATGAGTACATCAGAGATTCAAACCGAGGTTCATGCAAAGCTCGACGAATTGCGTGCCACACTTGCTCGCGAAGTGACCGGCAAGCAGGATGTGTGCCTGACGTGCAGCTTTCAGGCCGAGGATGTGCTTCTTGCCAAGATCGCAATCGGGTTCAATCCGGAAATCCCAATTCTCTTTCTCGATACTGGATACCACTTTGCCGAGACCTATGCCTATCGCGATCGCCTGGTGCGTGAGTGGCAACTCAACCTGATCAATCTGCTGCCGGAAAAGACCGTCGCTGAGCAGGAGGCCGAGTTCGGGATTCTTTATCAATCCGCACCTGACCAGTGCTGCAAGTTGCGCAAAGTTGAGCCGCTTTTCAAAGCTGTCGCCGGATACCGCGTGTGGATTACGGGCCTGCGGCGCGAGCAGGCAAAAAGCCGGACGGAACTTGAAGAGTCAGCGCTTTTCGCGCTTCCCAGCGGCAAGCAGGTGCTAAAGCTGGCTCCTCTCGCGGCATGGACGACGCGCGATGTCTGGTACGCCTGCGCAGAGCTCTCGATTCCGTTGCTGCCGCTCTATGAGCGCGGCTACTCCTCCATCGGTTGCGAACCCTGTACGACGCTTCCACTCGATCCGAACGATCCGCGGTCGGGACGCTGGGCTGGCCGCAAAGTTGAGTGCGGAATACATATTGAAGCGGCGCCTGCGAGATAAGACGGGCAGGCAAGAACATCAGGAGATTCGATGCAATACTTCATTGGATTCGTAATCGCTCTTTTTATTGCGCTGACTGGAGTCGGTGCTGGCACTGTCACGGTACCAGTCTTGGTATTGTTTCTCGGGGTTCCCGCGGTGGAAGCCGTCGGAATCGGACTGATGTTTTCGACAGCGGTTAAATTGATTCTCATTCCCGCGCAGATCCTGCGCGGGAATGTTGTCTGGCGGACGCTGGGATTCATGTTGCTGGGCGGCGTGCCGGGGGTGATCGTAGGTTCGCTCTTCCTGAAACATCTGGTGAATGCCGGATCTCAGAATCTGCTGAATTCGCTGCTCGGAGCAATCCTGGTCACGACTGCCGGTTGGCAGATTGTTTATTTCTTTCGCCCCAAGAAACAAAGCGAAGGCCAGCGGGATCGCAGCCCCTGGCTTGCATGGCTGATGCTCCCGGTCGGCGCCGAGGTCGGTTTCTCGTCCGCTGGTGCGGGCGCCCTGGGCAGTACTGCGCTGCTCGGGCTGACTCCGCTACTGCCCGCACAGGTCGTCGGCACAGATATTGCTTTTGGATTCTTTGTCTCGCTGATTGGCAGCGGCGCGCATTGGTTCTCGCACTCGTCGAACCCCGGCTTGTTGCTGCAACTGGTTGCCGGGGGCGCTGTCGGAGCGATTGGCGGCACGATTCTCAGCACGCGCATTCCGCGGCGGCCGCTGAAGTTTGCGCTTCTGGTCTGGCTGCTGATTCTCGGCATTCAGTTTCTATTGAACAGCTACCACGTCCGGACCGCGCAGCACAAGGCGACCGAGAGCACCCTGCAAGCCGCTCATCGAAGCTAAGGCATATTACCGATCCCTGATTCGGGATCTTCCGATTCGAGCGTGACCCCGCAGCTCCAGCTACCTCGCGGTTGGCTCGGCTGGATTCGCATCCTTCTCGTTGAGTCGGGTGATGTGGACGCTGGCCTGCGTTTCCGGTACCGAACCGTCGTTGACCTGCACCTCGGTGGGCTCGCCCTGAATAAGAATGCGCACAGTCGCGTCCGAGCGGGCGGGAATGCGTGCGCGCTGAGTGACGGAGCGCGCCTCAGAGCCTGAGCCAGAACGGACGATCACCGGAACTTGTGCGGTGGCATAGCCCGTATTGGCGATTTTGACGGCGACCAGCCAATTATCCGCCGAGGCAGTGGCAGGAAATACACCCTGGATGCTCAGGTCGGGCAGTCCCTTGTCGGCATCGACCCAGTCGGCAAAGAACCAGGAAAGATCGGGGTGGGCCTCGGAGTCTTCGAGCAGCTTCTCGAGAGCTTTGGGAGTGGCAGGATCGTAACTCTTAAGCGCGGCGGAGAGAGCCTGGTCGCCGACGAGGTCGCGTAGCATCCAGAGAACATACGCAGCCTTGGTGCGGTAGTAGACGGGCGAAATGGCCTGGGACAGAGGCTGGCCGGTACTCTCGCCGGGACTGGCCGGCTCGACCAGCGCCAGGGCGGTTCGGCCTGTCTCGAGGGTGGTCAAAGCCTGGTCGCGTCCGCTCTGTCTCTCGACCCACAATGTGCCCAAAAACGTTGCCGTTCCCTCATTGAGCCAGGCTGGCGGAGGCGGTAAGCCTGGCGAGGTAAGCCAGGCGTGGGTGAGGGCATGCACCAGAACGCCGCTCAATGTGCCCGGAACTGCCTTCGCACCGGGTTCGCGCAGTGGAGCGGCAAGCATGGAGCCGGTCTCGAAGGGTGCATCGCCGGGATCGGGCAGGTCAAATAGAGTGAGCAGCGAGTGGGGCTGCGGGCCTAGCCAGTTCTCAAGGAGAGGCTTCACTGTGGCGGCTGCTTCGGTCCAGAAACCGACGGAGATGTCGTCGTCTGGGATGGTCCATGCAGCAAGGGCTGGACCAAGGTGCGGAGTTCGGATTGCCACAAAAAGGCTAGGGACCTCGAAACTGAGGATCGTGCTCTGAGAGTCTGCCGTTGCTACGCCGTTGACCTCCTGGCCTTGGTCCAGAGTGCCGGATGGCTCGGTGACCGCCAGCGAGACCAGGTGGCCGTTGACCAGGGCGACGGTAGGAGCTTGTCCGTGGGGGAATTCGACGGTCAGGCGCAGGCGGAAGCGGGCGCCAGCAAGCCGGAGCTTGTGTTCGCCAATCTCGTCGAAGAGGCGCGCGCCATCGCCCAGGACGACGGGAACGCTCGAAACCGGGTACCAGACGACGTCGCCAAAGCCGCGCAGGCCGGTGAAGGGAAGGCTGATCTGGTCCCAGTCGGAATGGAAGGCCACATCGGCTGGTGCGCCGACGGCGAGCAGGCGCTCGGCGGAGAGATCGATCTTGCCTGAGTAAGTCGTATCGAGTTGGAGGCTCTGGCCGGGGGCAAGCGGCGTGGAAAGCCGAACTGCTGCCTCATTCAACTGGCCGGTGTGATCGGCGTCGGAGTTGAGCTTGGCCACCGCAAACGCTGCGTCTTTGCCTTCAAGGCGGATGCGTTCCCAGTTGAGCGAAGAGGAGATTTGCAGCGGGATGTGAGTCAGCGGGGACTTGCTGTCGTTGCGCACGGTGAGCTGTGCGCGGACGGCGATCTGCTGGCTGGCCGGGGTCAGATGGACGTCGAGATCGAAGGCGGCAAAGGTTATGGCTTGGCGTTCGGCGTCATCTACGGTAGGTTCGGCGGTGGTCTGGATGGCAGATTGGGCATCGAGACCGGGGGAGTGGCTGACGGTCTGGCCGTTTTCGTCGATGGAGCGGGAGAAGATGACCTTCCCATGGTGGGGTTCATCCGGCGGGGTGGCTTGCGTGCCCGGTGGTTGAGGCGGGGATGACGATTGCGCCGCAAAGCCAAAAGTCGCTACACAGATTGAGGCCACGGCAACTACAAGTATCCG
Source organism: uncultured Occallatibacter sp. (assembly GCA_964525655.1). GTDB lineage: Bacteria > Acidobacteriota > Terriglobia > Terriglobales > Acidobacteriaceae > Telmatobacter. Next base: position 8,037 of record CAZGHZ010000049.1, read on the forward strand.
TGGAAGATCCAGCTTCATGAGCCCAGGCCTTTCTGTTTCTTTGTCTTAGACGCAGCGGCGGGGGCTGTGGGGGAGGCGGCGGCTTGACGGGCCGCATTGCGGCGCTGGCGGAAGGCCTCATAGAGGACGACGGCTCCTGCGGTGGAGACGTTGAGGGAACTGACGCCGCCGGCCATCGGAATGCGCAGCAGGTGGTCGCAGGTGCGGCGGACGAGATCGTGCAGGCCCGCGCCTTCGCGGCCGAGGACGAGGACGCAGTCGCCGGTGAGGTCGAACTGGTCGTAGTCGACTATGCCGCGCTCAGCCGGATTCGCATCCAGTCCGATGATCCAGAGGTTGCGGCGCTTGAGTTCCTCGAGGGCGCGGACGAGGTTGACGACGCGGGCAATGCGGAGATGCTCGGCGGCGCCGGCGCTGGCTTTGACGGCCACCGGACTCAGAGGCGCCGACCGGCGCTCGGTGAGCACCACGCCGTCAACACCGGCTCCATCAGCCACGCGCAGAAGAGCGCCAAGGTTTTGCGGGTCTTCGACGCCGTCGAGGGCCAAAAGCAGGCGGGCTGTTCCAGACCCAACCGGCTCGAAGAGATCCTCGATCGTGAGGAACTCTTGAGGACGGACCAGCGCCACGATGCCCTGGTGAGTCGGCGTCTGGGCCAGTTGCGTCAGTTGCTCGCGCGGCTCCTGGCGGACCCGCAGGCCGGCTTCGCGGCAGAGGGCAACGAGGCGTTCCAGGCGCTCGTCGTTCCGCTCGCGGGCTACCAGCACCTGGTCAAAGCGCCGCCGACCGGCCTTGACGGCCTCCTCGACCGGATGCAACCCGTAGAGAACTTCCATAAGAGATAGTGTAGAAGATGGATGAAGCAGGAGATCTCCGGGGAACCTCGAAACACCCCTGCGCGTAGCCTCTCATTATGAGCGCAATCACCATTGAACGGCCGCGCCTGCCCGCGCTGACCTCGGTCCGCTTCTTCGCGGCGCTGTGGGTGGCGCTGTTTCACATGCAGGTGATGAAGGCCTTCTACTTTGGCCTGGCCCCGGTGCGGCAATTCGCCTCGATCGGCTACTGCGGCGTGAGCTTCTTCTTTGTTCTCTCTGGATTCATTCTGGTCTACACCTACGAAGGCCGCGCTACTAAACTGCGCGAGTTCTGGCAGGCACGTTTTGCCCGCATCTATCCCGCGCTTGCCTTCTGCCTGCTGATCAACGCTCCGATGTTCTTTTACTGCTGCTTGAAGATGCGGGCGCACGATTCCAAGATTTTCGTTACCGAGTGGGGGTGGGTTGCCTCCCATATGTGGCTCTCGGCGGGGCTGAGCGTGACGCTGCTCGAGAGCTGGATTCCACAGGCCGCGCTGGCCTGGAATATGCCCAACTGGAGCCTCTCGGTAGAGGCGGGTTTCTACCTTATGTTTCCGTTCCTGCTGCCGCGGCTGACGCGCCTCTCGCGCAGGCAACTGGCGGCGCTCGTGCCCGCCGGATGGCTGCTGGGCCTGGCATGCACGCTGGCTTACATCCACTTTCACCCGGATGGGGCGGGTGAGGTCACCACCAAAACCGTCGGGCCATGGATCAACGCGATCAAATACCATCCGCTGATGCGGCTGCCGGAGTTTGTGATGGGCATGGTGAGCGGATTGCTCTTCCTGCGAAACGATCGCAACCGGAAGTGGGCATGGCCGCTCGTGCTCGCGGGGCTGGCTGCCATCGCCGCCGTAATTGTGCTGTCACCCTGGATTCACTATCTGGTGATTCACACGGCATTGCTTGCGCCAGCCTTCGCAGTGCTCATTTACGGGGTTGCGCTGCGGCCCGCGGGAGTGGAGGTGCTTGAGAATCGCGCAATGGAAGAGCTGGGAGAGGCCAGCTACCCCTTTTACCTGCTGCACACGATGGTGATTAGCATGTTCTTTATGAACTGGACAACCGGAATTAACCGTCACCAGACTCTGCTTGGCCTGGGTGCCTGGTTCCTCATCGCCGTCGCCGTCGCTTTGCTGGTCGACCGGCTAATCGAGAGGCCCTTGAGACGGTTGCTGCGGCCAAAGAAGAAGACGGCCAAGGCTGCTTCGCTGCCGGTTCCGGCGGTGGCTTGATCGCAGGGTGAGATCCTGTTTGTCGGATAAGAAATAAGGTTGTAAGTTCAAAAGAGCCGTCGTCAAGGAATCTTGCGGCCTCCCACCCATCGGACAAAAAACAAAGACGTCCGATGGGTGGGGCAGAGCTTCGTTCCCCGTGGGGCGGCAACGCCGGTTGAAGACTAAACTGTTCCTGTTCAGTAACATGGAGCGGCCATGAAGAGCTCGTCTACGGCAAAATCCTTCCCGGCTGTTCTGGAGCCGGACCAAACGCGGCTGCGCTGGGTCGTTGCGCGGGTTCCCTTCGATCCGGCCAAGGTGTGGCCGGTGCGGCGGGGCTTGCGGGTGCGCGGCGAGATTTCACCCGCGAAGAGCAAGACCGAAGCCGCGAAGAGCAAAACCGAGAGCTTCACCTTCCGCACCTCGCTCTTCCCAGATCCGCGCGGAGAGGGCTACATTCTGCTGGTCAACAAGAAGATGCAGGCTGCGGCCGGGGTATCGGTCGGTTCGCAGGTGCGGATTGGGCTGGAGCCGGATCTGGAAGAGCGAGCGGTAGTGATCCCGCCGGAGTTGACCCGCGCGCTCAAGGGCGACCGCCGGCTGCCGAAGTGGTTTGCCGGCTTAAGCGACTCGATGCGCAGGGAGATCGGCAAATGGGTCGATGAGCCGAAGAGCGCCGGAACCCGCGAGAAGCGCGCCGAAGCGATGGCCGAGCGGCTGTTGCTGAGCCTGGAAGGCGAGACCGAGTTGCCGCCAATTCTGCACGCGGCCTTCCTGCGCCAGCCGCTGGCGCGCAAGGGTTGGGAGGCGATGACGCCCGTGCAGCGCCGCGGCCATCTGCTGGGCATCTTCTACTACCAGGCCGCCGAGGCCAGAGAGCGGCGCGCGGCAAAGGCGGTCGAAGAGGCGCTGCGCGTGGCTAAACGGAAGTCGGAGAACTGCTAGAAGGCTGCCAAAGCAGTGGGGTAATGGTCGTTGATTTCTATCTCTGAGAGTGGTGCACGGGCGCGTTCTCCGAATCGGCGGCCATCCAGGGTCTGCGGAGATCCTAACCCTGGCCGGGTTGTGGTGACTTATACGGGTTACGAATGAAAAGTGGCACGTATCTGAACCGCGCCAAATCATGTTGGATCACGGCCCGCGGCACCAGTTCTGCGCCTGCATGATGTTCGACTATCGCGCTACGCAAGCGCCTGGTGGCGGAGGACGCGCCTCGCGGCCAGCCATATCAGGCACACCGCGGCAGCGAGAAAAACCGTGTTGCTGATCCGCATCCAAAGCAGTCCGCCGACCAGCGGCCTCGCAGTCAACGCGCGAATACCGTAAACCAGTGCCCCACCGGCAGCCAGACTTAGGACATGCAGCGCGCTCCATCCGGTTTGTCGCGAAAAAAAAGCGACCAGAACGAGAAAGACTGCGTCGATTGCCAGCAACGCTCCCACCGCAGCCCAGCCCCACCTTGGCGGTGTATTCATGACGCCCATGCCCAGCACGAACGCAACGGCTCCTGAAATCCAAGGGCTCGGCGCCCTACCGCCGGCAATGTGGGATCTCCGCGCCGGAAGCAGGAACGCAGACGCCATCAGCAACACGCTCAACACTGCCGCGCTGAGGAGCTGCGCGTGGGATGCCACGAATCGGTTCTGCTTGAATCCGATGCCGAAGCTCGCGGCTGAACCAAGCACGAACACCAGAGCAATGACCGAATCGCCAACCGGCCCCAGCCACGGCGTTTCAGCCTCAGATGGAAACAGGGCCTCCACCAGCGCAATCGAAACGCCCATGCTCCAGAAAGCGTGAAGGTTGAACATGAACAACGTCCACCACCCTCCGATGCCCAACGCAGGAATATAGGCAGGGTAAAGCAGGCGCCAGTGCTTCATCATATAGTCAGGATTGAAGAGTGATTGCGACACCAAGCCTTCACCGATCAACGTGTAGGCAGCGCCCAGCATCAGCATCGTCGGCCAGCCGCGCCCCGTTCGCCGCGCTGTCTCGCGAATCAACACCGCTCCTCCGCCATATGCCGGCGCCAATACGATCAGCGCCGACAGCAGTTTTAACGGAAGGTCTCCCAGCAGATACTCCGCCACCAGCGGAGCCACAAAGAACAGCGTAATTACCGCGATAATCTTTCTCTTGCGCGCGACCATCTTTCTCTCCTTGCTCTAAGCGGAATGTCCTCCACGCGGATTGCACCGCTCCATGGAATGGAGCGGCCCACCGTGATCATCCGTGCCGCAGGCAGGCTTGAACCGCCTGATGAAAAAAGGACCGATACTCAGGCTTGGGCATGCCCGCCCTGAGCCTGGCCGCCGTCTCATCATCCGGCCAATGGCTCTCGTCGTCGTACATCCGCCGGAAGCCCTCGCCAATTTCCGGATTCCCGAGCGTGAACTCATCGCCCAGTCGCATCCAGCGTGCGACCAGCGCCCGGCCTTCGGCGCTGTCTGGCGGCACCTCGCGATCGAGTGCGCTCTGAATATCGGCGTACAAAGCCCTCCATCGCGCACCGAGCTCTATCCCCTGTTCAGTCGTCAAGGCTGCCCGGCGCTCCCGAAGCGCCTCAACGGCCTTCGGACTGTAGTACTTCTCCGTCCAGTCTGTGGCTTCTTGCATTTGTATCTCCTTCAGGATGGTCTGGTAGAGGAGCCACTCGGGTTCCGCAGGGTCCTGTCCCCGCCGTTGTGCGTGTTCAATGGCGAGCAGGATGCGATCCAGGCCGTCGCGCCGCTCACCGAGCGCCGCCCACTGCCGCGCCAGCGTGACCGTCAGCGGTTCTGCGCCTCGGTCGGCTGGAGTATTCAGCAGCGCGGCTATCTCGCGCAACGAAAGTCCCAGGTACCTCAGCGCGAGAATCCGCTCCAGGCGGCCAAGGTCCTCGTGGCAGTAGAGCCGGTAGCCTCGCTCCGAACGATGCGCGGGCGATAGCAGCTTGAGCCGGTCGTAGTGATGCAATGCCCGTACAGTAACGCCAGCAAGTTTTGCGAACTCTTGGATGCGGAAGGTGCTCATGGGTCTCACTTTGACATCTTTGACCATGACGCAACGGCAGGGTCAAGCGCCTTTTGAAGAGATTAACGAAAAAATCGGCTTCCCGGCTGCTTTCGGCAAACTCCGCGTTCCGAGCACATGACCGACTCACTGGAGACGGGATCATCACCCAAAATCGAGATCTGGCGTACACAACAGCAAGTATTTTGGGCTAGCTTTACAAAACTTAACGATAATCCTGGAGAAGAGTTCCAATATCCGCGGCACATCGGGCGTCTAATGAAATGAGATGAGTACCTTCACTGCTGTCCGCCCTTTCTTCGGTTCAGCCACCTCCGCCGCTCAAGACGAGCAGGTGCGCCAGGAGAACCTCGCCGTATCCGCAGGACTGAAGCGCCAGGACGTTGGGCTGCTGGATGAGCTGATTGTCCTCTATCAGCATCGGCTGATACGCTACCTGCTCTACTTGACCAGCAACCGTGAGATGGCCGAGGATCTCTTCCAAGAGGTCTGGATGCGGGTTCTGGTGCGAGGTGCACAGTTCAACGGCAAGGCGCGCTTTGGCACCTGGCTTTTTACCATCGCCCGCAACCTGGTCATCGACATGCGGCGCAAACGGTCGGTGTCCAGCCTGGATGAACTGGTCGAGGGCAGCAGCGAAGACGACCGGCCGATGGCCTTCGAGGTCGCTGGTGACGATCCAACTCCCTTCGATCGTTTTGCAAATCTCGAAGACCGGGAGAGGATCGCAGGGGCGCTGATGGAATTGGATACTCTCTACCGCGAGGTTTTGGTGCTCCGCTTCCATGAGGAGCTCTCGCTGGACGAGATCGCCAAGGTGACACGCGCGCCGCTTTCTACCGTAAAGTCAAGGCTCTATCGTGGCCTTGCGGCCATCAAACCCAAGCTGGAGCTGGATCGGTTGCGCCGGCAAGGTGCGGCCCGGCCAGAGATTTCGGGTGAGGTCTTAAGGGCGGTATGAAACCTGTGGAAGGCTCCGGCAAGGATCCCGAACTGGTGTCGGCTCTCTCGGGAAAGCAGGCCGACCGGGAGTGTGCCGTGGCCTATCGCACACGCCGCGTGATAATCGCCTCGCAGGGTGTGATGCGCGAGCAGAAGGCCGGGAGGCAGCGCTCCCGCTCGATGGCGCTGGCGGCCATGTTGGTGATTGTTCTGGTGCTGGGCCCGCTGGTCTGGTGGATCGCCGATACATTGGAAGACGATCACCTGCTGACCGGGCCGATCGGACAGATGTGCCTGTGGGTCGTCTTCCTCAGCGCGGCTTTGCTGGCCTCGGTGGTGCTGGCTGGCTGGATGCGGCGCAAGTCCTAGCCTTAACATTTCTTAACAAATCTCCTCTGCGGCGCAACTTCCCGATTCAAACTTCCGTCCATTCAATGGGAGATCAAGCTGGGCTTGTTCTTCCGAATGCTGTTTGAGAGCGGGTCTGACGATGCGCGAGCCAGAATCCATTACTGTCAATGAAGATGAACGCATTCTTCCGGTGTGGTCGATTGTCGTGGCCTCAGTTGCCTTTGTTCTGGTGGAGTACTATTTCTGGGCTGTCTTGCCCGAGACGCAGCATCATCTCCCGCCCTTTGGCCTGCGGCTCTATCTGAATCTCTCCTGGGGATTGCTGGCCGCCATCTACTTTTTGATGATGGGTTACGTCAGCAAGGACGCACCTCGGCGTGCGATGAGCACACGATTCTGGATCGCGATCTGCCTGGTCATGCCGGGCGGCATCGGGGCGGTGCTCTACTTCCTGCTGCGTCAGCCGGAGGTTTCGCGCTGCCCGGCCTGCTCAACCCATGTGCAGAACGACTTTCACTTCTGTCCGCAATGCGACTACCGGCTTGCGGCCAGTTGCGGTCACTGCTTCAGGACGGTGCGCGCCACTGACCAATTCTGCACGCAATGCGGCCATGAGCTCGCCGCGGACCACATGCCGGCCCGGCTCAGGGCTATTGGCGGGTAAGTCGAGACAGGGAACAGGGAACAGAAAGCACCGACACGGTGGTCGCACGAGTTGCGCGCCGCTGTATTTCCTTCCTACAATCGAAGTTCCGTTTCCATGACCCTCTCCGCGCTCATCATCGACGACGAACAGCTGGCCCGCGAAGAGCTCTCCTACCTGCTTGCCCAGGTGGGCGGGGTTGAGGTGCTCGCCGAGGGCGCCAACGGCATTGAGGCCGTCGAACTGATCGAGGAGCACCATCCTGATCTGGTCTTTCTCGATGTACAGATGCCGGGGCAGGACGGCTTTGCGGTGATCCAGCGTCTGATGGAGCGCAGGGCAAAGGCCGACGCAAATGGCGAGGCCGAGGCACTGCCGCAGATTGTCTTTGCCACGGCCTACGACCAGTACGCGGTGCGCGCCTTTGACGTGAATGCGGTGGATTATCTGCTGAAGCCCTTTGACCGCGTGCGCGTCGAGCAGGCGGTGGAGCGGGTCAAGGCGCGTCTGGCCGGCGGAACCTCGGATGGGTATGGCGGCACGTTGCCAGATTCCCCTATCGAGTCTCAGATCGATGCCCTCTTGCGTCTTCTGAACCGCACGCAGGGCGCCGCGCGGAGCCCGCAGCCGGCCAAGCTCATTGTGCAAGCGCAGAGCCGGCTGCTGCTGATCGACCAGGCAGAGATCTGCTTTGCGGCCATCGATGAGGGCGTGATTCGTGTCGTGACGCAGAACTTCGAGGGAAGCTCGAAGTGCCGCACTCTCGAAGAACTGCTCGATCTGCTTGATCCGGCCGTCTTCTGGAGGGCCCATCGCGGCTTTGTGGTGAATATCAACCACATTCGCGAGGTGGTGCCGTGGTTCAAGTCCAGCTACCAGTTGCGCATGAACGACAAAAAGCAGACCGAAATCCCGGTCAGCCGTTCGCAGACCCGACGGCTGCGCGAGCTATTCAATTTATAGAGTTCGTTCCCGCTAGTCGTATCTCTCGAATACAATTTGCTTCTTGTGCCAACCGAAACCGGTCAGCAGCTCACGGACGCCGGAGACCATAAAGTTGAGGCCGCAGATGTAGGCGTAGATGTCGAAGCTCAGCTCGGATTGCAGGCGACTGGGATCGACCGGGGCCACAGGCAGCGTCTGGCCGAGGCGGGCGGCACGCTCCTCGACGATGCGAGTGATGTGTTCCTGAACGTGTCCGCGCAGGCCGGTCCAGCTCTCCTGCGCGCGGCTCAGCGTTGGCAGGTAGTGGAAGTTTGGGTGGCTCGCGGCCAATGCCTCAAACTCCGCCTGGTAGTAGATGTCGGTTTCGTAGCGAGTGCCGTAGACCAGCCAAATCTCCCTGCCGCCGCTCAGGTCTTTTCCCGCATCTGGGCCATCCTTGGGGAAGAGGGCTTGCAAGTAGCCGCGCATGGGCGCGATGCCGGTGCCAGTGGCCACCAGGATCGAATCGGTGATGGGCTGGTGGAGGACGAAGTATCCATGGGGGCCGTGAATCTGGATCGTTCCGCCAATGGGCAGATCGGGCAGATCGGCAAGATGGTTGGAGAAGAAGCCCTCCGGTACCCGGTTCACGCACAGCTCAAAGTGGTTTCTGTTGGGCGCCGATGCGATCGAGTAGGCGCGGGTCTGCTGTTTGCCGTTGTCGTCCAGAGCCACGCCGGAGACGAATTGGCCGGGAGCAAAGTCGAAGTTCTCAAGATCGGGAAGGACGAAGTCGAAGTGGTAGCACTGGGCGACCTCTGAGATGCATTCTTTACGTTCCAGACGTGCGGTAAGCAGTTCACGGGCCAAGGCAGTTCTCGCTGGGGAATGGATTTAGCCCGCGGGACGGGCTAAAGGCAGTATCGCCAGTGGAGTGGCAACGTGGCAAGCCCTTTGCGGCTAGGAGGTTCAGCTTGCCCCTATAATTGACAGGGAGCCGCATGAGAGCCCGAAGGGCCTTTTCGGCTTATAGAGCAGATCATTTGAGGAAGCCATGGCCGCACTGCTTGAAGCAATTACCGTAAAGCGCAAGATGTACTTCGAGTTTGAAAACACACCCTACTACTGCATGGAAGCCGAGGTATCGACGCCAACGGCGCGAGGCGGGCAGACGCTGGTGCGGCTCAAGATGCGCAACCTTCTGACGCGAGCCGTTTTCGACAAAACCTTCAAGGCCGGTGAGCGTTTCAAGGAGCCGGACCTGGAACTGGTCGAGGCCTCTTATCTCTACTCGGATGGCGAGGGCTCGCACTTCATGGATCAGGAGAGCTTTGAGACGCATACGCTGAACAGCGATATGGTGGGCGGTGCGCTGGACTTTCTGGTCGAGGGCGCGATCATCCAGTTGCACAAGTTCAACGGAAACCCCATCGGTCTTCAGTTGCCTGAGAAGGTTGAACTGGAAGTGACTTACACCGAGCCCGGTGCGCGCGGCGACACCAGCGGCAACGTGACCAAGCTGGCGCGGCTCCAGACCGGCCTGGAGATCAAGGCGCCACTTTATATCGAGGTCGGCGAGCGGGTTAAGGTCTATACCGAGACCCGGGAGTTCGCAGGGCGAGCATGAGCGGGTTGCCTCGCACTACCTTTTTGCAGGTGGTCGCGCCGGTTTGGCCATGGGAACATCAAAGAATCCGATGTGCAACTCTGCCGTCGGAATAAAGTTCGCCAGATGAACCTGAAAGTGATCGGCGTCGAGCTTCTCCACCTTTCCGTCTTTCGGTGCGCAGAAGCTGATGAGGGTCTTTTGGCTCTGCTCTTGCTGCGGACGCTCAATAATGAGTGTGAAGTCCTCAATTGGTCGCTGCCAGCTATTAGCGGAGGTCAGGATGAAGTCCACCCAGTGGAGTGGAAATGACTTGTAGTTGTCCGAGGAAACCTTGTCTTCGGAAATTCTCCGAATCATGCCTTGTAGGACTTCCGGCTCAGGACAAAAACCGGCAATGTCCTCGGCCCCTGAATCACTCCAACGCTCGGCATACTTCTGCGCCGATCCTGGAGTAAGCGCAAGCTGAAGAGCATCGACCGGCATTGAGTCTACCCATCCCTCCACTGGCGCGTATTCATGCCGGATATGAACTGTAGAGTGGGCCGGGAAGGTTTGCTTCCAGTGGTACTGCAGGTGGACGGTATAGCGGCTGAAGGCCATTTCGCCTCCATCTTCGAATAGCCCCTCTTTGAATAGCCGATTTTGCTCCGCTTTGGGCAGCCGAGTGAAATCAGGCACGAGTATCTGCGCGGCGTGATGGGCGTCCCCAGATGTGTCGTCGAAATGACCGAAGGTCGGAATATCGATGTGATCTGCTTCAAGCAGGTCTGTAACGTCCTTGCTTTTGAGGGTCGCCCTTACTTCGGATTGATAGTGAGTGAGCTTTCCATCAATCCATAATCGAAAGCTTTTGAAAGACTGTGCATGAGCATCCCCTTCGGGAAAGTCGTTCTGATACGGCGGCACGGGGAAGGCCAGCTCTGTCGCAACGTCTTTGTCTGTATCGTTGCGGAATTCGTAATCGACCACCACCTTTTTGTCACTGATGCGCAGGACTTCCTTAGCCATAATGATGCGCGTCTCGCGGCGCGGAACCAGGCCTCCAGCAGCGATAGCGACGGCCGTATCGTCGGACAGAGCTGGCATAGGAAAGGTGAGAACCGATAAGGCCACAAATGCAACAATTTGAAATATCTTCCAATTCATCTCTGAAATTGTCGCAGATCGATGACGGTTGGAGCCGGGTGCCCCATTCTTTTCACGCACTTTGTGAAGAAGGTGGGAGACCATACACTCATCTCCGGCGGTATCCCGGGGATTAAATGCGGCCGGGTTGAGATCCTCGATTCCCACCCTCGCCAAGGAGAAGCGATGGATAGGGCACCCATTTCCACTCTGCATTGAAAAATCACTATGCCTTGGCCCCAGCCTTGGCGGAGCGGCATAGCTCCTTCCAATCCTTCTCGGTCTGGTCGGCGTAGGCTGCGCCGAATTTGGCCAGCGCCTCGCCGAAGCCGTCACCGGAGCCGATGTAGCCGTTCAGAACAAGCGGATCGCCGGAGCGGGCGTGGCCTCTTGCCAGCAGTTCGCCGCAGACCTCGGCGTAGGCCTCGAGGCCACCGCCAGCTAAATCCTCCAGATCGATTGAGCCCTTGTGGTCGTTGAGCTGGCGGACCAGGTAGTCGCGCCCGCCAAAGTGTGTCCAGCCGAGGAAGGGATCCGACTGCGCCTGCATCGCCTTCTGTCCTTCGGCGGTACGCTGGCCGTTGTGATGAGGCGACCGGGCGTCGGGCAGATAAGGCGCATAAGCAGAGGCCGGCTCCTCCTTGATTTGCAAAAACAGCGGATCGTTGGGGCCGTTTCCCTCGAAGTAGATGCAATAGTCGCGCAGGCCCACCGACCCTGTGCCGACGACTTTGAAGGCCACATCGACCGGACGATAGAAAGAGAGCAGATGCTGGCGCTGCGGCTCAAGCATCTCGCGATATGGGCCAAGAGACCCCACGACGGCCGCGGCCTGCTGGCCGGTGACGCGAGTGAGAGTGGGCTTTATCTCTTTGAAGTGGCGATCTGATGCGCCGGCTGCGCTCTCCTCTTCCCGTTCCCTGGGAAAAGGGGGGGCAGTGAACTCGGTGAGCTGCTCCAGAGTGTGCTGAGGAGTGGCGCGCTCGGCCTGCAACAGTGCCTGATGGATCGGCGCAACCTGTCCCAGACGATGAACCTGACAGCGGGCCATGTCGAGCAACGGCATCTTGGAGAAGGCTGCAATCTGGCTGGCATAGCGGGCAACAAACTTCTCCACAGCCTGGCGAGCCGAGGCCTCTTTATGACCGGAGGCGCGGCCGGCCAGCACCAGCGAGGCTGCCATGCGCTTGAGATCCCACTCGAAGGGGCCGCGGATGGTCTCGTCGAAGTCGTTGATGTCGAAGACCAGGCGACCGTCGGGCGCGGCATAGGCTCCGAGGTTGCGCACGTGCGCGTCGCCGCAGAGTTGGGCTGTGATGCCCGCGTTGGGCAGCACGGCCAGATCGGCAGCCATCACCGGCACCGCGCCGCGGAAGTAGCCAAAGGGCGACTCGGCCATCAGCTTGTACTTGAGCTTGATGAGCGCGGGGACACGGCCCTGCATCGACCGGGCCAGCAATTCGAGCGCCGGAGTCTTGCGCGCCTTTGGGTTGAGTTCGTGATGTTGCTGGCGGCCGATCTGCTTGCGCCGCGCTTGACCTAAACTGCGCCGTTCCTGCGGAGTTGCCCAGTGCATAAGCCGCACCATACTACCCTTGCCCACCGCTGGGCAAGTGATTGCAATGCGGGGACATGGAGCCAACAGCGCCGAATCGGATCGGTCGAAATCTTCAACACTCTCCAAGTCGGTCAAATCACTACTTGACAGCATACACTGTTTGTAATACAGTATGCGATGTACAGTGTATGGGGTACAGCATGACGATGACGGAGAACCTCTTCGAAAACCTACGTATGGAACTGCGGCGCGGCTGTCTGACCCTGGCGGTGCTGGCGCAGCTTCGCCAGGAGCGGTACGGCTACACACTACGAAAAGCGCTGGCGGAGCGCGGCCTGGAGATCGACGAAAGCACCCTCTACCCGCTGCTGCGCCGCCTGGAGTCACAGGGCCTCTTAACCAGCGAGTGGCGCGAAGAAGAAAAGCGCAACAAGCGGTTTTACCGCCTCTCTGGCGACGGTGAGCAGATGCTCGGCCAGCTGTTCGAAGAGTGGCAAACGATCAATGCAGCGGTGGACGCAACCATTCAAAACAGTTAATAAAACTGAGGAAAAAGAAATGGAACTTCTCGATCGCTATTTGCAGGCAGTAAAGAAACACCTGCCCTGGCAGCGGCAGGACGACATCATAGCCGAACTCAAGACCAACCTCGAAGCGCAGTTGGAGGACAAGGAGGCCGAGCTGGGCCGGCCGCTGACGAACAGCGAAATCGAGGCCTGGCTGAAGAAGATGGGCGCGCCGTTCCAGGTGGCAGCGCGCTATTTTCCGCAGCAGTATCTGATTGGGCCTGCCGTTTTTCGCATGTACTGGCTGGTTTTGCGCCTGGCAGTTTCCTGGGCCGTGATCATCAACCTTTTCGTGAGCGGAGTGCAGCTGATTGTAAATAACTCCAGCCCGAACGCGGTGGGGGATGCAATCCTTCGCATTCCCGGTGTGATTATGTCAGTTGCCGCATGGGTCACTCTCATCTTCGCGGCCATCGAATTCGGGGCGACGCATTACCCATCGAGGTTGCAGGCGCTGACCGGCGACACTTTCGACTGGTCGAGTGGCGCCTTGCCTCCGGTGGAGAGCCGATCCACCTCCGGAAAGCAGTTGCGCAGCTATGCATATGCTGTTGCCGAAGTGGTTTTCGGATTCATCGCGCTGGTTTGGCTGCTCCTGATTCCCCAGCATCCATATCTGCTGATGGGGCCAGGGGCGTATTATCTGCAGGCTTCTCCATTTCAGGCGGCGCCCGTGTGGATTCCTGTGTACTGGTGCATCGTGGCGCTGAATGTGATCCAAGTGGGTTGGCGGGGCATCGATTTGATTCGGGGACGCTGGAGCGGGCCGAGACGGGCGCAGCATTTTGTAGTCAAGATCCTCGGGCTGGTTCCGCTTGTCCTGGTGCTCACCATTCGCGATCGGGCGTATTTCACGCTGCGGCATCCAGCGGCGGACGAGGCGCACTATGGCGCCGCGCTGGCAGCGATCAACCATGCGATCCATTTGGGTCTGCTGGTAGTATGTTTCATCGTCGTGGCGGAACTGCTCTGGGATCTCGGTCGAACTGGAGTGGAATCGTATCGCAAGCGCATGGCGGCGATGCAGTAGCTTCTTTTCTGGTTCTCATCCGGAAGCGGGGCACGGAGTTATAGTTCTTTCATGGCGTATCGCTCGAAGGCGAGGCGCCGCTCCGCTTCCGGAGGACTTCCCCTTTGAGACGAAAAGCCGGCGTTCTGATCGCAACCTTCTCCGCTTTCGCGTTTTCTGTCCTTTCAGTGGCCGTGGGCCAGGAACCAGCCACGGCGCCATCGCGAGCCAAGCAGCTTACCGTCGAGGCGATCTATGGGCACGGGCCTCTGATCGGCCATTCGCCCGATGAGCTCAGCTGGTCGCCGGACGGTCACCACCTGACCTATATGGATGGCGGCGAACTGGTGGATCTCGATCCGGCCACGGGCAAGGCGCACGTGCTGGTGAGCCGTGCCAAGCTGGCTGCGGTCAACGGCGCCAGCATTTCGGAGGTGGATCGCGACCATCGCGACCGCTACAAGATGCCGAGCTATCTTTGGGCGCCCGATTCCGCGCACCTGCTCTTTGACGCGAACGGACGCCTCTGGCTTTATGACCTGCATAATGGCACGGGGATCGAAATCGGCTTTTCCGGGGCGGCCTCGGGCGACGATCCCAAGTTCTCTCCCAACGGCGAAATGATCTCGTTCATTCGCGACCACGGGCTATCGGTAGTGCGACTGAAGGATCCTGGAACGCCGGTGACAAAGGTCGCGCCCGCGCCCAAAGAGGCCATCCTCAATGGCGAGGTGGATTGGGTCTACGAAGAGGAACTCGAGACGCGCAGCAATCAGTTCTGGTCGCCGGACTCGAAGAAGCTGGCGTATCTGCAGATGAACGAGGCCAATGTGCCCCAGTATCCGCTGACCGATTGGCTTCCCGTTCATGCGCAGGTTCCTGGGCAGTCTTATCCGCAGGCTGGCGATCCAAACCCTGAGGTGCGCGTGGGCGTCGTCGGCGCAGGTGGCGGCAATACGGTGTGGGTCAAGCTGCCGATTCATGCGGGGCAGGATTACGTCCCTCGCTTCGGCTGGGTAGACATTAAGACGTTGTGGATCGAGACACTGACCCGCGATCAGAAGCATCGCGACCTCTACTTTGCCGATGCCTCGTCGGGACAAGCGCACCCCGTGCTGCAACTGAGCGACAAAGTTTTCTTCGATGACAAGTACGACGTCTCGGTAGGTCAAGGCACAATTGTTGTGACGCAATGGACAGACGGGCACAATCACCTTTATCTCTACAGCTATGACGAGATGGACCCGGCTCGTGCCACAGCCAAACTAAAGCTGCAACTGACCCAAGGAGAGTTCGACGTGAGCGACGTGCTGCGCGTCGATCTCGCTGGCGAGCTCGTCGATTACACCTCGAACGAGAGCAGTCCGCTCGATCAGCAGTTGTGGCAAGTGAGTTTCAAAGGCGAGCGGAAGCAATTGACGACCGGAGCCGGCAACCATAGCGGCAACTTTGCGCCTGCGGGTAATCGATTTGTGGACCGGCAATCGGCGCGCATGGAGCCGCCGGCCTTCAAGTTATGCGAATTGGCCGGAGAGTGCAAGGTCTTCTGGACGACAAAAGCACTCGAGTCCTACCAGTTGCGGGTGCCTGAGCAGATGGAAGTGAAGGCTCACGACGGGACGACACTCTATGCAACGCTGCTGTTGCCTGAGCTTCTCGAGCCGGCCGAGGCCTTCACTGCTTCGATTCCTCTAATTGTGAACCCTTATGGAGGGCCGGGCTCGGCGTCGGTGATCAACCGCTGGAGCGACAACCTGCTCTTCGACGAGTTGCTCGTCCAGCATGGCTTCGCAGTGTTGCACACCGACAATCGCGGCATGGGCGGACGCGGACGCGACTTTGCCCAGGCTGCCTATCACAACTTCGGCGCGGTGCAACTGGAGGATCAGTTGACGGTGGTCGATGCGGCGCTGGCGAAATACTCGCAACTGGATCCCAAGCGTCTGGGCTGGTGGGGATGGAGTTGGGGTGGGAGCTTCACGCTTTACGCGATGTCACACTCGGACCGCTTCCGCGCCGGGATTGCTGTTGCGCCGGTGACCGACTGGCGCGATTACGACTCAATCTATACCGAGCGTTACCTGAGCCAGCCCTCGGAGTTTGCCTCGGGCTATAAGGATTTTTCAGCGGTCAACTCGGCGGCCAAATTGAAGGGGCGTCTGCTGCTGGTGCATGGGACAGGCGACGACAACGTGCACCTAGCGAACTCAGTGCAGTTGGTGCAACGGCTGATCGAGGCTCAAATCCCTTACGACCTTCAGATCTACCCGCGCAAAACGCACTCAATCAGCGGACCGGAGGTACGGACGCATCTCTACAACCGCATCCTGGAGCACTTTGAGCAGTATCTGAAACAGACGGATGACGAAGACGCGGGGCACTGAACTCATCTGCCCAACAAAAACTCTTGGGAATAGGAATGCCTCACTGCGTCGGCGGTGCGCCGGGTTTGGCGGGCGGGGTCAGGACGAAGCCCTTGCGGATAAGCGCGAAGCCTTGCTGCGGAAGTTCGGCCTGGAGAAGCTGGTTTTCGGGGCCGGAGAAGAGATCCGTCCGGCCGCCGGCCACGGTAGCGACCAGATGATGAACGGCGATGGACTTGCCGTCGAGCGTACCCTTCTCGTCGGCGTAAGTGGCTAGTTGGATGGGTTGGATGGAGCCGGCCTTCTTGGGGATGATGGCCCAAAGGTCGCGGTTGTTCCGGGAAACGGCTAAGGCAAGCAAAGTGTCGAATGCGCCGGGGTCGAAGTCGGGAAGAAAGACGGCGGCGGCGTGCTGGGCCAGAGGAGTAGTGGCGCTTTGGCCGTTTGCGGAGATGTTGAGCAGGATTTGAGTGGCGTTTGGCGCGGCGACTACGTTGACCGCCGAGCCGTTGACCGAAGCGCTCAACTGAACGTGCCTGAGCTGGTTGTTCAGGGCGAGCTGTTCTGTTTTGGAGATGTTGTAGTTGAGCCCCTGCATTGCGACGCGAACAACGGTGGTCGTGTCGAAACCGTGGGCGTTGGCGGCGAATGTGACGGTGGCCGTGCCGACGGGCTTGCCATGCTGGGAGACGATGAAATTGGCCGACTGAGCGCTCACTGCGGGGATTAGAGTTAGAAGCGCCGCGAGTGGGAGTATCGCCAGTTTGTGCAGATGAAGCTGCATCTTCCTTAAAAGTTAGACACGAATACAGCAGTAACGTTGCAGGTGGGCTCGCGCTTTTTTAGGGCAAGAGGGAATTAGGGTTTGCGGCATCCCAGGCCCCAAAATCGGGACCCGGGGTACCAAGATCTATTCATGGACGATGGACCTGCAATTAGAAGTCGCTCTGATCTCTGGCCCTTGATCCCCGAGCCCTGTTTCTCAGCCCTTTGCGAGGGCGTAGCGGCGGTTGACTTCGTGCCAGTTGACGACGTTCCACCACGCGGCGAGGTAGTCGGGGCGGCGGTTCTGGTACTTGAGGTAGTAGGCGTGCTCCCAGATGTCGTTGAAGAGGATGGGATAGAGGCCCTGGGTCAGCGGCGACTCCTGGTTGGGGGTGGTGACAACCTTGAGCTTGCCGCCAGTGAAGACGAGCCAGCCCCAGCCGGAGCCGAATTGCTTGGCCGTGGTCTCGTTGAAGGTTTTCTTGAAACTTTCAAAATCGCCGAAGTCGGCGGTGATCTGCGCGGCGATGGGGCCGGTGGGAGCGCCGCCTACGCCGTCTGAGCCGACCTTGCCCATGAGGGGCCAGAAGGCAGTGTGGTTGGCGTGGCCGCCGCCGTTGTTCTTAACCGCAGTGCGGATCTCCTCGGGCACCGAAGCCAGATCGCGAATGAGATCGTCAACCGGCTTGGCTGCCAGCTCGGGGTGGTTGGCGAGGGCAGCGTTGAGGTTGTTGACGTAGGCCTGATGGTGCTTGTCGTGGTGGATCTTCATGGTTTCGGTGTCGATGAAGGGCTCGAGGGCGGCGTAATCGTAGGGAAGCGGGGCTAATTCAAAAGCCATTGGGGAAATCTCCTCTTTCGTGCGCGTTGGATTGGTTCTGCGTTAAGCCTGGGAGGGCCGGTGTTGTTAGCTGCAAAGGCAGGCCTCTCAATCCTGCTGGCGGCCAGAATCACCCTCTGAAGGAATGGATGCATTGGGATGTGGGCAAGGTGCGGGAAAGTTGGCCTGCCGTCATCGTATTTAATC
Source organism: uncultured Occallatibacter sp. (assembly GCA_964525655.1). Taxonomy (GTDB): domain Bacteria; phylum Acidobacteriota; class Terriglobia; order Terriglobales; family Acidobacteriaceae; genus Telmatobacter. Next base: position 26,011 of record CAZGHZ010000049.1, read on the forward strand.
AGGATCGAGACGTTATGATGTTAGTTAGGAAATGGAGACGATGACTACCGACATTATGGATGCTACCGCTGCTTCTGTTGACCAACTGTCCATCAATACGCTGCGGCTGCTGGCCGTGGACGCTGTGCAAAAGGCCAATAGCGGCCACCCCGGCGCTCCGCTGGGCTGTGCGCCGATCGCCTACCTGCTCTTCAACAAGCTGATGAAACACAATCCTTCCGACTCGAAGTGGGCGGATCGCGATCGCTTCGTTCTCTCGAACGGGCATGCCTCGACGCTGCTTTATGGGTCGCTCTTTTTGTCCGGCTATGATGTGACGCTGGACGATCTGAAGAGCTTTCGACAGTGGGGTTCGCGGACTCCCGGCCACCCGGAGCGCGGCCATCTTGACGGTGTTGAAGTGACGACCGGGCCACTGGGACAAGGCATCGCGATGGCCGTGGGGATGGCGATCGCCGAAAAGCATCTGGCTGCGGTCTACAACAAGCCGGGCTTTGAGGTGGTGGATCACCACACCTATGCGCTGCTGGGCGATGGCGATCTGATGGAGGGCGTCTCGCACGAGGCGGCTTCGCTGGCCGGAACCTTAGGTCTGGGCAAGCTGACCTTTATCTATGACGACAACTTGATCTCGCTCGATGGGCCGACAAGCCTGAGCTACACAGAGGATGTGCTGAAACGCTTCGAGGCCTATCACTGGCATGTGCAGCGTGTGGCCGACGGCAACGATCTGGCTGCGATTGAAGCGGCGATTGCGGCGGCCAAGGCTGAGACCGGCAGGCCTTCGCTGATCGCGGTGCGGACAGTGATCGGCTACGGAAGCCCCAAGGCTGGGACCAGCAAAGTGCATGGCGAAGCGCTGGGTGCGGAGGCCGTGGCGGCGACGAAGAAGTTCTTTGGCTTCCCCGAGGATCAGAGCTTTGTTTTACCCGAGGATGCGCTGGCGAATTGGCGCAAGGCCGTCGGGCGCGGCGCCGAGCATGAGGCGGAGTGGAAGAAGCTCTTCGCCGGCTATGCTGCGGCGTTTCCTGAGTTGGCCGCCGAGTTTGAGCGTACCCAGAAGGGCGAGTTGAAAGCCGGATGGGAGAAGACGCTTCCGAGCTTTGCGCCAGGCAAGGCGCAGGCGACGCGCACGGCCGGTGGAACCGTGATGAACGCGATCGCCGGGGTTGTGCCGGAACTCTTTGGCGGTGCGGCGGATCTGACAGCGTCGACCAAGACAATCTTCAAGCCGGGCGTCAGCTTCCATGAGGATCCGGCAGGGCGCAATGTATTTTTCGGTGTGCGCGAGTTTGCGATGGCTGCGGCTGTCAATGGCATGGCGGCGCATGGCGGACTGATTCCCTTTGGATCGACTTTCTTTGTGTTTTCCGATTACGCGAAGCCGGCAATGCGTCTTGCAGCGCTAATGCAACTGCATTCGCTTTTTGTTTATACACACGACTCGATCGCAGTAGGCGAGGACGGACCGACGCACGAACCGATCGAACAACTGCTCGGGCTGCGGGCGATTCCGGGGATGACGGACCTGCGTCCGGCCGACGCCAACGAGACGGCTGCGGCGTGGAGATTGGCTCTGGAGCGCAAGAGGCCTTGCTTCTTTGCGCTGAGCCGCCAGGATCTGCCGGTGCTCGATCCCGCGGCGCAAGACATTTACGCCGGGGTAAGCAAGGGCGCTTACGTGTTGGCGGATGCTGCCGAGCCGAAGGTGATTCTGATCGGGAGCGGAGCTGAGGTCTGGCCCTGCGTTGAGGCCGCGAAGTTGCTGGCCGCCGATGGGATCGCAGCGCGCGTTGTGAGCTTCCCGAGTTGGAAGCTCTTCGACGAGCAATCGGTCGAGTATAAGTCAAGCGTGCTGCCGACAGCCGTTCCGAAGCTTGCGGTCGAGGCGGGAGCTACTGCCGGATGGTGGAAGTACGTTGCAGGGAACGGTGATGTGCTTGGGCTGGATCGCTTTGGGGCATCCGCGCCGGGGCCGAAGGTGCTGGCTGAGCTTGGTTTCAGTGCGGAGAATGTTGCTGCGCGGGCGAAGAAGCTGGTGAAGTAGAACAGGGGGCAGAGAGTAAAGATCAGTGAGCCCAACCCCGATCTCTGCTCACTGACCCCTAACTCCGAAGGAGTGCGTTTTGAAGCTTGTTATCAGTGCGGATCATGCTGGATTTCCTTTGAAGGAGGAGATCCGCGCCTATCTTGCCAAGGCCGGCCACGAGGTTGTGGACCTGGGAGCTTATAACACCGAGCCATCGGATTATCCCGACTTTGCAGAGAAGGTTGCGCTGGCGCTGAAGCGGGGCGATGCGCCGCGCGGAATTCTTATCTGCGGCTCAGGTGTGGGTGTCTGCGTGGCCGCAAATAAGATTCCTGGGATTCGCGCGGGGATGTGCCACGACACGTATTCGGCGCATCAGGGCGTTGAGCACGACGATATGAACGTCTGTGTTCTGGGCGCGCGAATTATCGGCTCAGCACTGGCCTTTGAGGTTGTCGATAAGTTCATTGGCGCGCAGTTCATCGCGAACGAAGAGCGGTTCATGCGGCGGTTTAAGAAAGTACTGGCAATCGAGGCAAAGTACCTTTGCGGCGATGGATCGCCGAACTCGGCGTAACGCTGTTCAGTTAGTCATGGAATCTCATATCAAGTTGATGTCTTGAAGGGGCACGGCTTTAGCTGTGCCTCAAATGCAGCAAGATTAGTCCGGGCTTTAGCCCCTGAGGGAATGTGTATCCCTTCGACGTGATTCTCTTCGATGTGGGCGGGGTCCTCCTGACCAACGGCTGGGACCATGCTGAACGCGCTCAGGTGCTGCAACGCTTTCATCTTGATGTTGCGGAGTTTGAGGCGCGCCATGTGAAGCCCTATGCGGCCTGGGAGATTGGTGCAATCTCAGTTGAGAGCTACCTCGCTGAGTCGGTCTTCTATGAGCCGCGCAGCTTTCATTCGGACGAGTTCTTTGCCGCGATCTGCGCCCAATCGAAGGTACTTTCGGACGGGGCTCTTGGGATTCTCGAAGAACTGGCTGCCGCGGATAAGTGCCTCTTGGGAGCACTGAACAATGAGGCGCGCGAGACGAACGAATACCGCTTTGCCAACTTTGGACTGAACAGGCAATTCAAGGTGTCGCTGAGTTCCTGTTATCTAGGTTTTCGCAAACCGGATGCGGAAATCTATAAACGAGCGCTGGATATTCTCGGCAGACCACCAGAGCGGATTTTATTTGTCGACGATCGGGCTGGAAATGTGGCTGCGGCCCAGGCTCAAGGAATAAAGTCTATCCAGTTTGAAGGCGCAGAGGCCTTGCGAAAAGAGTTAGTCGGCTTAGAAGTCTTATAACTCTCCGAAGTGAGTTTGTTCAATCTGGGCCAGCTTTGGTTCGTGGTATCGCACCCTTGCGCGATAAAACTGCGCAAGGATGGGGCATCCATCTAAATTATCTCTAGTGACAGTTTATCCTCTAAACTGTGTAAGTGGTCGATGAGACGCGGCCGCCAGTTCCGGTCCAGTTAGTGTGCACGAACTTGCCACGCGGCAGATCGATGCGCTCGTAGGTGTGTGCGCCAAAGTAATCGCGTTGCGCCTGAAGCAGGTTAGCAGGCAGCCGAGCAGCACGATAGCCGTCAAAGAAGGCCAGCGCGGTCGAAAAAGCCGGAGTGGGTACGCCCAACTCAATCGCATGAACCTGAGCCTTGCGCCACGAGGCCTGATAGTTATTGATCGCTGAAGAGAAGAAGCTGTCGAGAAGCAGATTCTCAATCGAGGGATTCTTGTCGAATGCCTCTTTGATCCTGCCGAGAAAACGGCTGCGGATGATGCAACCGCCGCGCCACATCAGCGCGATGCCACCCATGTTGAGGTTCCATCCATTCTCTTTGGCAGCGGCCCTAAGCAGCATGTAACCTTGCGCGTAAGAGGCCATCTTGGAGCAGTAAAGCGCACGGCGCACATCCTCGATGAATGCAGCACGGTCGCCAACGATCGGCTTGGAAGCGGGTCCTTGCAGAATCTTCGACGCGGCCACGCGCTCATCCTTCAGCGCAGAGAGGCAGCGCGCAAAGACCGATTCGCCGATCAGAGTTACAGGCTGGCCGGTATCGAGCGCGCTGATTACCGTCCACTTACCCGTTCCTTTCTGTCCCGCAGTGTCGAGAATCTTATCAACCAGCGGCTGGCCCTCCTCGTCCTTCATGGCGAAGATATGGCTGGAGATCTCGATCAGATAACTATCGAGTTCGCCCTTGTTCCAATCAGTAAACACCCCGTGTAACTCATCGGCGGTGAGACCCAAACCGCGTTTCAGCAGATCATAGGCCTCGCAGATCAACTGCATGTCGCCGTACTCGATGCCGTTGTGCACCATCTTGACGAAGTGGCCCGCGCCAGCCTCGCCCACCCAGTCGCAGCAGGGCGTTCCATCTTCGACCTTTGCTGCGATTGCTTGGAAGATCGCTTTCACCTGGGGCCACGCGGCCGGGTTGCCGCCGGGCATGATCGAGGGGCCGAAGCGCGCGCCCTCCTCGCCGCCCGAGACGCCGGTGCCGATGAAAAGGATACCCTTTGCTGCGAGGTCGGCGGTGCGGCGGTTGGAGTCGGTGAAAAGTGAGTTACCACCGTCGATAATGATGTCGCCGGCCTCGAGATAGGGCAGCACGTGCTCAATCGTTTCGTCCACCGAACTGCCTGCCTTGACCATCAGCATGATGCGCCGGGGGCGCTTGAGCAGGCTGGCCAGTTCTTGCGCGGAGTGCGCGCCGACCACCTGCGTGCCCTTCGCTTCATTGGCCAGGAAATCGTCCACCTTGGAGATGGTGCGGTTGAAGACGGCCACCTTGAATCCGTGGTCGTTCATGTTGAGGACGAGGTTTTGTCCCATGACGGCGAGGCCGATAAGGCCGATATCACACGATGCTTCTGACACGGATTCTCCCAAAGCTCTCCGAAAGTTCCGCCGTGAGCGGTGAATTCCTCTCAATTGTAATCGAGCGGTCACGCTTTCAAAAAGTCGCCGAGAGCAAGGAGTTTTTCGTCCGGACACATGAACATCGAATCCCTGGCAGCGCTTCTCTCATCTAAGCCAGTGACGTTGGGCTTGAAAAGGGTTGCCAGCGGTGCAAAGCACAGGAGGCGCGATGCAGTTAGGGTTGATTGGTCTGGGCAGGATGGGCGGCAATATGGCTGAACGCCTGAGGCTTGCTGGTCACCAGGTAGTGGGTTTCGACTTCAACGCCAATGCAGTGTCGCGGCTGACGGCTTCAGGCAATTTGGGTGCTTCTACCCTTGAGGAGTTGGTCCGGAACTTGAAAGGCCGCCGGGCGATCTGGATCATGGTGCCACAAGGCGCAGCGGTGGACCAGACAATTGCCAGGCTGGAGCCGCTGTTGAATCCTGGCGATATTCTGATCGACGGCGGTAACTCGAACTATAAAGATACAATGCGACATTACAGGGAAGTTACAGCCAAGGGCTTCCAGTTCGTAGACGTGGGCACTTCGGGAGGCGTGTGGGGATTGAAGGAGGGTTACAGCATGATGATCGGCGGCGACAAAGAGCCGTTCGAGTATTTGCGGCCCATCTTTGAGACGCTGGCTCCAGCGGCCGACAAGGGCTGGGGGCATGTTGGCCCGGCGGGCGCGGGGCATTTTGTCAAGATGATCCATAATGGGATCGAATATGGGATGATGCAGGCCTATGCCGAGGGTTTTACGATTTTGGAGAAGAAGGAAGAGATGAACTTGAATCTGCCGCAGATCGCACAGATATGGCGCTACGGCAGTGTAGTGCGCAGTTGGCTGCTCGATCTGACGGCCGATGCGCTGAGCAAGAATCCCACGCTGGAAGGGCTCGAGGCTTTCGTCGAGGACTCCGGCGAGGGCCGCTGGACGGTCTTCGAAGCGATCGAATTGAATGTCTCCGCGCCGGTGATTACTGAGTCGCTAATGCGGCGCATTCGCTCACGGGAAGAGAATAACTTCACCGACCGGATGCTGGCGATCATGCGCAATGAGTTTGGCGGACACGCGGTGAAGAAAGACTAGAGAATAGGGAATAAAAAACAGATAGCCAGGGAGGTTCAACAGTTATGGCGACTATTGAGATGAGCGTGCGGCCGGAGGATCTTTCGCAGGTCCCTCATGGCAATGAGAGGATTCCCGAGCCCGGGATCCTGGTAATTTTTGGGGCATCCGGCGACCTGACCAAGCGCAAGCTGCTTCCAGCACTCTTTCACCTGGAGCAGGCAGGACTGCTTCCCGAGAAATTTGAGATTGTGGGCGTGGCCCGGCGGCAGCTGGGCGATGAATTTGCGGCCGACATGCGCGAAGGAGTTATTGAGTTTGGCGGAGCGGCAGCGGATGAGGGTAAGTTGGATAACTTCGTCAAGAAAATTAGTTATGTGCCCTTGCGATTTGATCAGCCCAGTGACTATGTCGGTCTAAAGGCTGAGTTAAAGCGCATGGCGAAAGAGAAGGGCATTGGCGGAGTCAGGCTCTTCTATCTGGCTACTGCGCCGGAGTTTTTTGCCGACATTATCGAGAATCTTGGCGCCCAGGGCATGGCGCATCCGGAGCAAGGCAAGGCGGCGATTGTCATCGAGAAGCCCTTTGGCCACGATCTGGATTCGGCACGCGAGCTCAATCGTCAGGTCAATGCCGTCTTCGACGAGAGCCAGGTCTTCCGCATCGATCACTATCTCGGTAAAGAGACAGTGCAGAATATTCTGGTCTTTCGCTTTGCCAACGGAATCTTTGAGCCGATCTGGAACCGGAATTACATCGATCATGTGCAAATTACGGTGGCCGAAACCTTGGGCGTTGAAGGGCGCGGACCGTTCTATGAGAAAGCCGGAGCATTGCGCGATGTGGTGCAGAATCACGTGATGGAGTTACTAAGCCTTGTAGCTCTGGAGCCGCCGTCGAGCTTTGAGGCGGATAGCGTGCGGCGCGAGAAACTGAAGGTGTGGCGTGCGATTCCTTCGATTCCGATTCTCGACGCGGTGCGCGGCCAATATGGGCCGGGAACGATCGACGGCAGGCAGGTTGTCGGTTATCGCCAAGAGGATCGAGTCAGTCCCGAGTCAGGCACCGAGACTTATGCCTCGGTGAAACTGGAGGTGGAAAACTGGCGCTGGGCTGGGGTCCCTTTCTATCTGCGCGCGGGCAAGCGGATGAAGAAACATGCCACGGAGATCAGTATTCAGTTCAAACAGCCGCCGCTTTTGATCTTCGACAGGATCGCGCACACGGCGGCCTGTCAGGTGATTCAGCCGAACTTGCTGACGATTCGCATCCAGCCCGACGAGGGAATCGCGCTGCGCTTTGGCGCCAAGGTTCCGACAACGCCGGAGATGGCCGTCTGCCCGGTGAATATGGACTTTGACTACGCGGCAGCCTTTGGGAAATCGAGTGCCAACGGCTACGAACGGCTGCTGCTCGACGCGATGTTGGGCGACCAGACGCTGTTTTCGCATCGCGATGGCGTGGAGACGACCTGGGGACTTTACACGCCGATTCTGGAGGCCTGGGCGGCGAAGAATCCTGAAAAGTTTCCTAACTACGAGGCCGGTAGCTGGGGCCCTGAGTGCGCGGATCATTTGATCGCTGGCGGGGGACATGCCTGGCGGAATGATTTGGGACGAAAGGGATGAGAGCAAAGAACAGGGAACTGGGAATGGGGAACGGGGAAGAGCCGGTTGATGGCAGGTTCATGGTTTCCCAGGTCCCCAAATGCGAGGGACCTGGGCCACCCGGCCGTCCGGGAGTTCGCCTTCCAATGGGCGAACTACGTCTTTCTACCCATGCCTTTGTCCATGGCTTCGTTGGCTAGTTTGTCGGCGTGCTTGTTGCCGCCGCGCAGGGTGTGGCGCATCTCGAATTCCGCGATGCGGCGGGAGAGCTTGCGGGCCTCCTCAAAGAGCGGGCGGAGGATGGGGCTCTTGACCGCATACTTGCCTTGCATCTGCTTGACCATCAGTTCGGAGTCGGAGATGACGCTCAGGCGGCGGACGCCGTGTTCGACAGACCACTTCAGGACGCCGAGCAGACCGGAGTACTCGGCGTAGTTGTTGGTCTGGATGCCTAGGTACTGGCTAAGTTCGGCGACGACGCTGCCTTGCGCGTCTTCGATCACTGCGCCGTAGCCGGCGGGGCCGGGGTTGCCGCGGGAGCCTCCGTCGCAGTGGGCGG
>CAZGHZ010000050.1:0-33471 GCA_964525655.1 uncultured Occallatibacter sp.
GATACTTCAGGGCGTCGTCCCAACGGCTGTCCTCGGTGTCGCCGCCGCCGGCCATGGTGCCGTTATACCCGATGTACGAAAAGGCATAGGAGCCCCCGGCCGGATCGTAAAGGAGCATCGCATCGGTGCCGAGAGCGCGCTGACGACCGAAGGTCAGCGTGCCGACATGCGCGGACGATATACCGGCATAGTATTCGTCATTGAAGGGTTGGCCCGCGCGCGCGCCGTCGATGGCTATCGAATAGCTGGCCCTGGGAAGACCGTTGTTGCCGATGTCGGTTTCTGACGCATTGGCGAGCAGGCCGGACTGCGGATTGATGCCAGTTGAAGCATTGAACACAACGGACCAGCCAGGGAGAAATTCCTCCTTGCCTCTGATGCCAAGACCCGTCTGGGACAAATTGTTCGGTGCGACGAGGAATCGATGTTGATAGCCGTTTCGGTTCACCAGAGATTCGCCTTCATAGTTATAGCCGTTTTCCGGCAAGCCGTGGCTGACCCAGCCGACTCCGACGTCATACGCACCATACAGCGTGATGCCGTGCCAGGTCAGCGCGCAATCGGTGGTGGCGAAGCCGTGGCCGCTTGTGCATGGGTCCGGGGACTTCGGCTGCGTCTTGGTGTCGACAGTGGCGCCCTGCCCACACGCCCGTGTCAATGAAAAGCAGAGAACCGCCGCCGTAAGAGCCAACTTCGCCTTGTTCATATTCTCTCCAAAACAAGAATGATTACGCGTGATTGTCATTTAATCACGCTTATGTCTGTTTTACAAGACTTTATTAAGAAGATTACACAATTCTCCTAACGCGGTTTCGCCGGTGGCGATGCAGGCATGACGGCCGTCGAATTCGGCCTGTTTTCAGTCGGGGTCGTGATGGAAGGATTGAAACAAACGCACTGCTGCACAATGAGCTCAGGAAATCTCGCTCTTTGGGCGGTCTTACGGTACGCTTGTTGCGGTGTAGTTAGAGAAAGGAATCTAAACGCCGATCATTACATTCGATGCCTTCACAATTGCGCTGACTTTGTCGCCTTGCATTAGCCCGAGCGCGCGTATGCTCTCCTTGGTGATCGACGCAATGACGGTAGCGCCGCCGGCCAGTTTGATGGCGACCTCGCTGTTGACGGCTCCGTCATGAAAACTTGTAACCTCACCGGCCAGCACGTTGCGGGCGCTCAGTTTGGTGCCATCCAGGCCTTTTCCGACAATCACCTCGTTGGCTTTAACGATCGCGTAAGCTGTCTGGCCCTCCACCAAGCCCAATGAGTCAATACTGGAGTTTGTAATGACGGAGACGATGTGCTCGCCGCCCGTCAGGGCAAGAATGACCTGTCCGTTGACCGCCCCCTTGGTGACGTTCAGAACCTTACCCTCAAGCAAATTTCTCGCACTGATCTTCATTTCTCTCCTCCAGTAGATTGCCGGGGTTGCGGCGCAGAGCAATGGGTGCCGCTAGTGGAATTAACAGTAACATACACCGCATGAATTGCACAGGATTGGCTCGCTCACCCCGTGTCAGCATTTTCTGCTTCGAAGCGGCCGTCGGCCACCACTTCCGTTGCCGATTTGCCATGCAACCAGCCGGCACGAGACTGCTCAAAGGAATCGAAAGCGGGAACATAAGGTTTAATGTCGAGCAATGGACTTCCGTCCAACATATCCACGTCAGCGACATACAAGCGATTGTCCTCGATATGCAGAAAACGAACGACAGAAATGCCAATGTGATTGGGCCAGGCTGGAGAGCGTGTAGCGAAGACGCCTCGCTCAGTTGTGTCCAGATACGGGCGAACAACCAGTCGTACTTCTGAGGCGCGATCGAAATGGTAAATCAACCACAGCCGGTCAAAGCCTTCGAGATCACGCAGCCCCTCCACCAGATCTGGAAGCACCTCGACGACACCCTCCGCGCGCCTGCCGGAGATACCCTGAATCGGTGTCCCCTCAGCGTGTTTAAAGGGCGTGTGAATCAGGCCGATGGGCGCCATTGCCGCGCTCTTATCGTTAGTCCGCCATTCGCTCTTGTGCATTTCCCCTCGTATCCGTATCATGAGTCGCGTATACAGTACAGGCTATTTTGCCACGAGGCACGAATGCAATCAATCGAAGTTCTAACCAATCTCGCGCAATTGAGAGCTAAACGAGCGATCTCCGCAGCGAATCTGGCGGCCGAGGCGGGCATCAGCCGCCAGACGATTCATGCTATTGAAGCTGGACTCTATGTTCCAAACACGACGGTGAGCCTGAAACTAGCTCGCATCCTAGGCACAACGGTCGAGGAATTGTTTCAGCTCGAGCCAGAGCGGGAAACGATCGAGGAGACTGCTGAGGTATTCATTCTCGGTGGGGTGGCCTCGCTGCCGAAGGGGCAACCGCTGAGAGTGGCAAGCGTCAATGACCGTTTGGTTGCCGTGCCGCCCGATCCGGCGAGTTGGGGTTTGCAGCCGGCCGATGCCGTCTTTCTTGCGCCTATCCGCGCCGGAGACAGCGGAGTCAATGCGAAGGTTCGGTTCCTTGGCAATGGCTGGAAGAACCCTGGACGCATCCTTCTCGCAGGTTGCGATCCCAGTGCATCGCTGCTCGCGCACTCGCTTGAACGGCAAGGTTTTGAACTCATTATCGCGTATGAAAACAGTTCGCAAGCCATTGATTTGCTGCATAAAGGGCTGGTTCATGTCGCGGGCACACATTGGGCCGATAAGGCGAGTGACAAGGCTGATTTTTTACCGATCAGCAAGATGTTTCCTCGAAATTCGGTTGCCATTCTCTCCTATGCTATGTGGAAAGAAGGGCTGATCACCGCTCAGGATAACCCTAAGAAGATAGCAGGCATTGTAGATTTATCGCGAAGGGACATTCGCATCACAAATCGTGAAACGGGCGCAGGCTGCCGCCGGCTCTTGGACGACCTGCTGCGGAAGAATCGAATTGCGAGTAACAGGGTCAAAGGTTACGACCGAATCACGCTGGGACAACTTCCCGCCGCACGCCTGGTTCAGAGTGGAGAGGTGGACTGTTGCATCGGCACGCAAGCCGCTGCGTCTTCCATGGGCCTGGCCTTCCTTCCTCTCGCAGAGAAGCCCTATCTCTTGGTGCTCCGCCGAACGCATCTTACGCTGCCACCTGTTCAGGCGCTCATCGAGACGCTCGGCCGAGATTCGTATCGGCGCGAGGTAGAAGCCTGTGTCGGCTACGACATGCGCATGGCAGGCGACAGGCTGGCCTGAGGTTCAGCGGTCTGATTTCATTTGAAATGTGCTAATTGTAACCGCTAATTCTGCGAACCCAACGATCGATGCGGCACAGCCTTCCGATTGACGTGCGATCCTCCGGGTACCGGCTTGAATCGTGCCGATGCCGAGATTACAATCGGCCGCTTTCATGTTACGATTACTCGCAGAGGTCGATGGATTACTCCTTCCCTTTTAATGCAGCGACTTCTGCTTCCCCCTAACGACTGACTGCCCGCTTGATGAGTCCCGCTCCCGGTTGGCGCTTCTACGCCTCATGCCGCTCGCCCCTCTGCCCGAAGGAGCGCGCAACCTGCTGATCAAAGGAACACGGAAGGATTCGTTATGACTTGGACCATGCAAATCCGCAAGCTGAATTGCTCCTTCACTCCACTGGAGCGTGCAATGCTCCTGCCATTTCTACTGGTGGCGTGTTTTTCGATGCATGGAAAAATGCAGGCGCAGGTGCCGGCAAGCGAACTTGCGAAGCCCCCCGCAGGTGCGCAGACTTTCACGATCCTCTCCACCGCAGGCACTCACGGCAAGGCCTTCTTGTGGACGGCGGAGGACGGCAGCAGGATGTCGCGCGAAAGCATTCTTCTGCGCGGGCAGGTGTGGGAGGTGGATCAAAGGGCCGAGATTGGCAGCGACGGAATGCTGTCCAAGTTTGTCGTGCGGGGAGTTACGCCACAGGGTGATGCAGCCGAGACGTTTCAGGCCGTCCAATCCCGGGCGACATGGAAGAGTCCTGTAGACGCCGGTGGAGCTCCTTATACCGCTCCTGCGTTCTATATTGGCCAGGGCGGCACGTGGACTGGAGGCACGCAGCTTCTTGTCGAGGCACTGCTTGCCATGCCGGACAAGTCAATGCAGTTGCTGCCGGGCGGCCGCGCTCGAGCCGAGCGATTGACCGAAGCCGTCGTCGGGCAAGGTGCGGCGAAGAAGACGGTTACGGCCTGGGCCATCACCGGCCTCTCTCCATCCCCCCAACCGGTTTGGACAACGGCGGACGGGAAGTTCTTTGGATTTGTAGGTTTTATTGGGGCTCTTCCCGCTGGTTACGAAGGCGATCTGCTGGCCTTGGACAAGGCGCAGGATGACGCGCTTGCCGCCCGCAGTCCCGCGCTGCTGAAGGCGCTCCTCAAGACTCCTCAGGGCCCGGTTGCGTTCACCCACGTTCGCGCCTTCCTTGACGGCACGCACTTTGCAGAGGATCAAACTGTGGTGGTCGATCACGGTTTGATTGCCGCGGCCGGGCCGGCGGAGACAACAATTGTGCCCAAGGATTCACTGGTCTTCGACGGAGCCGGAAAGACACTGGTTCCGGGTCTATGGGACTCTCATCAGCATTTCGGCGACGACTCTGCCGGACCATTTCTTCTGTCGCTCGGCATCACCTCAGTGCGCGACCCCGGCAATGACAATCAACTGACGATCGCTCGCGCGGCGCGGCGCGCAAAAGGCGACCTGCTCTCGCCCAGGGTCTTCCCTTCGATGCTGATCGACGGCAAGGGGCCTAACACGGCACAGATGGGCACAGTAGTCACCTCGCAGGAAGAGGCGATCGATGCGGTGCGTAAGGCGAAGGCGCAAGGCTTCACAGGCATCAAGATCTATGGCAGCTACAACCCATTGTGGGTGGCTCCAGCGGCGGCAGAAGCGCACAAACTGGGCCTGCACGTGCATGGCCACGTCCCCGCCGGGATGCGCCCGTCCGATGCAATCGCAGCGGGTTACGACGAGCTGACTCACATCAATTTCGTGATGATGGAAGCCATGCCAGACGCAGTCGTTGCCACATCGAACGGTATCAATCGTTTTGAAGGCATAGGCCGCTACGCCAAAGACGTGGATCTTAATGCCGAGCCTATCAAGTCTCTTGTGGCCACAATGGCGACGCGCAAGATCGTCTCCGACCCGACCGTGTCTGTGTTCGAGTCGCTGTTCGTCCCGGAGAATGGCGATCTTTCTCCAGCCTATTCGCCTTACATGGGCACTCTTCCGCCCGCTACCGAGCGGGGATTTCGACAGGGCGGATTTGCTGTACCGAAGGACTTGACCCGCGACGACTATCGAAAGAGCTTCAAGAAACTAACGGAACTCGTCACACTCATGCACAAATCGGGGGTTTCGATTGTGGCCGGTACCGATGGTTCCGGGCTTGAACTCGTCCGCGAGCTTGAACTCTATGTGGAAGCTGGTTTTACGCCGGAGGAGGCGCTCGCTGCGGCAACAATAGCCCCAGCACGGCTTCTCCAGGTGGATAAAACAACCGGTTCAATTGCTGTCGGCAAGGCCGCTGATCTGGTGCTGGTGGAGGGTAACCCAAGCCGCCGCATCGGTGACCTTAGGAACACACGCACCGTGATGATGGACGGCAAGCTGATGGATGCTGACGCCTTGCGCACGGCCAGCGGTTTCTCAGGACGGCCAAGGCCGGCAGATTGAGAATTCCGGAAACCGATCTGGAATCAGGCGTTTGAGGGCCCGTTTGAAGCGGGATTGATTCCTGTTTCAGAGGTGATTGATCAGCGAAGCGATGCAGGCAGCGCCGAAGCCATTGTCGATGTTGACCACCGAAACGTTGGGTGAGCAGGTATTCAACATGCCCAGAAGCGCCGCAACGCCGCCGAAGGATGCGCCATAACCTATGCTGGTCGGCACGGCCAAAACCGGCGCATTCACCAGGCCGCCGACGACGGTGGGCAGAGCGCCCTCCATGCCCGCGCAGACAATCAGCACGCGTGCCGATTGCAGTGAATCCTTCTGCGCCAGCAGGCGGTGAATCCCGGCGACGCCTACGTCGGCAATCAGCTCGACAGTATTGCCCATCAGGCTCGCCGTCACCATGGCCTCCTCAGCAACCGGCAAGTCGCTGGTTCCCGCGCAGACTACGCCGATCATTCCTTTGCCGGGCATGGTCGGGGCTTGGTTGAGCGTGATGGCCCGAGCAGTCTCATGGAACTCGGCGCGAGGCTCAACCGCGAAAACGGCCTGAAACATCTCGCGAGAAGCGCGCGTGGCAAGCACATTGCCTCCGGCTTGCGCCATGCGCACGAAGATCGCGGCCACCTGCGCTGCCGTTTTGCCCGCGGAAAAGATCACTTCAGGCATTCCGGTGCGCAGCGCGCGATGATGATCGAGTTTGGCAAAGCCCATCTCCTCGAAGGGCATGACCTTCAGCCGTTCTAAAGCGTCGCCGACCGCGGTACGTCCATCGCGAACGTCGTTGAGCATAGCTTCGATCAGTGCGCGATCCATCAGCGATTCTCCCTTGTTGCAGCGTAAACCCGCATGGCCTCTTCCATCACACGCTTCAGTGGAATCGAGTGGCTGGTGGCAAGCGCCCGGCAATCCTCATACTCCGGCGCTGCGTTGGAGATCGTGCCGCCTGGCAAGCGGGCAATCTTGATGCGCACTTTGCCCCAGCTTGTTGCCACCTCGGCGAACTCACGCGCCAATGCGACCTTTTTTTCGAGCCGCCAGCGCAGTCCAATGGTCGTCGTCTCGCGGAAGAGTAGATCCCTCAGCGCCGGCACGAGATCGGGCCGGCAGAGCACGGTCATCTCGACGCCGGTGCGGCCCTTCTTCATCTGCACCGCGACGCGATAAACATCCCAAGCTCCTGCATCGAGTAGCCTCTCGCTAACATAAGCAAGCAACTGTGGGCTAGAGTCGTCGATCACCGTATCGATAACAGCAATCTCTTCTGTAGCGCCACTCACCGCAGCCTCTTCCTCGCCTACCAGCAGACGCAGCAGGTTGGGCTGGCCCGGCGTCTCGCGGCCACCCGCGCCATAGCCAGTTTTGAGAATGCGCATCGCCGGCAGCGGTGAATACTGCACATCGAGCATTCGCAGCACCGCCGCGCCCGTCGGTGTTACGCGCTCCATCGGCGGCCCAGCAGCATAGACCGGCGAATCCCCCAGCAGAGCCAGCGTCGCTGGTGCGGGAACGGGAAGCGTGCCATGCTGACAATCCACAGTGCCGCTGCCCACGTTGAGCGGTGATGCCAGCCAGCGTTCCACAGCAAGAGCCTCGGCTCCAACTGCTGCGCAGACGATGTCGACAATCGTGTCCACCGCACCGACCTCGTGAAAGTGCACGTCTTCAACGGGAACGGCGTGAATCGCAGCCTCGGCCTCGCCCAGTAGCTGGAAGGCGCGCATCGAGCGCTGTTTCACGCTCTTTGTCAGCGGCGCCGACTGAATGATTTCGAGAATAGCCGAAAGAGATCGATGCGCGGCGTGGCTGTGAGTGGAGGATTGTTCGTGCGAGTGAGAATGCTCATGGATATCTGGCGCATGTGAATGCGCCTCGAGCAAGTGCGAGACATGAAAATGCCCTGCCGCCACGTCCGGCGCGATCACGTTCACCTTGGTAGCCGCCAGTCCCCCGCGGCTCACTCGGCGCATCTCTACCCGCGCACCCACATTGAGCGCAGTGGCTGTCTGCTCAAGACAACTGAAGGGCACGCCCGCATCCACCAGTGCACCGAGCAGCATGTCGCCGCTGATGCCTGAAAAACACTCCAGATAACCTATACGCATCGCATTGTGATTCTAAACTGCCGCTCATGCCCCCCGTTTGGCCAGGACCTCGGCAGGCAAAATGGCATTCAGCGACCCGGAACGGAAGCCGGAGCAATCGAGGGTCACGTATTGGAAGCCGGCCTGTTTGATTGCGGTCGTGATGGCATCCAGCATCTCCATTGTGAGGGCGCGCGGCAACTCGGTGCGGGCAATCTCAACTCGGGCCAGTTCACCGTGATGGCGTACACGCAGCTCGCGAAAGCCCAGCTTGCGCAAACTCTCTTCGCCTTTCTCAATCTGGTCGAGCACCTCGCGGGTGACGGCGCGGCCATACTCAACCCGCGAAGAGAGGCAGGGAGCAGCCGGGCGCTCCCAGAAGGGGTAGCCGGCGGCCTTGGACAGCGCGCGAATCTCAGCCTTGGTCAATCCGGCCTCGGCCAGCGGCGCCAGCACGGCGTGCTCCTTGGCCGCGCGCTGCCCCGGGCGGTAATCCCTGGTGTCGTCAGCGTTCATGCCATAGGCGATGCGCTCAAAGCCCAACTTCGGCCCCAGCGCCTCCATCGCCGCAAAGAGCGTGTCCTTGCAGTGGAAACATCGGTTGGCGTCGTTGCGCTGATACTCGGGCAGTTCCAGTTCCCCGGTTTCGACGATGTGCAGCGGCATCTGCCGCTCCCGCGCAAACTCGCAGGCCTGCTCGAAGTCGCGGCGAGCCAGGCTCGGCGAGTCGGCCAGCACGGCGAGCATCCGGCTGCCCAGAACACGATGAGCCGTTGCCGCCAGAAATGCGGAGTCCACGCCGCCAGAGTAGGCCACCATCAGGCTGCCAAGCTCCCGGAGCTGCGCCTCCAGCGCATGAAGCTTCCGCAACGCGCCTGCATCGTCTGCTGTCTCTGCTACATCCGTGTACGCCTGAACCGTCATGGGGCAGATTATAGCCCCCGATCGAAAAAGACGGAAGAAAGACTCAGCCTCCGGCGCTTTGCGGCGAATGGGAAGAACCTCGCCTGTTGCCGCGTTCCCTTGGCAACCCCGGCGGGGCTTATATGACAAGGCGGATTTCTCCGGCCTTAAAGGTCTGGAGCCAGCGGCGGAAACCACACCTTTTGCGGGATTTGGGACTGGAACCCACTTTCCACACTCACGGTCGGTCCCCGAATGTGACAGTCGTGCGACAATTAAGGCAATCGTGATGACCACAGCATCCTCTGCAGTCGTTCCCGAGCCGGTTGAAATCACTCCGGCGTTGCTGGCCCAGCACAGCATCACCGCGGATGAGTACAGCCGCATCGAGGCCGCACTGGGTCGTGTGCCCTCGCTCACCGAGCTGGGCATCTATAGCGTGATGTGGAGCGAACATTGCTCCTACAAGTCCAGCCGCGTGCATCTGAAGCGGCTGCCCACCAAAAGCGACCTGGTCGTCCAGGGTCCGGGCGAGAACGCCGGCATCATCGACGTGGGCGACGGCTGGGCCTGCGCCTTCAAGATCGAGAGCCATAATCACCCCAGCTACATCGAGCCTTTTCAGGGCGCGGCAACGGGTGTGGGCGGCATTTTGCGCGACATCTTCACCATGGGCGCGCGGCCTCTGGCGGTGATGGATTCGCTGCGTTTTGGGGCGATTGAAGCCGAGGCGGGCGAGTCGGATCCTGCGTTGATCGCGAAGAACCATTCGATTGTCGAAGGCGTGGTCAGCGGCATCGCCAGCTACGGCAACTGCTTTGGCGTGCCCTGCCTGGGCGGCGAAACCAAATTCGAGGCCTGCTATAGCGGCAATCCGTTGGTGAACGCATTCGCCCTGGGCATGGTCCGCAAAGACGAGATCTTCTACGGCAAGGCGACCGGCGCGGGCAATCCAGTGATCTATGTCGGCGCAAAGACGGGCCGCGATGGCATTCACGGCGCGACGATGGCCAGCGAGGAATTCCACGAGGGCACGGAAGCCAAGCGGCCCAACGTGCAGGTGGGCGACCCCTTTATGGAGAAGCTGCTGATGGAGGCGTGCCTTGAGGCCATGCGCACGGGCGCCATCGTCGGCATTCAAGATATGGGGGCAGCCGGGTTAACTTGTTCCACCTGCGAGATGGGCGCGCGTGGCGGCGTGGGACTCGATGTTGAACTGGACCTGGTTCCGCAACGCGAGACCGGCATGACCGCCTACGAGATCATGCTCTCGGAGAGTCAGGAACGGATGCTGCTGGTGGCTACCAAGGGCCGCGAAAATGAGGTTCTAAATGTCTTCAAAAAATGGGGACTGGACGGAGTAATCGTCGGCACGGTGCAGCCGGAGGCGCGGCTTCGCATCCGCCACCACGGAGTGCTGGTGGCCGACATTCCCAATCGATCGCTCACTGACGACGCCCCGCTTTATCATCGCCCGGTCGGCGTTTGGAAGGCTCCGATTCCGCTCGATCCGCCGGAAGAGATGGCGGCGAAGCTCGCCGAGGACCGCGACTTCACCGCGGATCTGAAGAAGCTGCTGGCCAGCGCCAATGTCTGCTCCAAGCGCTGGGTTCACGAGCAGTACGACACCATGGTGCAGACCAACACCGTGATCGGCCCCGGCGGCGAGGGCGGCGTAATGCGCATCAAGGGCACCGGAGCGCCGGGTCACGAGCGCGGCCTGGCAATGGCTTTGGATGGCAATGGCCGTTGGGCTTACCTCGATCCCAAACTGGGCGCGATGCATGCGGTGGCCGAGTGCGCGCGAAAGGTCGCGATGACCGGCGCAAAGCCAGTGGCCGCGACCAATTGCCTCAACTTCGGCAATCCCGAAAAGCCGGAGATTATGGCGCAGCTTTCGGCGGCCATCGACGGCATCGCGGAGGCTTGCACGGCGCTGGGGACGCCGATCACCGGCGGCAACGTTTCGCTTTACAACGAGACCCGAGGCGAAGGAATTTATCCCACGCCGGTCCTAGGCATTGTGGGCATTCTGGACGACGTGGCCAAGGCGGTTCCGGCGCATTTCCAGGCTGCGGGCGATGCGATTCTGCTGCTTTGGCCAATTCCCAAGGGCAAGGAGCCTGACCCCGGCCTTAAGGTTCCTTTTCACCCTGAACCGATGAAGTACTATCCGGTTGAAATCGAGGCGAACGAGCCGGTGGCGCACGAAGATCCCGATGCGCCCGAGGAGACCGCGACGACCGATCTTGCTGCCTTTGGGGCGTCGGAGTTCGCCAAGGTGGTTCTCGGTGGAATCTGGGGCCAGCCGCCGCCTCTCGATCTCGATGCCGAAGCCGATTTGCAGGTACTTCTACAGGTTCTTGCCGCGCGCAAACTGCTTCGCTCGGCAAGCGACGTCTCCGACGGCGGCATCGCGGTTGCCCTGGCGCAGGCGGGATTCCCCAAGGGGATCGGCGCGACGGTCGAGCAAGAGCAGTCGCTCATGGTGCACCCGCTCTTTGGTCTCTTTGCCGAACCGGCCTCGACGGTGCTCGTCACGGCCCATCACGACAACATCTCAAGAATCGAGACGCTGGCCGGAGAATTCAGCTTCTTCGCCGTCCGCATCGGGACCACAGGCGGAACGCGGCTGGAGATCTCAGTCGAGCGCGAGCCGTTCATCTCGGCTCCGCTGGACGATCTTCGCAAGCCCTGGGCCTCGGCGCTGGAAGCCACCCTCCACGGTGAGGTTATGGCATGAGCGGGCTGCTCTTTCAGGGGGTCGCGGGGATTCCGGATCGGCCGGCTGAGCTGGGAGGTTCCCCCACATCTGACGCAGAGAACGCGTTAGATATGGGGCACCCGCCGTCTCTGATCCCTGATCCCTGTTCCCTGTTCCCTGCTTTTGACAAGCTCCGCGAGGAATGCGGTGTCATCGCCATCCACGGCCACCCCGATGCTGCCCGGCAAGCCTACCTCGGCCTCTACGCCCTGCAGCATCGCGGTCAAGAGTCGGCAGGCATCGCCACAGCCGACGGTCAGCATCTGGCCAATATCAAAGGCATGGGCCTGGTCTCGGAGATCTTTACCGACGATGTGCTGGCCAAGCTTCCCGGCCCAATGGCCATCGGCCATACCCGCTACTCGACCACCGGCGACTCTGCGCTGCTCAACGCTCAGCCGATTCGCGTGGATTCGACAAAGGGTCTTATCGCCATCGCCCACAACGGTAACCTGGTCAATCTGGGAAACGTGCGCGCGCGTCTGGAGCGCGACGGCGCCTACTTCCAGACCACCTCGGACTCCGAGATCATCGTCCAACTCATCGCCCACTCTCGCGCGGGAACGCTGGTCGACTCCATTGCCGATTCGCTTTCTCAGATCGATGGCGCTTTTTCCATTGTGATGATGACCCGCGACCGTATCTTCGCAGCCCGCGATCCTCGTGGCTTCCGGCCGCTCTCTATGGGCCGCATGAGGAATCCCGACGGACCCAATGCGGGTCCGGACACGATCGTCTTTGCCTCAGAGAGTTGCGCATTCGACCTGTTGCGGGCGGAGTTCGAGCGCGACGTGCTTCCGGGCGAACTGGTCATGGTAACCGAAGACGGCGTGACCAGTCGGCAGTATGCCACCGGCGTCCAGCAATCCAGTTGCATCTTCGAGCACGTCTACTTCGCGCGTCCCGATAGTCGCATCTTTGGCCGCTGGGTGCAGGAGAGCCGCGATCAGATGGGCCGACAGCTTGCCCGCGAATCCGGCGTGCCCGCCGATGTTGTTGTCCCCGTCCCCGATTCAGGCGTGACTGCGGCGCTCGGCTACGCAGAAGAGGCGGGCATTCCCTTCCGTCTTGGGCTGATTCGCAATCATTATGTGGGCCGCACCTTTATCGAGCCCGAGCAGCGGGTGCGCGATTTCGGCGTGCGCCTCAAGCTCAATCCGGTGCGCAATCTGCTCGAAGGCAAGAGAGTGGTCCTGATCGACGACTCGATTATTCGCGGAACGACGAGCCGGAAGATTGTGCGCATGGTTCGCGGAGCAGGCGCAAAAGAGGTCCATCTGCGCATTAGTTGCCCGCCCACGATCTCGCCGTGCTTTTATGGCGTGGATACTCCCAGCAAGCGCGAGCTAATTGCGGCCAATAACTCCATCGACGAGATTCGCCGTTATATCGAAGCAGACTCGCTGGCCTATCTATCTCTTGATGGCCTGCTTAAATGCTGCGACAGCGAGGAGCACACCGGCTACTGCACGGCCTGCTACACCGGCAATTACCCGACCCAGTGGGTGGACGTGGATGAGATTCTGCCGGCAGCAGCGATTCTATAACATCATTCGCCAGCGAAGGGATGACTTTTCCGAATCGCGTGGAAAAGCGCGCTCATCGGCAGGCCTGCGCTTGGATAGAGAAGCACAATGGCAATTCCGGTTTTTCGAGGTTATGCATGACTCGTTCGCGATTCCTCTTTGGATCGGCGGTTTTTCTCGGCTCGTTCCTGCTCTTCCTGGTTGAGCCCATAGCTGCCAAGCAGCTTGTGCCCGTCTTTGGCGGATCAGCCGCCGTCTGGATCACTTGCCTGGTCTTCTTCCAGGTCGCTCTCCTGGTTGCTTATCTCTACGCTCGCTGGCTTGCCAATCATTCATATTGGATTCTGCACCTCGTGCTGCTCGGTCTGGCCTGCGCATCCGCAATGGTCTGGACCACGAAGAAGATCGACCTGAGCCGCGCGTCGGATCACCCAATCGTTTCGATTTTTGCCGCGCTCGGCATCTCTATCGGCCTCCCCTTCCTCATGCTCGGCGCGACCAGTCCGCTCTTGCAGGTATGGCTTGCCCGCATCGAGACCGGCCGCATCCCTTACCGCCTCTATGCGCTTTCCAATCTCGCTTCTCTGCTTGCGCTCGCGTCGTACCCGTCTCTCATCGAGCCCAACTTCACCCTTCATGCGCAACGCTTCGGGTGGCTATGCAGCTTTGCCGCATTTGCGCTTCTCTCCGCCGCGCTGACCTGGAGAACCCGCTCTGCGATCCAACTTTCCTCGCATCCAAAGCAACAGGACGAATCCCAGACGGCCCCAGCCGCGCTGGTTCACAGAATCCTATGGGTATTGCTTCCCATGGGCGCAGCCATGCAGTTAAGCGCGGTGACGAGTTACCTCACCGCTAACATCGCCGCCATCCCTCTGTTATGGATTCTGCCACTTGCCATCTATCTCATCACGATCATCCTTGCCTTCGAGTTTCCCCGTCTCTTACCGCAAGCCATCGTCACTCGCTTCCTTGCGGTCATGCTCGGCGGTCTCGGTTATATGCTCTCCAATGTGGATGCCTCCCTGCCGATCAGCATCGGAATGATCTTCTTTCTTCTTGAAGTTTTTGTTTCCTGCCTGTTTTGCCATACAGAGACCTACGCGCTGCGACCCGAACGTGCTTCGGAGTCTACCCTCTTCTATCTCCTCTTTGCCACAGGCGGAGCGCTGGGTTCATTTCTCATCGGCATCGCATCCCCGCTGATCTTCTCATTTAATCTCGATCTGCCGCTCACTTTTCTAGTTACTGCCTTGTTGGCTTTGGCGGTTACGTGGAAGAGTCACTGGGGCCAGCGGTTATTGTGGTCCACAACAAGCATCCTGCTCTCCGTACTCGTCTTCGTTGTCTCCACAGAATTGAAGCGAGACACGCCCGTGGCTGTTCGCAATTTCTATGGAAGCCTTCGCGTCCGTCAGAATTTCGGATATCCTGGAGCCGTTTTGCGCACACTCACCAACGGCAACATTCAACATGGAACTCAGATTTTTACGGCGGAACTCAGCCGTACGCCTACGACCTACTATGCCGAAGACTCCGGTGTGGGCCTGGCCTTGCGATTCTGTTGCACAGAAAGGACGCGTAACATCGGCGTGGTTGGCCTGGGTGTGGGAACTATCGCCGCTTACGGCAAGCCTGGCGACCGTATCCGCTTTTATGAGATCAATCCGGCTGTCCAGCCTATCGCCAGGAATCTATTCACCTATATTCGCGACTCCGCTGCTCAGATCACAATTGTCGAGGGAGACGGGCGGGCATCCCTGACTCGCGAGGGACCTCAGAACTTCGATGTGCTGGTGATCGACGCCTTCTCAGGTGACGCCATTCCTCTGCATCTGCTGACCACGGAAGCTTTTGCTGTCTACAGGCGGCATCTTGCGCCGGGCGGAATCCTCGCCATTCATGTCTCCAATCAACACGTCGATCTCGAACCTGAAGTTACCCTGCTCGGCAGAGCCGCGGGCATGTCTGTGCGAAGAGTTTCGGCACCGTCGAACGACAAGCTCGGCGAGTTCTTCTCCACATGGATGCTGCTTACGGACCACGCTGAGTTCTTCTCACTTCCCGACGTTTCCGGCCATGTGCGCCAGCCTCTGCTAAACCCCAAAGCCCGCCTCTGGACCGACGATTACTCCAGCCTCTTGCCGATCCTTCGTTGGTAGTCTCTTGTCCTAGCTCGCGCGGAACGGCCTTTGGAAGACTCTTGCGATCTGGCACAGTCCCTCACCACCAGCCGCGAGTCTACTTCCATGCGCCCAGGATGCGGCGTAGGAGAACCAACTCGCCCAAATGGTAAGAAGCATGATCGGCGGTGACCAATGCCTCCCTCAGGATGGTTTGCCCATCGCCATGCGGGATCTTGGCGAAAAGATCCGTCGACTCTTCGCTCACCAAGTCGCACATTGCCTGAAGATCCTTGCGATAGGCATCAACGCTCTTGTCCCAGGCCGAGGCATCCGGTGGCGCCACTGTGGAGGGCCAGTAGCCGGCTGGAAATTCGGGCGATTTGTGGTGTGGATTTCGCGAAAACTCAAGCATGTCCCATTGGGCGATGCGTAGATGTTCCAACACCTCCCAGGGAGAATGCTCCGCATGTTCGGGCCTCTTGCCGCGCAGGCTCGCGGGGAAATTTCCGGTGGCCGTGTCAAAGTCAGTGTGAGCATCGCCGCCCTTGAGTAGTTTGACCAAATGTTGCCGCAGTTGCAGATCGGTTTGCATTGGAGATCTCCTTCCTCTATCGAGTGATCGAGGTTTGATTCATTCCTTGCATGAACAACTAAGAGCGTTCACGGCTTTTCATGCGCTGTATTGGATGGCGGAAGTTCGCTGTAGGAAGCAACTCGCAAAGCGACCGGCCTGATCTAACTGTTCGCTTTCGCAATGGCTAATCCAAAAGCGGCAGAGGGCGTTCTTGTCGTGCTGCGTCCCTAATCCTCAAAAACGCTACTCCACAGTGACTGACTTTGCCAGGTTCCTGGGCTGATCCACGTCGCAGCCGCGGCGGACGGCGATGTAATAGGCCAGTAACTGCAGCGGAACGATCTCGATGAGTGGAGAGAGCAACTCGATGGCGGAAGGAATGTAAATGACGTGCTCGACCAGGCCGCCAATGGTGGTATCACCCTCCGTGGCCACAGCGATGACGCGGCCGGAGCGGGCTGTGACCTCCTGAATGTTGGAGAGGGTCTTTTCGTAACGCAGCTTCGAGGCCGGATCAGACTCATCGCGAGTAGCCAGCACGACCACGGGCAGATTCTCGTCGATCAGTGCGTTGGGGCCGTGCTTCATTTCGCCGGCCGGATAGCCCTCGGCGTGGATGTAGGAGATCTCTTTGAGCTTGAGCGCGCCTTCCAGGGCAATGGGGAAGTGGATACCGCGGCCCAGGTAAAGAAAATCCTGCACGTTGGAGAACTCTTTGGCGAGTTGCTCGCACTGAGCGGAGCGGGAACGCAAGACCTCTTCGATTTTGAGCGGAATGCGGCTCAGTTGATCGATCAGTTCGACGGACTGAGACCGGTTCAAATGTCCGCGCAGTTGGCCGAGCTTGAGCGCCAGTAGAAACAACGCAGTAAGCTGCGCCGTAAAGGCCTTGGTGGAGCAGACCCCGATCTCCGGGCCGGCGTGAGTATAGACCGTGCCGTGTGCCTCGCGAGCCACCATGGCATCGACCACGTTGCAGATGGCCACGGTCTTCGAGCCCAGAGCTTTCATCTCCCGCTGCGCGGCCAGGGTGTCGGCGGTTTCGCCCGATTGACTGATGAGTAACCCCAGCGCGTCGGGATCGGCGATGGGATCGCGGTAACGGTATTCGCTTGCGTAATCCACATCCACCGGCAAGCGAGCCAGCCGCTCGATCATGTATTTGCCGGTAAGCGCTGCGTGCCAACCGGTGCCGCAGGCGGCGATATTGATGCTCGTGGCGGCGGCCAATTCTTCGTCGGCGATCTTCATCTCGCCCAGGAAGACCTTACCCGAGTCGAGCGAGACACGGCCCAGCGTGGTGTCGCGAACCGCGGTCGGCTGCTCCCAGATCTCCTTGAGCGTGAAGTGCTTATAGCCGCCCTTTTCCGCCTGGATGGGGTCCCATTGAATGCGGGTGATGGCGCGCTGAATGGGGTTGCCGTCAAAGTCGCTGAGCTCAATGCCGGCCAAGGTCAGAACGGCCATATCGCCGTCGGCCAGAAAGTAGATGTTGCGCGTGTGGTTCAGCACGCCAGGTACGTCTGAAGCTACAAAGTACTCGCCTTCGCCTACGCCGATAATCACCGGCGGACCGAAGCGCGCAACCACAATCTTGTCCGGCTCCAGGGCCGACAGCACGCCCAGCGCAAAAGCTCCGGTGAGGCGCTTGACGGCGCGACGCACGGCAACTTCAAGCCGAATGGGCTGGCCCGCTGCGTCGGCGTCCTGCTGGACCTGCTCAATGAGGTGGGCGATGATCTCGGTGTCGGTCTCGGTAACGAACTTGTGGCCCTGGGCGATGAGTTCGCGCTTCAGGTCGAGATAGTTCTCAACGATGCCGTTGTGAACAACCACGATGCGGCCCGTGCAATCGCGGTGAGGGTGTGCGTTCTCTTCAGTGGGCCGGCCGTGCGTGGCCCACCGGGTATGGCCGATGCCAAAGGTGCCATCAAGAGGGTGCTCGCGCAGCACCTCCTCCAGATTGTGCAACTTGCCTGAAGCCCGGCGCACTTCGAGAGTCGAACTGGATGGACTGCCTACGGCGATACCCGCCGAGTCGTAACCGCGGTATTCGAGGCGCCGCAGACCTTCAATAATGACGGGAACTACTTTCTTAGGACCTACATAACCGACAATTCCGCACATGCAAGAATTCTAAACGACCGCCCAGACTCCGAAGTGGGGCACTGACCAGACAGAAAGCCGAATTCCCAAACAGAACAGCGTCTCAGGAACGCGAACTCTCCGCCTTGAGACAACGCAGGCAACTCTCCACGAGGTCCCCCGCTCCGCAAACGCTGAAAACAAGAATTTGGCGGCCGTCCGATGCTGTATCTCCCGAGCGTCCTTTTAGTGGCCGTGATGCTGATGGAGCAGATCCACTACATCCTTATTACCTTTCAGCGCCGCGCTCTTCAAAGGCGTGTTACCAAGGTTGTTCCTGGCATTGGCATCCGCCTTGTCACCAAGCAGCAGATCCACCACGTCCGCCTGGTCGTTGAATGCCGCCAAATGCAATGGGGTATCACCGTCCTTGTTTTTGGCATTAATCTCGGCCTTGTGGGTAAGCAACAGGCTCGCCACACCCTTTTGCCCCATCCTCGCTGCCAGGTGCAAAGGGGTATCGCCATCGACGTTCCTGATATTGATCTCGGCCTTGCGAGCCACCAGCAACTCCGCCACGTCGGTTTGGCCGTCGACCGCTGCCAGATGCAAAGGTGTGTAGCCCGAGGTGTCCTTGGCATTGACCTCAGCCTTGTGAGCCAGCAGCAACTCCGCTACATCCTTTTGGCCCAGGCGCGCAGCCAAGTGCAGAGGCATATCGCCGTTGCTGTCTTTGGCATTGACCTCTGCCCCGCGGGCAAGCAGCAACTCCGCCACGTC
This sequence comes from uncultured Occallatibacter sp., assembly GCA_964525655.1. Lineage (GTDB taxonomy): Bacteria > Acidobacteriota > Terriglobia > Terriglobales > Acidobacteriaceae > Telmatobacter. The sequence continues at coordinate 18,519 of CAZGHZ010000050.1, forward strand.
CGTGTAGCCACCCATTGCCGCCAGGTGCAAGGGCAGATGGCCTTCGTTATCCCTGACATTGACCTCAGCCCCGCGGAACAGCAGCAATTCCACCACGTCCTTGTGGCCCATGCTTGCCGCCCGGTGCAAGGGTGTTGCGCCGTCTTCGTCTTTGCTGGAAATAAGACCGGCATTTCCGTTGAGCAGCGCGGTGACCTTAGGCAAATCGCCCTGCTGGGCCGCCTCATGAATGGGGCTGCAGAGACCGGAAGCGCTCCAAGCCAGCGCGGCCATTAGAATGGCCGCAAGGCGAAGCGCGGAAGATTCAAAGAACCCACCGAGGAAAGAACGCATAATGATGCTTCCTCCGCATTTCCGCACAGTATACCTGAATCTCGCTGGAATATGGGAGACAGAATTGATGAGCGACTCAACCTGGAGACGGTCCTCGTCGCGGCCAGATCGAAAGGAACGCATCACGCGGGCCGGAGTTCAGGTGGGCTACTCCTCAATCCGGTAAGTAAACTCCTCGATTACCGGGTTGGTCAGCACCTCGCGAGCAATTCGCTCGACCTGGGCAGTAGCGGCCTCCGCAGAGAGCCCTCCGTCAAGCGAAAGCGCAAAATACTTGCCCTGACGAACCGCGGCGACATCCGCATATCCGATCTTGCGCAGGGCGTTATGGATGGTCTGGCCCTGCGGATCCAGGACCGAGGTCTTCAGAGTGACATAGACATGCGCCTTCATTATCACCGATTATAGTAGCTCAGGCAGGCTGCCTGGCGACCGCCCAATTTCCGGTTCCAACTTCCCGGCCGGAGCCACCCCTTTTTAGGAGAAGCAAACGAGATGGTCAATTACCTGGAGCTGCCGATTGGCGACCGCTACCCCGAGGTCTTCCGGGCGGTCATTGAGATACCCCTGGACGGAACCCAGAAATTCGAGTATGACAAGCAGTTGCACGTCTTCAAGCTGGACCGCAACCTGCATTCGCCGGTGCACTACCCCGGCGACTACGGCTTCATTCCCTCGACGCTGAGCGACGACGGCGATCCACTGGACGTGCTGGTGCTGGTCCCAGGCCCGAGCTTTCCCGGCTGCGTGCAGGAGGTGCGTCCCATCGGCCTGCTGGAGATGATGGACCAGGGAACCCTGGACGAAAAGGTGCTTGCGGTGGGCAAGAACAACCCGCGCTTCACGAACGTGTGGAACTATACCGACATTTATCCGCATCTGCTGAAGGAGATCACTCACTTCTTCTCGATCTACAAGGATCTGGAAGGCAAGCGTGTGGAGGTGAAGGGCTGGCACGACGCGGCCTACGCCCGTGATCAGGTGCAGCGCTGCGCCAGGCAGTTTGAAGTGAACAAGGCCAGAAGCGTCGGGAAGAAAGCGGCAAAATAGACGCTGTAGCCAATCGAGAGCTGTCCCCGAAACGGACAATTGCCTGAATCGGAGGCCTCAAAAAATGCATCCAGTGCGAATTCCGGTATAATCCGATGAGGCCCGGAGAGATGGCCGAGTGGCTGAAGGCGGCGGTTTGCTAAACCGTTATAGGGTCAAAAGCTCTATCTGGGGTTCGAATCCCCATCTCTCCGCCAGAAGTCATTGTAAACTAAATAAATTGAATAATATACAGTTTAATCAACAAGTTAATACTTGTCGGGCACCCGACAAATCATAGCAAATTTAGCAGATTTTGCATTCTTTCCAGCCTCTGGGGCCTCAAAATCCGACAATAGAAATGGTGCCTTGATAACCTACGGTGTTTTTCGCACATTTGATTCAGGTTTTATGCTTGGAGGTTGGTACAAGCAGGTGGAGCGAGACCTCTGAGGCGAGCACGATGGAGCCAACCATGGAAGCAAGTCAATGCGGACGTTCTAAGGGGCGTTTATCTCCGCTTCCGATTCTGTCGTTGGAGAAGATGCATGAATGGCCGCAATTGCCGGAGCGGTACTCAGCAGCGAAAATGAAAAGCAGCTTCCGCTCCCGGTATCGCTCTCGACAGACATCTTCGTGTAGTGACGTTCCGCAATCCACTTGGCTAGAGCAAGCCCCAGGCCGGAACCAGCAGGGAAGCTTTCGCTGGACGCCGCCGCCCGGTAAAACCGATCGAAGATGCGCGGCCGGTGCTCGGGAGCGATTCCGATGCCGGTATCGCGAACGGAGAGGACAACGCGCTCTCCCTGAGCTGCCGCGCTTAATGTGACCGCTCCGCCTGGAGGCGTGAACTTGCAGGCGTTTTCAAGCAAAATCGACAACAGGCGTTGAATGCCATGCGCGTCGCCCAGCACGGTCGGTTCCTCTGCCGGGATCTGTGCGTGAAAGTCGAGCATTGCCTTGTTCATTGCACTCTTCCACGTCTCTGCAACCTGACGCAGGACGGTCGCAATTTGAATCGGACCAAGTACGATTGTCTCAGCGCCTCCATCGGCCCGCGCCAGGAAGAGCAGGTTCTCCACCAGGCTCGTCATCCGCACGGTCTCTTTGTGCAGACGGCCAAGGATCTCGCGATACTCCCTGGCCTCGCGAGGGCGATAGAGCGCGACCTCAATCTCTGTGCGCAGCAGCGAGATGGGCGTGCGCAGTTCATGCGATGCGTTGCCCGTGAAGGTGCGTATGCTGGCGAAGGCCTTGTCGATACGCTCCAGCATTTGGTTCAGCGTCTGGGAAAGATCTGAGATTTCGTCCTTCGCCTCTGGCATGGGCAACCGGATGTCAAGATTGCGATCGTTGATGCGGCGCGCCTCGGTGGCCAGGGCAGCCACAGGCTGGAGTGCTTTACGGCTCATCATGTGTCCACCCGCCGCGGCAAGCAGAATCACCAGCGGCGTCAGCAACAGCAGATCGATGCGAAAACGTCCCACAAGAGCCATCGATTTGTCGATCGCGATACCCGTCTGCACCGTGTAGCGTTTCCCCCGCACAGCGACCGGGTAGGTGAGAATGCGTACACGGTGAATTCCCTGCTGGAACTCGGCGATCTGGCCAGACTCTGGAATGCGATCCGGCGCTGGAAGTTCGGGATCCTCTGCAATCATCCGCTTCGAGCGAAAGAGCCACCGGCCCTCCTCGTCTCGCACCTGAAGGTACTTTCCGTCATCTTTGAAGTTATAAACCTCCGCGAAATCCCCACCGATCTGGTCGAGCGTCCGTGTAGGGTCCTCGCGGACGAGAAGCATTCGCACATCGTCGGCGCGCTCCTCGAGTTCGTGGAATTCAGTTGCATCCACGCTGCGCTGCAACATCCAGAGACTGGCCAGGCTCAGTAAGACCGCAGCCGAAGCGAACATCGCAAAATACCAGAGGGTCAGCCGGACCCTGATGGGCAGAGACTTCATCCCGTTTCCTCCTCGGCCTCCGTGTCGCGCCTGAAAAGATACCCCGATCCGCGCACGGTGACGATCAGCTTCGTTCGATACGGCGCATCGATCTTGGCGCGCAAAGCGTTCACGAGAACATCGAGGGCGCTCGGTCCGATGGGATGGTCGGCACCCCAGATGCACTCGATAAGGGCCTGCCGGGGCACACATTCGCCAGCCTTGCTCAACAGGCATGTGAGCAGCAGGAACTCGTGCCGTGTGAGGTCGATGCTTTTGTTCTCGCGGGTCACGGTGTGTCCGGCGGGATCGAGGATGAGGCCGCCCGCCCAGATCGTGCCGGGGCCCTCTTCGCGGCGATGCCTGGTGATGGATTGCAGGCGGGCAACCAGCTCAGGAAAGGAAAAGGGCTTGGTCAGGTAGTCGTCCGCACCCACGTCCAGGCCATGAATGACGTCGTCTTCCGCATCGCGCGCGGTGAGCATCAGCACCGGCGTCATGCACGCCCGCTCTCGCAGCGACCGCATCAGCGCGTATCCATCCAACTTCGGCAGCCCGATATCCAGCACGATCGCGTCGAACTCATGAATCGTGGCGATCTCCAGTCCAGCCTCGCCATCTGAGGCGGTCATCACAGTGAATCCGTGTTCATAGAGCCCCTTGCGCAACAGCTCCAGCATCCGCGGCTCGTCTTCGACGATAAGGATTCTCATTTCTAGCGTATCTATCAGCGTAATCGCGAAGTGGAAGAGAGTGCCGTCACGGAGGCTGCGAATTCATCGCAGATTCACATTTAGGCAAGGACGCGCTTCAACCTTAGGAAAAATTCACCGGTTCGTTAACACAGCTTTAAGAATGACTCGTACGCTCCAGTCAGGTCTGAAGAGCGGCCTGAATCCTGTGTCATTCTCCGGCGATGAGCTGGAATGAGGAGCGCCATGCACAAACGAATTCTATCAATCTGCTTCGTCCTTTTCTGCTTCTTTGCTTTGCCGCAGGCATTTTGCCAGGCAAGCAAGGGCCTCATCAGCGGCGTCGTCAAGGATTCGGCCGGCGCAGTGCTTCAGGGCGCCAAGATCGAGATGCAGCCCCAGATCAGGCCCATCACGACTGATGGATTGGGCGAGTTCACCGTAACCGACGTAACGCCTGGGACGTACGCCGTCACCGTTTCCTACGTGGGCTTTGCCCCCTACGCCGGAAGCATAACGGTGATTGCGGGCGAGACCGCGCGCATTGACGCCATTCTCAAGGTCGCCAATGCAAGCGACGAGGTCACCGTAACTGCCGAACGCCCCTTCGGCGAAGCGGAGGCCATCAATCGCACACTCGCTGCGGAGAATATCCTGCAGGTGCTGCCGGCCGACGTGATCGTCTCTTTGCCCAACGCCAACATCGCAGATGCGCTTGGACGCATGGCTTCAGTGACCATCGAACGCGATGAGGGCGAGGGCAAGTACGTGCAGATTCGCGGCACCGAGCCCCGCCTGAGCAACACCATGATCGACGGCGTAACGGTTCCTTCACCGGAATCAGGCGTTCGCCAGATCAAGCTCGACACCATCGCCTCCGACCTGGTGGACTCGGTTGAGATCAACAAAACCCTGCAAGCCAACATCGACGCCGATGGCATCGGCGGCTCAGTGAATCTGGTCACCAAGACAGCGGGTGAAGTGCCGACGGCGACCCTCTACGGAGTTGGCGGATACACGCCGATTCTCGGCGGCCGTACGGTTGACCAGATGGGCGGAACGGTGGGCAAGCGCTTCCTCGCCGACAAGAAACTGGGCCTGCTTGTCGGCGGTACCTACGACTACAACGGCCGCGGCATCAACGACATCGAGCCCGATCCGCAGCCGGCCGCGGATGGAAGCCTGACTCCCTACTACGACACCATGGATCTGCGCGACTACGTGTATTACCGCACCCGCTGGGGCGCAACGGCCAGCGCAGACTACAAACTCAGGGAAGGTTCGAACATCTCGCTGCGCGGCCTCTTCTCCACCTTCCGCAACTGGGGTAACAAATGGGTCTACACTCTGCAGGACGGCACCACTCCCAAGTATAGCCAGGACTGGCGCCGGCCCAACATGGCCGTCGGCAGCCTTGCGCTGCAAGGGAAGCACGTCTTCAACGTCTCGACGGTCAATTGGGGCATTTCGGCCTCGCGCTCGCGTTCGCTGAGCGGCAGCGGCAGCATAAAGTACTCATGGGCCGGCGATACGGAAAACTACAGTTGCAATAACGTCATGGGCGTCAGCATCAATCGGCCCGGTTGGAGCGCAGGCTGCTTTGCAGCCGGCGCCGACGATTCAGTAAACTCCAACAACTACAAGTTGAAATCATTTGCCCCGCCGACCGCCGGCCAGAGTGCGCAGGTCAACCTCCAGGCATCGGGTTCCTATTCACGGCTTTATCACTTCGGCACGCATTTCGGCACCTTCGAGCTCGGCGCAAAGATTCGCAACGCTCACAAGTTCGATGACACTTACGACGAGACATTCACGCCGGGTTCGAAGACCTTGGTCTCGGCCCATCCGGAGTGGGACAGCGGCTTCAGCGACCCAAGCTACTACGACAAGACCTACGGCGGCTACGGCAATGTGACCGATTACAGCAAAGTCAGAAGCTATGTGTACAACAATCTAAACGTCTTCACTCTATCCGGCGGCCCCGGCGTCAACGCAAATAACTACGACCTGATCGAGCGCATTCCCGCCGGCTACCTGATGAACACGATCGAGTTAGCCAGCCGCGTTCGCCTGGTTTTGGGAGTTCGCTTCGAAGCGACCCATGTTTCCACGTTGAGCTTTGACCAGAACGTCACTCCCACTCCGACGACGCTGACCTTCAAGGCGGGCGGAGACTATCTGGATGTTCTGCCCAGCGGCTCGCTGCGCTTTGCCGTTGACAAGGACTCGGACCTGCGCCTCGTCTTTGGCCGCGGGCTTGCCCGGCCCGACCCCCAGGACATCTCGCAGGCGGTGGGTCAGCCGGATACTTCAACGACACCGGCCACCGTCAGCATCGGCAATCCCAACCTGAAGGCGGAGCACGGGACCAACTACGATGTCCTCTATGAGCGCTCTTTCAGCAATGCCGGCCTGCTCCAGGCTGGATATTTTTACAAAGCTCTCACGGACCCGATCGTTACGCTACAGACGCTGACCACGACTTATCCATACAACCTCGGAGAGTCCACTCTGGTCACCCAGCCGGCGAATGCCGGCAGCGCGCATGTGCAGGGCGTCGAGTTCAGCTATCAGCAGCGGCTGTCTTACTTGCCCGGCGTGATGAAGGGCGCCGGTCTCTCGGCCAACTACAGCTACACACAATCGCAGGCCACCAACGTCGATCCATTGCGCACCGACAGTCCGGCGCTGCTCCGTCAGGCTCCCAACAGTTGGAACATCAGCCCCACCTTCGACACCAAGCGTTTCTCGATGCGCGTGGGCATGACCTTCGACGACAAGATGATCTACGCGTATCAGTACGAGAATCTTGCTTACGCCACCGATGCGAACGGGAATCCGATCCTCAATCCAAACGGCACTCAGCAGACTGTTCCCAATCCACAAGTCGGCGGCACTGCGGGGCCGTTGGCCGACAATTACCTCTACGCACACTATCAGTTCGACACCCAGGCCAGCTATAAGGTTCGTTGGGGCTTCGAGGTTTATGCGTACGGCCTGAACCTGAACAACGAGGTCTTTGGCTTCTATAACGGCAGCCCGCAGTATGTCGTTCAGCGCGAGTACTACCATCCAACCTATGCGGGTGGAATCCGCTGGACCTCCCATCGCGAATAATCATCGCCAAAGAACGCGGCCAATACGCACAAGCACGGCCAGCTTCGCTCGATCGATCCGAGCGAAGCTGGCTGTAAGCTCTCCCTTGCACATTGAAAAGAGGAATACTCCTTGAGGCTCATGACTGGAATCACGCGCACACACAGCGAATCAGCCGATCATATCGACTGCCGCAACGTTTTCTGCACTACTCTGGTACTGACAGCCAGTCTCCTTTCGATGACAGGGCAGGCGCAAACTTCAGCTCCGCCACTGCAACTCTCAAGGACAATCGTCCTCGCCGGGGTGACCGGCAAGTTCGATCACCTGGCAATCGACACTGCGGACAATCTCCTCTTCATTACGGCAGGAACCAATCACTCCGTGGAAGTGATCGACTTGAAGAGGGACGCGGTACGGCAGAGCATCACGGGCTTGGCGAAGCCCCACGGCCTCGCATGGGATTCTGCCACGGGCAGCCTCTATGTATCGGATGGCCAACTCGCCGAACTCAGGGTCTACAAGGGAACGCCCTTCGCTCTCGCAGACAAGATCAAGCTCTCCGACGATGCCGACGATATGGCCTACGACGAGACCCGCCACCTGCTTTTCGTCGCCCACGGCGGCAAGGATGCGGCGAATCCCGCCAACGTCGCCACTGTGAACACAACCAACTTCAGTCTCGCCGCCAACGTTGCCACGTCAGCGCATCCCGAGGGAGTGACCTTCGACCCGAAGAGCGGGCGCGTCTTTGCGAACGTTGCCGATTCAAATGAAGTGGCTGCGATCGACCCAGCCGGAAAAACAATTGTCGCGCGTTGGAAGCTGACCAAGGCAGCCGACAACGTGCCCATTGCATTCGACAGTGGGGACCAGTTGCTCTTCGTCGCCTGCCGCACTCCGGGGATGGTGATCGCCCTCGATGCCATAACCGGCAAGGAGATCGCCAGCCAGCCGGCCGCTCCTGGCGCAGACGATTTGTTTTACGATCCTGCGCTGCGGCGCGTGTATGTGATCAGCGGAGCAGGCGAGGTCGATTCGTATCAAGTGGACGAAGCCAGGAATCTGCATCCGCTCGAAGTCGTGCACACCGCCGCCGGAGCCAAGACGGCCCTGTTCGTTCCGGCGCAGAATCTGCTCTATGTCGGAGTGCCGGGAGTGGGTGGAAAGCCGGCGGAGATTCGCGTCTTCTCAACCCCTCACATGGAGCCGCCGAGCGCCTCTACGACGAAGAGTTTCGTCAAGAATGACGGCGAACTCAAGTATGTTGTCATTGTCAGCCGTCACGGAGTGCGTTCCCCGACCGGCAAGATGGATTTACTGAATCAATACTCGGCCGAGCCGTGGCCCGAGTGGAGCGTTCCGCCGGGCTATCTGACCGAGCACGGCACTCATATGATGACACTCTTCGGCGCCTACGATCGCGAGCAACTGGCCGCGCAGGGATTGCTCGCGCCAGGCGGCTGCGCGGATGCAGCGCAGATCAGGATTGTTGCCGACTCAGACCAGCGCACGCGCGAGACCGGCAAGGCGCTGGCCGCTGGCCTTGCGCCAGGTTGTTCGCTGGAAGTGAGCGCGCTTCCGGAGGGAACGCACGATCCACTCTTTCATTCAATGGGCGCCGGCGTCGGACATCTGGATAGGACTCTGGCCGCCGCGGCAATCTCCGGCCGCATCGGAGCCAATCCGCAGGGATTGATCGAGGCCTATCGCCCCCAACTCGAAGCGCTTGAAGAGGTGTTGCACGGATGCGGCGCCGGTGCGAAGTGCACAGGCTCCAGCACCGCGGCGCATCTCTCCCTCTTCGATCCTCCATCGCCTGCTGCGCCTGCAAACTCCGCCCCTATGGCCGAATCGCACACCTCTCTCGACTTGGCTTCCACGATGGCCGAGAATATGCTTCTCGAATATGCCGAGGGCATGGATGCCGCGAATGTGGGCTGGGGCCGCGTGGATCTGCGCAAGCTTCGCGAACTGCTGCAAATCCACGCTGCTCATGAAGACCTCGCCGACCGGACCTCGTATGTTGCTCGTGCACAGTCCTCGAATCTTCTCTCTCACGTTCTTCAGTCGATGCAGCAGGCAGTCTCCGCGCAGCCGATCACCGGCGCAGTAGGTAAGCCCGGCGACCGTCTTCTTATCCTGGTTGGCCACGATACCAATCTCGCTGCGATAGCTGGAGCGCTGAACCTCAACTGGCTCATCGACGGCCGCCGCGATGACACTCCGCCCGGAGGAGCACTGGTCTTCGAGTTATGGAAATCGTCCGGCAAGGAGGAGTATTCCGTGCGCACCTACTACATGGCGCAGACCCTCGAACAGATGCGCAATGCCACGCCGCTGAGTCTTCAGAACCCACCCGAGCGGGTTCGCGTCTTTGTGCCCGGATGCAGTCAGATCGACTTCTCCTGCGAATGGGAGGCGTTTCAAAAGGCAATCCAGGCCGGAACCGACTCGGCATTTGTGAAGTGATCTGAGCTGCGAATACTCCTTTGCCTTGTCGCCGAATTAAAATCTTGGAACGGGATTTCGCGAGACTCCCACACTTTTCATCTCTCTCAAAGAAAGTCCGTGTGAATCGCTCGTGCAATAAACGTATGATCCGCTCAAACAGGAGGGGTTGCTCATGCTTCCAGGGCTTGACCGGCTTCGTGGGACCATTGCGCAGCGGGTCACTTGTTCGCTCTTGGCTTTCCTTGTCTTTTCATCGCCGGGGTTCTGCCTTCAGGACGCTGCTCTGCTGCAAGCCCGGACTCCATCGGCGCACACTGACTCAGAGGAACAAGGCGGCTCCCGCGCTCCCGAGTTGGTCAAGCTGAGCCTTCGGTCGGATCTGGTGCTCGTCCCGGTCGTCGTCACGGACAAGTCGGGCAAACCGGTATCAGGCTTGCAGAAGGACGCGTTCCGAATTGAGGAGAACGGCAAAGCGCGCACCATCTCCATTTTTGAGGAGACGAAGACCGAGACTCTCGCTGGCCGCCCGAGGGATGCTGGGCTCGAAGGGTATTCCAACTTTTCTCCCGGTAGCGATCATCCCTGGCGCATTACCATCGTCGTGCTCGACATGATCAACACGCCCTGGATGCGGCAGGCGGAAGCCAAGAGGCGGCTCACCGGCTACCTGCTGCAAAGCGCTTTGCGCGACGAACCTATGGCGCTCTTCAGCCTCAATAGCAGCGGGCTGCGTCAATTGCATCCACTTACGACCGACAACACAGTATTGGTCGAAGCCCTGCAAAAGCTCAAGCTAGCGCTCAGCTCGGCAGAGCGCACTGAACCCGCCGTCGACGCCACCAACTTCTCCCCCGCGCAGCAGCAGGCCACAGATGAGGAACAGCTCATGGCAGACGCGCTGAACGATCTCGATGCCTCGGTTTCAGCCGACTACCAGCGCATTGCCTCACGCCAGACCCTGGCCGGCCTGACTCAACTGGCACACGCATTTCAGGCGATCCCCGGCCGCAAGACGCTGATTTGGGCCACAGCCGGATTTCCGTTCACCATTGACGATCCGCAATCGTTCGCCCGTCAGGGTGACGACCTGAGGGCCGAGTACGAAGAGGCGTGGCGCTCGTTGAACTCCGCCAATGTCGCCGTGTATCCGGTCGATTTGAACGATCAGGATGTCAATCCCGCGTCCCTGCCCAGCGCCAATTCCGGAATGTCCTCATCGCGAATCGCAGATATCAGGGGAACCAATGGTCTAAGGTCCCCCCTGCGCTTGCCCAATGACAAGGCCCAACAGCAGCGGATCACCCTGCGCGCCTTCGCGGAGGCCACCGGCGGCCGCGCTTGCGTCACGGTTGCAGAACTGGAAAAGTGCTTTGCTGAGGCCGTTGACGATTCCCGCGACTACTATCTCCTCGGCTACTACATCGGGGACGACACCCGGCCTGGATGGCGAAAGCTTAAGGTCAAAGTGGCGCAGGACGGTCTGAAGGTTCGTTCTCGCACGGGGTTCTATCTCGCACCGAAGATAGAGGAGACACCCGAACTCCGCCGCAAAGAAATCGTCGAGGCGCTCGCTTCGCCAGTTGCCTATACCGGATTGGGCCTCAATGCGCGCCTTTTGCCGCCGTCGAGCGACTCAACATCTGCATCCGCCGCTGAGGGGAAGAAACCCGCCGAGATCATGCTCGCGATCCGGGGCGAATCGATAACCATCGACCGCGAAAATGGAAACGCGATCAATCTCGAAGTGACGACCGTTGCCTTTGACCATAATCGAAAGAGCGTAGCGACCATGTCGCAAACCATCGGCACCAAACTTACTCCGGCAAGGATGCAGAAGATGCTAGAAACCGGACTCGGAATCCCGGAAAAAATCGACCTTCCTACCGGCAAGTACGAGGTGAAGTTTGCCGTCCGCGACAATCTGACTGGACTCCTTGGCACAGTCAGCGTGCCCATTGAATTGAAGTGACTTCTCAGCCGAATCAATCCTAACGGGAACAAGTGCAGGTGTGATTCCGGACTGGTCCCGAAAACGCCGCAGGATGCGATAGACCGGCCTTGCGAGTTGGATCATGCTGTTTGGCAGGGCAATTGGAGGCCGTACCGATGGCGAAGAGCATGGGTAACCGCACGCCAGATCCGTTCTCAAGCTCGCGGACCTTGAGCAATCCGAATCAGCGGTACTGAACAGCCTGACCTCTCCCAGTCCACAACTAACCTACGATCATGCGATCAGAGAATTCATCAAATGACATTGCTCGGAACCCAGGCTCGCTTTCAACAAGACCATGGTCACCCGATACCGCATTTCCCTGGAACAAAGTCACTACGCTTCAACCACCGCAAATCTGCGACTGGCCGCAGTCCGGAGATTGGCTTACGACGCTGCCGATTGTGGCCCGCTTAGTGCAGACTTGGCTGCCAGCATTCGACGCTTTAAGGGTGCCAAGCGCCTGGGTGTTCCAGTCGGCAATTGGCTCACTGCGGAGCTGTCAAGGGCGGAGCAAGAGTAGGCCACTGGGGCGGAGTAAAAGGGAGCCAGTAGAGGATCGGGAAGGGTATTTCGGGGGAGAAGAGGCGCTGGAGCGTGGCGGAAGCGCCTCTCCTCCACCGAGATGCGTTTGGGAGGGGCTCGTCAGGTTCGTTTGCGGCGGCTCTGCTTGAGCCGGTAGGAGTTTCAATTCGAGCCCTGTTTTTTGTTCCGCAGGTTTGAATTCCCGGAAAACCACGTTGGGCTACCGTTGTTGTTCACACCATGCCCGGTCAGAGGATCGTCAAAAACGGCCCTCTTCATACGGAAACCTCTGCTCTACCCGTCTTGTCGCCAATCCGTAATCCGGGCGACCGCCTAATTCATGCTTGTGCATCGCTTTGGCCCGGCGTGGCATCCTAAAGCTGAAGCCGAATTCCATCTCAGCACCCGTGTCATGGGTTCGCCTTGAGACTCCAGATCGAGATCCCTGATTGAAACCTCAGATCGCAAAGAGAAACCGTTGTTGAAGGCGGACCGCCATTCCATCTCCGTCGTGCCGGGGCTGCACCGGCTCTTCTTGGACTATTGCTCGGGCGCGGAGGCAGTCCGCACGTTCTACAGTTCACAATCAGCTTCTTCGGGCTGGACGGCTCGCCCCGCCCTTCCCACGCACTGGCCGGAGCTGGCTAGCTTGCTGGCCGAGCAGAATGCTACACCTTCACCGGCAGCTGCGGCGGCGCTCGATGCGTTGCGCAGCGGAGCGGGAGTGGTGGTGACCGGGCAGCAGGTGGGTCTCTTCGGCGGGCCGCTCTTCACGCCCTTCAAAGCGGCTACTGCGCTGGCAAGAGCCCGCCAGGCCACGGCTTGTGGCAGTCCCCACGCCGCCGTCTTTTGGCTGGCCACCGAAGACCACGACTTTGCCGAGATCAACCATATTGCTTTTCCGGCAAAGCGCGAACTGCGCAAGCTGATCTATTCCACGGAGGCTGAGTCTGCGCGGCCAGTGGGCGGTATCGTACTGGATGAGACGATCGTCGCGCTTGTCGATAAGGCGCAGGAGTTGCTGGGAGGCTCAGAGGCCATGGATGCGCTGGCCGAGGCTTACCGGCCGGGGCGCACCTTTGCCGAGGCCTTCAGGGAGTTCTATTCTCGGGTTTTTGCCGCGCAAGGGCTGCTGGTGCTCGACGCCAGTAGCCGGGCAATGCATCGCATGGGCGCGCTGGTGCTTCGCGCGGCCATCGAGCGGGCCGACGAGCTGCATCAGGCGCTCATCGAGCGCAACCGCGAGCTTGAGGCCGCCGGCTATCACGCGCAGGTAGCCGTCACTCCGCAATCGAGCCTGTTGTTTCTTATCGATGAAGAGAATGGCGCGCGGCTTGCCCTCAAGCGGCATCCGGCCAGTGCTGCAGAACCCGACGGGCTTTGGCAGTCTGGACACCTGAGCTATTCAACCGCGAATTTGCTCGACATTCTCGACGCCGAGCCGGAGCGGATCTCGCCCTCGGCGTTGCTACGGCCGGTCTTTCAGGATTTTCTGCTCTCTAGTTCCGCTGTTGTTGGCGGACCGGCGGAGATCGCCTACTTTGCGCAGTCGGCCGTGCTCTACGAACGGATTCTTGGCCGCAGGACGCCGTCGATGCCGCGCCTCTCGGCTACGCTGATCGAGCCGGCCATCGGCGAACTGCTGCGCAAGCATGAGCTGACCCTGGAAGGCGTCTTTTCAGAGAGCCCGGCCACGCTGGCGCAGTTGCTCGCCGCGGGTTCGATGCTGCCCGAAGGCAAGGCCAGACTGGCTGCATCCGGTTCGGCTCTCGACGCCGAGTTGAACCCGCTGGTCGACTGGATGCGCTCGGTCGATGCCGGGCTCGGCCAGTCGGCCGAAACTGCGGCAGGCAAGATCCGGTACCAGATGGATCGGTTGCGGCATCTGGCGGCCAACTTCCAATTGCAGCGCGAGGCATCTCTGACGAGGCAGGCCGAGACGATTGGCCAGGCGCTCTATCCCGGCGGCGGATTGCAGGAGCGGACGCACGGTGCGGCCTATTATTTTGCCCGGTATGGCCTCCAACTGGCCGAGGCGCTGACGGCGCAGGCTGCGAATCCCGAGCCAGGACACGTGGAGATGTGGCTATAGCGGCTCTCCAATTGACGCATGTCGAAACTGCGAACCTTGAGTGGCATTTTCATCAGGAAAAGTCACCTTATATTGAGGTCCCCAAGCTACACGAATTGGGAAACCGCTCTATAATCTTGCCAGCGCTCCGGGGTTCGCAAAATGAGAAAGTATCTCGCAGTCATATCTCTAGGTTTGCTGGCCTGCCTGTCGGCGCAATCGCAGAGGCCGCCCTGCTCAACGGTGAGCGGCGGAAACGCCTTCCTGGGCATTCAGACCATCCGCCTTTGGCCGGGCGACGTCCCACAGGCCAAGGGAACGGCTTGCGAAGATACGCCCACGCTGACCGTTTTCGAGCCGCAACGGGGCCATGACAACGGCTCTGCAGTGGTGGTTGTACCCGGCGGAGCTTATCTCAATCTCGCGGCCAATCTGGAGGGCAGACAGATCGCCGATTGGTTCGCCGCCAAGGGCTTTCGCGCCTTCATTCTCAGCTACCGGCTTTCTTCGAACGGCTACATCCTGCCTGTTCCGCTGCTCGACGCCCGGCGCGCCATCCAGACGGTGCGGGCGCGGGCGCGGGATTACCAGATCGACCCCAATCGCATCGTAGTGATTGGATTCTCAGCCGGGGGCCACCTGGCCGCCTTGGCTGCGACTCAGTTTGTCTCCGGCAATCCCGACGCCGAGGACCCCATCGAGCGCGTCTCCAGCCGCCCGGATTACCTGGTTCTCGGTTATCCGTGGATCGGGGCGATCTCCAGCGACACCTCGCACCTGAGCTACTGCAAGCTCTTCAACGTGATGGACCGCTGCGAGGCGC
>CAZGHZ010000051.1:0-33284 GCA_964525655.1 uncultured Occallatibacter sp.
GTCGCCACTCACCATGTTGAGATCGAGCAAGCCTCCCGCGTTGGAGATGAAGACCCTCTTCGCAGTGAGGATCTGGAAGGGCAGTGGAGCCGGCTTCGCCACCTGCGTGTGCAAGGCGGGGAGATTCAGCAAGCTCATCGCCAATCCTAGACATACCGCAACAATTCTCACTTTCCTCATGGTCTATTCCTCTTTCCGTCTTCCTTGAACAAGGGAGTAGCTGATCTTACTTGCGGCAACCGTTTAGCCAGATTATCCGTCCCCGAAGAGATCGTCGATCTTCTGGCGAAGGACGGCCATCTCCTGTCTTAGTTCGACGATCGTCGCCTCCAACCGCACAATCCGATCCTCGTGGCCTACATTCAGCCCGCTGTCCGGCTCTGCGCTCTCGAAAGGCGCTCGCCTTCCGAAGGCATTTTCCGCAGCTGACACCGCTTCAACGCCGCCCGAGAGCAGATGCGCGTAGCGCGACTCCTTGGTCCCCGGCTGGCGCGGCAGAACCGCTGCCAGCGGCGGTTCGCGCTCCATCAGCTTTTGCAGCCCAGCCGCCACTTCGGTGAGCTCGTCGAAGCGGTGCATTCTCTCGGTCCGCCCGCGCAACTCGCCCGGTGTCTGCGGCCCGCGCAGGAGCAGCACGCAGAACAGCGCCGTCTCCGCGCGGCTGAAGTTGAAGAATTCGCCGAGCCAGTGCTCGTATTTGGTGACGCGCCCGTCGGCCGAGCGCGAGCGCCCTGCCAGGCGCAGGTCTTCGAGGCGATGAAGAGCGAGGCGCACTTCCTCCTCGTCCAAGTCCATCACCGGCTCTCGATTCGATCGCTGATTGCAGGCGTTGATGAGCGCGTTAAGCGAGAGCGGGTAATAGTCCGGGGTGGTAACTTCTTTCTCAAGCAAGGCTCCCAGGACGCGGGCCTGGGCGGCGGAGAGCACAATCTGGACAGGAGGCGTTAGATCGGTCGGCGGCATAGGTCTATTTTGCCATTGTCTGCCCGGCGTCGAACAATCCGCTGCGAGCTGCGGCTTGATAAGCAGGTAGATCGGCCTTTTTCACTGTTTGCAAGAAAATTACCTGCAAGGTTTTGAAAATATAGAGGGTGGCGGGGGGTAGCACTCCCCAGTCGATACAGGTCAGGGAGCAGTGGAATGTGAAGTTCAGAACTCCTGAGTGCTTCCATTGTGCGTCGGCGGAGGATAAAACTCTGCAAAAGCGGGCGTTTTCAAAACAAGAAGAGACCCTGGGCGATTGCATGACCCTGATCCGGCACATCAAAAGGTTTCGATCCGCCCCTCCGGGGCGGAATAATCCTCCTTAAATGCCTTCCCAGGGCTGCGCCTTGCTTGCCCTGGGCTATTCTCGCAGCCTCCCGCTGGGAGGCGTTCAGAAGCCCGCTGTTCTTGGGTTTGCCAAAGCCGGTTCTTGAACAAGAAACGTTCATGCGATCGTCCTGCTCTCGCACTTCTTTCCGAACAAGAAAAAGCCCCGCTCAAGACTTGTCTAGAGCGGGGCCTGGATGGTTCGGCGGCGCCGCCTATCGACGGGCCTGGATGGTTTTGGGATTGCCGCCGCCCTTCTTGGCGGCGCGTCTGTCGGCGATGGCGTGCAGCTCTTTGCCGATGGGTGAGAGATTGATGCCGACTTGAATGGCCAGGTTGATGATGTTGCCCGTGCCCCAATAGAGCGAGAGGCCCGAGGCATAGTTCCAAAGCATCATGCCAAAAATGGCAGGCATCATGAAGGCCATCATCCGCTGCTGAGACTTGTCCATCTGCGGCGAAGGCGTGATGTACTGGGTTAGAAACATCGTGATGATGATCAAAATTGGCAGGATGTGAAGCGGATCTGGCGCCGAGAGGTCGCGGAGCCAGAACCAGTGAGCCTGGCGCAGTTCGACGGTGTTCTGCAGCACGCGAAAGTAGGCGAAGAAGAGCGGCATCTGTATGAAGAGCGGCAGGCATCCGCCGACCATGTTGATGCCCTCCGACTTATGCAGATCCATGATCTCGGTGTTCATTTCGGCGCGCTTGGGGTCGGTGGTCTTGAGGTGGGCGTAGCGCTTCTTGATGGCCTCGACCTTGGGTTGAATGCGCGCCGTCTTCAGCGATGTCTTCATCATCATGATGCGCGTGGGCAGAATCAGGAGGTTGAAGATCACGGTGATGATGATGATGGCCCAGCCCCAGTTGTCGACGCCGTGCTCAACGAGGTAGCGCAGCGCCAGGTAGAGAGGCTTGGCGATGATTCCCAGCAAGCTGCCGAACTGGATAAGGGGCTCGAGCGACTGTCCGGTGGGCTTGCCGTCTGGGCCGATGGTACGGACAGAGGCCAACACGTCCATCGCTTTGGGGCCTGCATAGAGTCGCAGGCGCGTGAAGCCGCTGGTATCGCCCATCGCCAGCCCAAGCAAGTGAGCCGGCGTCTTCTCGCTGGTGGGGTCGCTCAAGCGACTGGGAAGATCGATGGTGCGGTGCAGCGTGACGAGGGTCGAGCGCTCGGGATTGTCGGGCAGGAAGGCGGAAACGAAGTAAAGATCGGTGATCGCCGCATAGGAGTAAGGCAGGTTCAAGGTCTCGTTGCCCGATACTCCGGGATGCGACCAGAACAAGAAACTAGAACCAGTAGCCCCTGTGGAGTCCTGCTTGCCATTGAGCGACCATGTGAACTGCGACGATGCAGAGGTGCGCACAGGAGACCGGGTCGAGGAGGCGGGAAGAAACTCCTCCATGTCGCCCAGGCCGGCCGGCCACTCGACCAGCGCCCGAACCGGCGCGCCGTTGCGCTTGACCGCGGCCTCAATGGTGATGACGTAGCTTGAGTCGAAGCGGACGGTCTTGACTACATCAAGGCCGCCCATCGAATAGTGGAAGGTGAGGGCGTTGGTGGCGGGCACTTCAGCGACTCCGGTCGCTGAGGGCTGCGCGCCCGAGGCAGAGACCTGATAGAGCGCCTGATTCAGTTGCGTGGTGAGCTGCGGCTCATAGGTGTAGAGCGAGAGCGGATACCCAAAGTTCTGAGCCGCCTGCGGCTGCACCATATCGAGCGGCTTGCCGGCGGTGTCGAAGTACTTCTTCAGTACCCAGCTCTTGACTTGCGCGCCGCGATTGGTGAAGACGATCCTGTACTGCTCGTTCTCGATCGCGGTCAGCGTTTCTGCCGAAGCGGAGACGCTTGGCGAGACAGCAAGCACCGGTGCGGAAGCTGTCTCCGGCAGGGCGGCCGCTGCGGCAGGAGTCTGGGGCTGCGGCTGGCTTGGCGGCTGGCTCAGGCTCTGCGCGGCAGGCGGGGGCGGGGGCTGCTGCTTTTGCCGGAAATAATCGAAACCAAAGAAGACGAGGAGCACAAGGGCCATGACAAGCATCATGCCGCGCATATCGCCGCCGCTGCTGCCTCCGTCGCCGCCGGGGCCCTGAAGATTGGGATTGCGAATCTCTGCCAAGGGATACGTCCTATTCGTTAAACGGCACAGGGTTTTGAGCGCCGCTTCTCTTATGGTAATTGTTCGTGGTGGAGAGGACGGGGATTTACGGCTGGCGGCACAGGATCCAGGCCGCCGCGCACGAAGGGGTTGCAGCGCAGGAGCCTCCAAAGGGCCAGCGCCGAGCCGCGCATAGGGCCGTGATTAGCAATGGCGATGGAAGCATATTCGGAACAGGTGGGCAGGTAGCGGCAGCCGCCGGGCTGGAGCGAATGGATCGCCGGGGAGATCCAGCGGCGATAGAAATCGAGTATGGCGAGTAACGCACGGGTCATGAATTAGATTCGACTTTAGCGAGCCGCGTGGCCGCTTGTGAAACCATGCGGGCAGCTTCGGCGGTTGCCTGTTGAAGGATACGCACAATCTCCGCCTCAAGTTTCCTGAACTCCAGAGTAAGCACCGTGCGGCGAGGGTGGAGGATCAGGTCGCAGCGCGGCGGCAGAAGCTCGACATGGCGGCGCAAAACCTCTCTCATGCGCCGCTTGATGCGGTTGCGCTCATGAGCTTTGCCCATCACCTTGCCGGCAGTGAGCCCGATGCGCGGCCCGGCCGGAGATTCGAATGGCGCACTGGCCAGCGTCTGCGGCGCCAGAAACCAGCTCATCGACGCGGATTGGTGCTTGCGGCTGGCCGCGTAGGCACGCTGATAATCGGCATGCTTTGTGAGGCGAACGCCGGTCAGCGAGGCTCTTGGCGACTTTCGCTTTTCAGGCTGCGGAGGGGTTGTCATGGCGATGCCGCGAGAAGCCTTGTCCGGAATGGCCGGTTGTGTGGCACATCCGGCTCGGCGCATCCCGGCTCAAAGAGAGCCGCAGGCGAGGATTAGTCGCGGAAGCCGGCGCTGACAGAGACGCGCTTGCGGCCGATCGCACGGCGGCGGCTCAACACGGCGGCGCCAGCCTTGGTCTTCATGCGCGCACGGAAGCCGTGGGTTTTCACGCGCTTGCGGCGATTGGGTTGGAATGTGCGCTTGGGCATGAAAAACTCTCCTGTTTCCTGATGAAAATCTGCGCCTTGACGGCAAGTATTAAGTGTATCGTAAGTTAAGCCAGGAATCCAGCGTGAAGCCGATCAAGGCCTAAATATAAATCTGCTTAGCGGTGATCCACAGGTGGTCGCACCGGCGATTGTGGAGCGTGAAGGGCTGCAATTTAGCGCGTCTCCAGGAGGCTCAGTGTGACACTCTGGTAACCTTACTGGCAAAGTTCACCAGCATTAGTGCACTTTATTCTGACCAGCTAAAAGTTTGTCAAAGGGAGATTACAACGACTTCCAAATGTGCTACTATCGGGACCGTTCAAGAAAGTTTCCCAGCGTCTCACGGAACCGGTTTATCCCGGGCCCCGAGGTCAGTTTTTCAGGGGCCGACCAGCGGCAATCAGGCAGTCGGTAAGCAGTAACAGGACGGAAAGCCAAGTGCTTTACGCCACCGAGGTTGCTTTTGCCAAAAACGACGGATGAACGGGGCCGTAATCAAACGACGGCGCAGGCAAGGATGAGCACGATGGCAATTGCGATTTCGCCGGTGACGGCTCTCAATCCCTGGCTCCAGATTCTCGCTGCTCTGGAAATGAAGGTAATCCGCCAGTCTTTCGAGACTTGGTTCAAGCCCACTCGCTACAGCCATGTGGCCGGCAGGACGCTCTACGTGCGCGTGCCTTCGCAGGAGTTTCAGCACCTCGGAGACCGGTACAGCGACCTGATCCAGGAGGCGATCGAGCAGCACGGACTGGAGTTGGACGATGTGGTCTTCGTGACCGCCGAGGAAGACCCGTCTGTCCCGCCGGTGCTCAAGGATGGCCGCTTCGCCCCGGTGCCCGCTCATGCGCCCAGCGCGCCGCCGCAGACGCCCCAGCGCACACCGGAGCAGGCGCGCTTCGATTGGTCCACAGCGGCGCAGCTTAACCAGCGCTACACCTTTGATGCGTTTGTGATCGGCAACGGCAACCAGTTTGCGCGCGCGGCCTCGCTGGCCGTGGCCGAGCGGCCCTCGCGGGCCTACAATCCGCTGTTTCTCTATGGCGGCGTCGGAATGGGCAAGACCCACCTGATGCATGCCATCGGCCACGAGGTGAAGCGCCGCCAGCCCTCGGCGAGCATCTGCTACGTCTCGGCCGAGAAATTCACCAACGAGATGATCACTTCGCTGCGCAACGATCGCATGACCAGCTTCCGCGACCGCTTCCGCACCGTGGATGTGCTGCTGATCGACGACATTCAGTTCATCGCACAGAAGGAGCGCACGCAGGAGGAGTTCTTCCACACCTTCAATGCGCTGCACGAGAGCATGAAGCAGATCGTGATCGCCTCGGACCGTCCGCCGAAGGAGTTGGCGGAGATCGAGGACCGGCTGCGCTCGCGCTTCGAGTGGGGCCTGATCGCCGATATTCAGCCGCCAGATCTTGAGACCAAGGTCGCCATCCTGCAAAAGAAGGCCGAGAGCGAGCATGTGCAGTTGCCCACCGATGTGGCTCTCTTTGTCGCGTCGAATGTGCGCACCAATGTGCGCGAGTTGGAAGGCGCGCTGGTGCGCCTCATCGCATGGTGCCAGCTCAACCGCATGGAGATCACCCTGGCATCGACCCAGCAGTGTCTCAAGCAGTTCATCGATATGCAGGTGCGCAAGATCACCATTGAGGCGATCCAGCGCGCGGTGGCCGAACAATTTGGCATGAAGGTCTCAGATCTGAAGCAGAAGAACAATTCGCGCAACGTGGTGGTGCCGCGGCAGATTGCCATGTATCTGGCCAAGCAGATGACCGAAGCCAGCCTGCCTGAAATCGGCCGCCAGTTTGGCAACAAGCACCACACTACGGTGATGCACTCGATCGCCAAGATCGACGACCAGCGCCGCACCGACAAAGACCTGCACCGCACGCTGAACAAGCTGCAAGAGCAGTTGAACGCGTAGCCACCTGCGCATCTTCGGGTGGGGTCAACCGCCCTCGCTCGGGTCCAAGCCACAAAACAGAAAGTCCCAGGTCTCGATTCTGAGACCTGGGATTCAACAGGCGACAACTCAGGCTCATCCGACCGACGGCAGCCCGGCCAGGGCCATCGCGATCTCTTCCGCCGGATACTCGTAGTTCTCCAGCTTGCCGGCCTGATAGGCGATATACGACGCCATATCAAAGTGTCCATGACCGCTGAGGTTGAAGAGAATCGTCTTTGGCTTGCCTTCCACCTTGGCTTGCAGCGCCTCAATGACGGCAGCGGCCACGGCGTGGTTCGACTCCGGCGCGGGAATGATGCCCTCGGAGCGGGCAAACTGAATTCCCGCGGCGAAAGCATCCAATTGTTGAACCGTAGTTGCCTCGGCCAGTCCCAGGTCGAGCACATGCGAAACTAGCGGCGCCATGCCATGGTAGCGCAGCCCACCGGCATGAATCCCCGGAGGAACAAAGGTCGAGCCCAGCGTGTGCATCTTCACCAGCGGCGTCAGGTGGCCCGTGTCGCCGAAGTCGTAAACGAATTTGCCCTTGGTCATGCTGGGGCAAGCCGCCGGTTCAACGGCAACTATGCGCGCCTTGCTCTGGCCCTTGAGGTTGCGGCCGATATAGGGCATCGCCAGGCCGGCAAAATTCGATCCGCCGCCCGCGCAGGCGATCACCACATCGGGTTCGTCGCCGGCCAGGGCCATCTGCTCGATCGCCTCCAGGCCTATCACCGTCTGGTGAAGCAATACGTGATTGAGTACGCTGCCCAGCGCGTACTTGGTGTTCGGGTCCTTCGCGGCCACTTCCACGGCCTCTGAGATTGCGATTCCCAGCGAGCCATTCGAGTCGGGATGCTGAGCCAGAATCGCGCGGCCGGACTCGGTCTCAGTGCTCGGGCTGGCAGTCACTGAGGCTCCGAAGGCCTCCATCAGCGCACGGCGATAGGGCTTCTGATCGTAACTCACGCGCACCATGTAGACTTTGCAATCCAGACCGAAGAATGCGCAAGCCATCGACAGAGCCGAACCCCACTGGCCGGCGCCTGTCTCGGTCGAGAGGTGCTTGGTGCCGTCCATTTTGTTGTAATAAGCCTGCGGCAGCGCGGTATTCAGCTTGTGCGAACCGGCCGGGCTTCCGCCCTCGTATTTGTAGTAGATATGCGCGGGCGTATCGAGCGCCTTTTCCAAGCGGCGGGCGCGGTAGAGAGGTGCGGGGCGCCACTGCGCGTAGAGCTGACGCACTTGGCCGGGAATCTCGATCTCCCGCTCCTGGCTCACCTCTTGCAGGATCAGGCTCATCGGAAATAGCGGCGCCAGATCGGCCGGCCCGAGCGGCTGAAGCGTTCCGGGATGCAGCGGCGGGGCCATCGGCTTGGGCAAGTCGGCGGCAATGTTATACCAGGCAAGGGGAATCCTATTTGGCGGCAGGTTGTACTGAATTGTGTCCATGCGCAACATTCTAGCAGCGCGGACGGGACAATCTACACAGGCAGTCGCGTGGGTGGACCAATCTGCCGCCAGAGTCAGGCGGAGGCAACAACATCGGCCGCCTTGCGCAGCCGGTAATGCAAACGAAGAAACGGTTGACCCCAGAGCCAGAGGATGTGATCTGCCCGCGCCGTGCCGCGCTCTGCCGCGTAGACCGCGATCCGCTCCTGCATCGATTGCACATAACGGGCCCAGATCGTCTCACCTTGACCTTGAACTGTGAAATAAAATCCCGGATCGCCAAATCCCTTGCCGGACGAGGTCAGCGAAAACGATCCGTCCGGGTGCGACTCAGGCTTCATCAGGACAATCGCATTCCCGTTTGGCAGAGGGAAGACGACTTTGACGCAAGGGCTTGGATAGCCCGGAACGGTGCAGATGGAATAGCTTCCCGCATAGAGCAGATTCCTTGTTGCGTGCAGTTCTCGCACCCATCCCGTTTGCACCAGTCGGCCTGAGCGCCGATCCCACATCTGCAGCACATCGCTGCTCATGCCCTTGCTGCTATCCAGTGGTGACAAGGGAATATTCAACTGCTGTAGCCGCCGGCTGAAGAGCACTGCGAGAGCCGTTCCAAAGGGCTTGAACATCCCGTGCCATTCCGACCATACATCGAGCTCATATGCTGAGGTCTTCTCATAGAAATCCCGCACCACTGGCGCAACCATGTCGGGATCGAGAGAAGCTCCCGCCACGGCACGGAAATCCGGCATTAATCCGCGCGTCCCATCCTCGACGATCTCGAGGCCATGCTGGCTCGCGTACCCGGCAAAGAACCCCTTGCCAATGCCTCTGGTATTTCCTCTTGGCCCGTCCAGCCAGCAATGGTCCGCAAGTCGAATCCGCCGGCCTGTCAGCCGAACCCATTGCTGGGTGACCCAGTCGCTCAGATACCCCGCTCTATCTCCCAGCCAAATCACAGATGCATCTCTCCCAAACTCAGCACCATGCGGAAGATTCTAGCAGCGAGAGCATTGGTTCAAGCATAGGCGGCTCATCTGAATTTGACGCTAGCGCTGGCTGGCTTCGCCTCTCTGCACTCGCCGGTTGTACTCCTCAGACTGCCCGCGCGGCACAGTCAGCGTCTTCCATCCGCTGTGGTTCAAGTGCTTTGCAAGAAGCACAATCTGTCCGCAATGATAGGAGTAGTGGGCAACCTGGCGATTGATGGCCTGCATGACCGAGTGAGCCTCGCCGCGAATGGTCACTGCGCGCTCCAGGTCCGCAACGGAGAGCGGCTCAAGCGCATTGAAGAGGCAGCCCCATCCCTCTGCCCACATGGCCATCAGCGCCTCGCGAGTGGCCGGCGGATCGGCAAATTCAAGATCCCTCTGGCGACCGGGCTTTTCTCCATCGCTCGTCAGGAAGTCAATCCATCGTGACTTCATATTGCCGGCCATGTGCTTCACGATAAGGGCGATCGAGTTCGACTCCTCATCGAGCACGGCGACCAACTGCTCATCGGCCACCTGCACCATCGCTTTTTCAGAGAGGCTTTTGTAATAGCGGAAGACCGCCAGCGAATCCTTCAGATATGAGGTGGTGAATTCAAGCGCCATGCGGCCATTTTCGCATTTCGGCTCAGAATTGCAAGCTGGAGTTCAGAGTCTTCCGGTGCACACACTGAATTCATTTGCCCTTCAAGATTTGCTCTGCCCGGTGATAGGAGCCGAGGTTAAAGGCATTCAGATAGCCCAGCGCGATCAGTTTTTTACTAGCCTCGGCGCTGCGCCCGCCGGCCTGGCAGTGCAGCAGCAGGACCTGGCTCTTATCCGTCACCCTGCGCGGCAGCGCCGACTCAATCTCGTCCAGTGGAAGATTAATCGCGTTTGGTAGATGCCCCGAGGCGAACTCGCCCGCTGTTCGCACGTCGATCACCAGGGCTCCATTTTTCAGGTGAGCCGCGGCTTCTGTGGCGGAAACGAGGTCTGAGCGCCTCAGCAGGATGATGGTAGCCAGCATCGCGGCAAGGATGAGAATAGTGATCCAGTTCATAACTCAAGGTTATCGCGGAAGATGTCTTTCCGCACAATGCGAAACGGAGCGGACATAGCGGCTTCACAGACGGTGTCATTGTTAGGCAAAACGAAACGCAAAGCGGCAAGGCTGGGAGGTCGTGAATTGGTTTAATCTCTGTTGAGCCGATCGCACGCCCGGAACCCACATCATCGCAACCAAAGATAGAATTGGGAGCGGAGTCTCGGTCGCATTTTTCTTTCGGCGCTTTCGACTGGCGGTTGTCTTTGCGAACGATCATGATTCGTCTGCGTTGAGCCGTCTCTTGCGCCTTCTATATCCTTCATAGTCCCGGCGCGAACGGTCGCACGGTTTCTGATTTCCTTGGGGTTGTAGCAGGCGACTCTTGGTTGGATCGACTCTTTGCCTTGCCATCGACCTCTGGATCGGTACAATCATAGGAACTCTGGGTTCAAAAAAGGAGATTCGGGTGAAAACCTCGTCATCGGACGTGTGGTGCGCCCTCATTTCATTTCTCCTGCTAGTGCCTTCTCCAGCCTTTTCGCAGGGCAAGCCGGGCACCGTCAAAGTCGATTCTCTCGCGGTGTACTCCAGTATGTCGACAGAGAGCGATGTTGTGCAGGCATTGACACGCGGAACCGCCGTTCGAATTCTCTTTACAGTGACCGGCGAAGATGGAAACTGGTGCAGCATTGCGAGTCAGGACGGCGTGACGAGAATAGGATATGTTTTGTGTTCGGGGCTTGATAGGCCAAAGGAGAAGCCAGCTGCGGCTGCCCACGGCAGATCACTCTCCCGGATCGAGATCATAAGCTCGTACACCCCTGTCCAGGCCTCCAATCGGCAGACACATGGGATTGAGGACGGAAGTATCGTGGGCCAGACTCTTGCGCCACTTCCGGGGTACAGTTGGAGTAGATATCCGAAGACACTCGTGATCGCTATCCGCAAAGGATGTCCTTACTGCGATGCAAGCCTGCCTTTTTATCAGCGGCTTGGCGAGCAGGAAAGAAGCAATGTGCTCCATGCTCATGTACTCCTCGTCATGCCAAATGACGCATCCTCCGGCAGCAAATACCTGAGCAGGGACGATGTGGAGGTTCAAAGGATCTACGGTCAACGACTTGGTGCTCTCAGGGTCTCGGGGACACCGACCGTGCTGCTTCTCGATTCCAGCGGGCGCATAAAGCGGGCGTGGATCGGACAACTCTCGGAGAGAGGGGAAATGGACGTCATGAAGGCTGCTGAAGAGTGATCTCTTACTTTTCTTGGCGCGCGATGTTCAGGCGCTTCGGAGGGGAGACAATCAAGCAGGGGCGCGGCGAAGCACAGATGCGTCTGAGGGATCTTTCGATTGGTTAAGCGACGCACGTGAGGAAGGTGCTTTTGTATTTCAGCTGATCCAGGTTTATGAGATTCGCCGGCGAGTCGGAATCTGACCCAAAACCAACGATCGCTCCCGTCCCTGTAGAGTGAGAAACGGTGCCCTGCCTACGCCAAGCCCGCCCCGCTCCTGTAAACTGAACGCGCTATGAGTTGCCTCTTTTGCATGATCGTTGAGGGCAGCATCCCCTCCACCACCATCTACCAGGATGAGCTCTGTTACGCCTTCCCGGACATCAATCCGCAGGCGCCTGTCCACATTCTTATCGCTCCTCGTGAGCACATCGTCTCGATGGCCGAAACCGGCCGCAACGATGGCGCGCTGCTCGGCCAACTACTGTGGGTTGCCGCCCGCATCGCCCGCGCACAGAACCTCGCCAAGGGCTATCGCGTGGTCATCAATACGGGCGCGGACGGCGGCCAATCCGTCGAGCATCTCCATGTTCACCTGCTCGGCGGGCGCGCGCTCGCCTGGCCTCCGGGTTGAGATTCCTGCAGCACGTTTCAGGATTGGCTCAATGGGCCTCGGGTATCATCCCGCAGGGGCAAGACAGGCTGCGGAATATAGGGTTTTTCCGCAGCCTGCAAAAACCCCTGAGGGACAATGCGAATACGGGCGGATTTCAACGGACTGTTTGGGGAGATTCTATGTTTCTCTCACGAAGATACCTGCGTGGACGCCGAGGGCATGGTCGTTGTATTGCGAGAGGGAATGATACTCACCGCTTTTGACGAGGATATGGATGAAGACGGAAATCGCGATGAGTCTGATCGCATCGGGGACGGTGGAACCATCACCCGGTTGGCTTTTATGCAATGGGTCGCGCTGGGTTTTGAGAATCGATGCGGACGGGGTCCGGAACGAATCGGATTTGAGAGAAGGATGAGGACGAGAAGCGACCGCAGGTCCTTCGACTGCGTATGAGCTAAAAAACCCGCCAAGCTGCGCTCAGAATGACATCCTTTGGGAAGTTCTTGGGTGTGCCCGAATAGTAACTCTCCGGCGAAGTGGCTTAATCCCTCTTGCCAAAGGCATTCAACTGGTCGGCTAGCTTGTCCACCAGGGTCCTCAGTTCGGTCATGCGCGCCAGGGCCTCGTCGTTCCGGCCGTGGGTTCGGAACTTTACAAGGGCTGCTGCCAGCGCATGAATCTTCCAGTGCAGCGCGACGATCGGCTGAAAACCCGGCTGGGAACTGCGTCCGTTCGGGCCTTCGGCGTAGAGCCATCCGCCAAACCGGCATTGATAGCGACTCAGGGGAGGCTCAACGCTGCTCTCGCCCTTGAGGAAGGCTTCAAGGGCCGCGGCCCATGCGCGATGTTCAACGCCGGCATGAATCAAGGGCCGCTCGTCCACACTGACCGAAAGCGCCTCGAGCCAGCGTGGGTCGGGGCGCCAATCCGCCGCCCAGCCAGGAAACTTGTCGGCTGGCATAGGCCGCGCGATGCCGTAGCCTTGCGCAAATCTACAGCCCAACCGGAGAAGCATCAGGCCCTGTTCCACCGTCTCCACGCCTTCAGCGACAACTTGACGGTGGAAGGCCGCAGCCAGCCCCAGAACTCCCTCCAGAATGGTCAGATCATCGGGGTTTTCAAGGATCTCGCGAACAAAGCCCGGATCGATCTTGAGAATATCGATAGGCAGCCTCTTAAGATCGCGGAGCGAGAGATGGCTGGAGCCGAAGTCGTCGAGAGCAAACGATATCCCGGTTTCGCGGCACTTCGCCAGCACTCCAGACAGTTGGGCCAAGTCTTCCAGGGGACCGGCATCGCGAATCTCCAACTCGAAGCTGGACGGCTTGATGCGCGAATGCTCGGCCAGCAGAGCGGCCAGGCGATCGGCGAAGTCCATCTGTCTCAATTGGCGAACTCCGATATTCACGCTGACCGAGATGCCTAACCCCACATCGCGCCACTCTTCCATCTGGGCCAAGACGGCGCCGATCACCCATTCGCCCAGCACAACCGCAAAAGGATGATCCTCGATAACCGGCAGGAACTCCCCCGGGGGCACCATGCCCCGCTCCGGGTGCTGCCAGCGGATCAGCGCCTCAGCCCCGACGACTTCACCAGTAGCCAGATTCACCTTGGGCTGGTAAACCATCAGGAATTCCCTGGCAGCGAGGGCCTGGCGGATGCGCTCCAGGCTTTCAGGATGACCGCCTTTGCCGGTGTCTTCAACGGGGTCGAAGAAGCGATAGTGGTTTTTGCCGGCCGCCTTGGCCCGATGCATCGCCTGACCGGACTGGCGCAGCAGTTGATCCGCATCCGCATCTTGCTCCTGCGGATAGAAGGCGACGCCGATGCTGGCCGTCAGCTGAAGAGTCGACTCCCCCGCCTGAACCGGCTCCCCGGCAGCCTCAAGCAGGCGAATCAGTCCGGCAACACATTCCTGCTCTTCCGCGAGAGCGGGCAGCACCGCCGCGAACTTGTTCCCTTCCAAACGGGCCAGGGTTTCGCCCTTGCGCAGAGTACGCTTCATTCCACGTGCCAGGGATACCAGCAAGCGCTGGCCTGCCTCGTGGCCGTGGCGATCGTTAATAGCTTCCAAGCCGTCCAGATCGAGACGAACCACCGCGACCGGCTGGCCCCACCGCTTCGACTGAGCAATTGCCTTCTGCAACCGGTCGCCAAGCAACACGCGGTCGGGTAAACCAGTCAAACTATCGAAATGAGCGATCTGTCTGGGGCGCCGGGCGGGCTCTCGGTCTTGAGTCATGTCGGAGGGGCTCTTCATCTTTCGCGCAGTTGCCTTCCGGAACCATATCAAGATTATCGGCAATTGGGGAATTCAAGAATGGCGATGTCAAGCCGGAGAGGCCATCGAACGATGCCATCCTCGCGACGGAGCCCTTTTCGTCCGAATTGGCCTCATATGCAGCCGCGCCATAGGAGCTCGGAACACCGCAAACATCGATATCCGGCGCTAGGTAGTAGAGGCGGTGGGCGGAGCCGAAGGCGCTGGCGAAGAACTGGCGGGAGCGCTCTCCTTGGGGGTTGCAGGTGTTTCGCTCTTTGCTGGTGCAGTTGTAGAGCTCGATTCGGCGGCGGGGGCGTTGCTCTTTGCCGCATAATCGTTTACATACCAGCCGGCGCCTTTGAAGTGCAGTCGCGGCGCGGTAAGCGGGCGTTCGAGTATGCCCTGGCACACTGGGCACACAAGCTCCTGCTTGGAGCTGAAGTTCTGGATCTTCTCAAAGCGGTGACCGCACTGGGTGCACCGGTACGCATACAGCGGCAAAGTTCACATCCTCCGGAAAGAACGACGCACTTCACCTATTGTATCGGCAGAGCGGCAAATTCTCTGCAAATTGCCGCCCTGTCGCACCCGTTCTTTCTGAACCTCAATGCACGGCGATCAGCACAGATGCCGAATGGTTCTCCCATGCAAGCGTGATCTTTCCGGTGGTGCCGCCAAGATCTGCGATCGTGTACTTCAGGCTCTCGACCGTCGCAAGCGGCTTGCTCATGGTCAACTTCACCCGGCCCACATCCTGGGCTTTGTCGTAGACGGTGCCCCACTGGCCAGTCTGCTTGTTCACGATCAACACCCAGTTTTCAGGATCTGTGAGATCGACGTAGAGAGTGTAGTCGCCCTTGGGGACCCCCAGGCCGCCGATGGTCAGGTCAGCTTCAGTGTGCAATTTGGTGGCTGAATTGGCGCCCGCGCGCCATACCGGATAGGTGGGGTCGTGGCCGATCAGCCCGTCCTTGCCGAAGATGTGGCCGGCGCGTCCCTTGACGCCGGGCGAACTGTAAGTGATGGTGATGGATTTGCCGGCGATGGTTGCCGACTCGGTGGCCGGCGGGCTCTTCGGCGGGCCCTGCTGGGCAGACAGGGTGAGCGTGGCGGCGACAAGCAGGCCCGTGCAGAACAAAAGACGTCTCACAATCATTTACCTCCGTGGGAGAGAATCCCGGCCGGAGCCACCGGCCCCGACCCAACGATTGTCGCACTCGCCGGCCACCATGGGGAAACCGCGACGTGAACTCTGAGCAAATGGCCGTTATCGTCCCGGCGCATCGCCCCGAGTTTCTCGAATGCGGAGCGATAGAAACCCGCCGCGACTGCCTCCATTTGCTCATACCAACTCAGAGGAGGGTGCGATATACTCCAATCGCAGTGGAAACAAGGAGGTTGACGATGCGTATCAAAGGGGTTTTAAAGTTGGCGGCGGCCGTTGCCCTGGCCATCACAACAATGGCGCCGGGAACGATGCGGGCACAGGCAGGCAGCGACACGGTGCTCAAGCCGGCGGAGATGCAAAAGCTGCTGCCTGCAACCGTTTTCTATCGCGGCCAGACGGCGCCCACCGAGTTGCGGAACTCCGGCGGCGTTAAGCTGGCCGACGGGTACTATGTGCTTGCCGCGCTGGTTGACACCAGCGGCTACACAACCGGCGTGCAGGCGAAGTACCAGGCGTACTTCATCACCGAAGTTCCAATCAAGGTGGGCGGGCAGGCTCTGGCTGCCGGCGCCTATGGAGTGGGACTGGTTGGCGACGAGTTTGTCGTGACCGACCTGGGCGCGCACGATGTTCTCAGCGTGAAGACAAGCGACGACACTGGAATGCAACGGCCCAGGCCATTGGAGATTTCGGCCGGTCCGGCGGGCGGTTTCCGGCTGTACATCCAGCGCAAGTATGTGATATTAAGCCGGTAAGGATATCCGTGGTCGTTGGAGGGAGTGCGGCGGCCTTGCCCCGCCAAATCCGGGTAAAGGCTGGCCGCGTGCTCTGGTCCCCGCGCTCTTCACAGGCTGAGCGCTATTGCTCTAGATAAATCGGGGCCCTTGAGACTAACATGGTTATTCACACGTTCAGAGCAGTTTTCGAGTAGCAGTTCTTAGAACAAGGGAGGATGCAAAGATGAGTTTCCGTTCTTTCAGGTCTTTTTTCCAGGTCTCGGCACTTGCAGTTCTTGCATTGGCGCCATTGGGATGCAAGAAACCTCCGGCGATAACCCTGGCCTGCCAGGCCAACCCGCCGGCCGTATTCCCCGGTGACGCGGTTTCGGCAACCGCGACTGCGGGATCGGTGGATCCCAACAAGAAGAACAATGTGCTGTACGATTGGTCGGGCACCGGAGTCACCGGCAGCGGCACATCGGCAACGATCAACACCGCCCCGCTCGCGCCGGGCAGCTACACGGTGAAGGCAGGCGTCAAGGAAGGCAAGAAGGGCAAAGAGGGCCTGAAGCCCGGCCAGTCCGCCGAGTGCACGGCCAGCTTCACAGTCAAGGAGTATGAGCCGCCGACGCTAGCTTGCGCGGCCAGCCCCGTGACCATCAAGCCCGGCGAGACCAGCACCATCACCGCTACCGGCCTGAGCCCGCAGAACCGCCCGCTTACCTACACTTATTCGGCGGCGGCCGGCTCGATCAGCGGAAGCGGAGCGACGGCGACCTTCTCCTCGACGGGCGCGCCCACCGGGAACGTTGGAATCGCCTGCAGCGTGGCAGACGACAAGGGACACACCGCGAGCGCCAGCACCAGCGTGACGATTCTCGCCCCGTATGTTCCTCCCACTCCACACACCCAGGCGCTCTCTGCGATCAACTTCGCAGGGGACAAGAAGCGTCCGACGCGTGTGGACAACGAAGCCAAGGCCCAGCTTGACGCCGTAGCCCTGAGCCTGCAGCAGCAGCCGGATGCCAAAGCTGTGCTCGTAGGCAATGCGACGGCTGAAGAGAAAGCGATGCCGAAGCACCACAAGAAGCACGCCAAGATGGCCGACTTGGCCGCCCAGCGCGCCATCAACGTCAAGGAGTACCTTGTGACCGAGAAGGGCATCGATCCCTCCCGCATCAAGGTGGCTACTGGCACCGCCGACGAAAAGACGGTGAACCCCTACCTGGTTCCCGCTGGAGCCGACTTCACGGCCGACGTCACGGGAACAACACCTGTGGACGAGAGCATGCTCAAGGCTGAGGTGCGCAAGCCCCTGAACGAGCGCCATCACAAACATGCAGCCAAAAAGAAGTAGCCAGACGAGCCTCACGGCGTCCCAGGTGCCTTACGACGAAGCCAGCCTCTCGAGGCTGGCTTCGTCATTCTAGGCTACCGCAGATTCGCGATTATGATGGATTGGATAACTCTAATAACAGACTCATTCAGCCGCCAATCTCTTCTCTGAAAAAACTCTGACCGAATGTAACGATTTCTTCCGCGCAGTCACTATATAGACAAATCCACTGCTCACGCATCGCGATCCGCTGAGCTTCAGCAGGATTTTGCTGAGAAACAGGATGGATTCCCTAACTGGTCCAGGAAGTACCGGAATCGCAAACACTGAATTCTAAGAACAGAGATTCACAGTTAAACTGCGTGGCTTTCTTAGAACAGCCGCGAAAATCGATAGATGGAGCGTTCAATGATGCATTGTCTTCTTCAGTTGCCTCCCGATACGTATGATTTCGTCCAGAGCAGAGTTGAATGTGGACGCTATGAGAGTCCCGGCCAATTGGTGCAGGCTGCCTTCCGCGCCCTCCATCGGGAGGAGAGCGAATCCCGGAGAAGGCGCGATACAAGCAGCATTGCCGAAGACGACGCCTTCAGGAAGCTATGGGAGATTTCGCCGCAATTGCCAGTCGATCGGCGGAAGGCGCCGCGCGTGGATTGATCGGTGCTCTTGGCATCTGAGCTTCGGGGGAACCGCCCCGAAGATGGGCCCCTCTCAGGTTAGTTCTGGAACAAGCTGTAGGATTCCCTCAAGGGCAATGCTACCTTGGAATGTACCGGACTCGGGAAGATAAAGGACCACACAGTGTCTTCCACCTCGGGGCAGCCATGGGTCAGGATCTTGCCCCCGCCGGAGACCACGATCTCGGCGTTGAAATCGATGGGAAGCGATGCCTGCATGGCCGCAAAGAGCGCCTTCTGAGCACTCGAATACGCATCGCTGACGTACTCGCCGATGGGCAGATGGACTCTTTTCCCGGTGCTTGAATCGACCATCGTGCGGCTGAAAGAAGCCGTCTTCATCCGCTCGTGCAGCGGCAGATACTCGTTGTCGTGGATCTCGATTCGAACCGTAAACCGCATGGGGAGGCTCCTTTTTGCTTTATCTTTTCCTATTTTCTCCTGCTAGTCTACCTGTTTTGTTGGGTTTTACCGGTTTTTTGTCCAGGTCAGTACCAAAATCCGCACGTAACTCATCTGGTGCTGGGTTGGGACTAGCGGAAAAATGGGCCGCCCCATCGGGCCCATCTGGGTTGCAGGAGTACACTGGTTTCCTCCAATGAATTAGGAATAAGGAGAGGCCCGAATGAATCAACAGCTTCCGCTGTTAGCCTTGCAAGATCCCTCAAACAATGAGCCGGAAGCCGAAGGCGAGGAGGATCTGGCCTCACTAAATGCTGCGACATTCTCGCAGGCCGTCGTGTTTGCAACTGATTGGACTGCCGAGACCATTCTGCTGCAGCTTGAAAAGGGAAATATCTGGCTTGATCCGGGTTACCAGCGCAGAGATGCTTGGCGTCCTGACAGGAAGAGCCGATTCATCGAATCGCTCCTACTTGGATTACCGATACCTCAGATTGTCCTTGCTGAGGCAAAGGGTCGAAAGGGCTCCTACATTGTGATTGATGGGAAGCAGAGGCTCTTAAGCCTCCGGCAGTTCGCCGCCAAGCCGGATGCGCCGTACAAACCCTTGGCCCTTTCCGGCTTGAGCGTATTGATGAGGCTCAATGGGTTGACTCTTCACGATATGGAGGGCGACCCGCGATTGCAGCCTGATGTCTCATCTTTTCAGAACCAGCCCATACGGACGGTTGTTCTTCGAAACTGGCCTAGTGAGGATTTTCTCTACCTCGTCTTCCTTCGTTTGAACACCGGAAGCGTTCAGCTTTCGCCGCAGGAATTGAGACAGGCTCTTCATCCAGGAGAGTTTGTGGCTTTCACTGTCGAAAGGTCGGCCCAAAGCCGAGGGTTGCAGAAATTTCTCCGTATCCAAGCGCCGGATTTCAGAATGCGCGATGTTGAGTTATTGGTACGCTTCTACGCTTTCCAGATTTTCATTGAACTGTATAACGGCAACCTCAAATGGTTCATGGATATGACCTGTCTCACTCTGAATCAGAGATGGGAAGATGAGAGGGCGCTAATTGAGTCCAAAGCCGATGACATGGACGCGGCAATTGAGACGACCTTCGAATTGTTCGGCGAAGACGGTGCGTTTCGGAAGTGGGAAGGCGACAAATACCAGGCCAGGCGGAACAGGGCGGTTTTTGACATCATGGTTTTCTACTTCAGCAAAGAAGATATTCGATTGCGTAGCATCGAGCAAAGAGAGCAGGTCGTGGAGGCCTTTCGGACGCTCTGCGACAACCCAGAATTTGTAAGGACACTCGAGGCTACGACAAAGAGCATCACTGCAACGCAGCTTCGCTTGACGGCTTGGGGGAATGCTTTGTCAGCGGCGATTGAGCTGCCGATTCGGATTCCCCAGATTGGGGCGCAATAGAAAGCGCCATGGGGCAATCTCGCCGTTATCGACTGCTAGAACGTAGGCTGGAACAGCTGAGACGCAGAATGCTCCCCAAATCATTCTCGCCGACTGGCTCCTATAGCGAACTTCAACTCGACAGAGCCCGTGGATATAGACTTCTCGTTCATGCGGAGATCGAGGCATTTCTTGAGGAAAGGGCGTCAGAGGTCGTGACAAGCGCCTTTGATTCGTGGCGGGCGGACCTTAAGCCGCGACATACAGTGATTTCGCTGCTCGCTTGTCTTCGGCCCGCCGACAAGTCGTTCACCAGTTTGACGGAAGCCGTTGGGTTCTCCTTCGGAAGATTCAATCAAGCGATCAAGGATAACAACGGAATTAAGCAGGACAATCTGCAGAAGTTCCTGCCGCCAGCGGGGGTTGATTGGGCAGCGATCGATGGGACGTGGCTCTCGACGTTGAATTCCTTCGGCACTGCGCGCGGAGAGGTTGCGCACACGAGTATTCGAGTTCATCAGCCAATCGACCCAAAGAGCGAGTACGACACGGTCAAGATAAGGATATTGCCTGGCTTGAGAGATTTGGATGAAGCCATGCAATTGCTCTTGAAGTAGCTAAGGTCCCCAGCGCAAGAACGCGGACCTTGCGGTCCGCGTTTGTGCTTGGAATGAATTGTTGTTGGCCTTTGCGGCACGACTGAAGTCATGCCCTGTTACAAAGCAGCTACCGAGTGAGCGTCGACTTATACTTTTGCCAGGATTTGGCCGGTTAGGCGCTCTTTTAGTAACTCGTGGGCGTTGGCGAGGAACTCGGCTAGCGGCAGTTTGCCGGCGTCTACTTCGGCTAGTAACTCGCACTGGGCGGCGTATTCCTTGTTCACGATGCCGGCCTTGGACTGCAACATGCGCCAGGCTTTGCGGCGCTCGGTGCAGAACATGACTAACTGGCGGCTGATGGCGCGGTACTCGGTTTTGCCATTCTCCTCGTAGGTGATGTAGACGCCGAAGTCGGGGATGAAGGCGCGATGCTCCGGGTTGAGATAGTGGCGATAAACCACGTCCTGCTGGGTGATGCGCACCAGCATGTTATCGAGCGGGATGAGCTTGGCGGCGGCCTCGGGCTTGATCTTCTTGAGGTGATTGCGGAAGCGAGCCTCGGTCGTACACCAGTGAGCGACGGTGTAGCGCTGGGTCTCGCCGGTGACCTTGTTCTTGGTCTCGTACCAATCGAGATCAATGGACGGATTGCCCTTGAGGTCGAGGGCTTCGGCGTAGGTCTCTCCGAGGCGTGGGTTGAAGACAAACTCCGGTGCGCCGCGCGAGTCGCGCACGCGCTGGGCCTGGAAGAGAGCCATGTCGTCGGGCACTCCATGCTCGGGCTGGCAGGTGGTGAAGGCCTGGAGGAACATGGTGCCGCGATATTCCAAACCATCCAAAATGGCCCGGTAGAGCTTCGGCGCGTTGGCCATCGAGACCTGCGCGACGAAGGGTGAGCCGTGGCCGGCGAGGAAGGTCTCGGCGACGGTCTTCTTCTCAGTGTTCTTGCCCTGTGTGGCTGCGCCGAAGACGTTCATATCATTGCCGCCGAGCATGGGCGTCGAGTCGGAGTTCTGTCCGCCGGTATTCGAATAGACCTGCGTGTCGAGCATCAGGACCTTGACGTTGGGCCGGTTCTGCAGCATGACTTTTGAGGTGTTCTGGTAGCCGATGTCGCCGATGCCGCCGTCGCCGCCGACCACCCAGACCTTGGGCAGCTCGACGATCTCCTGGTCGGTCATCAGCGCGTCGGTGAAGTGAGTGAGGTGGTAATACTGTTCGGCGTCGATGACGTCTGAACTGCCTTGATCGGAGGAGGCGCCATCGGCTGAGGCGCCAGCGTCCCGCATCAGCAGGATGTCGGCCAGCCGCTCAGGGATGACGGAGCGGCGAGCGTGATCGACGATGAAGCTCTCGCCCATGAGCCAGCCAACCGTGACGCCATCCTGGAAGAGCGAGTTCATCCACGGATAGGGGTGCGGGTTGTTGGGCGCGGTCGATCCGTAAACGGTGTTGCAGCCTGTGTGCGCGGCCATGGCCATCACGCTCATGCCGTTGGCGAGGCGGCCGTCGACCGGTTGCAGATTTTTGTGATTGAAGGCCTCGGTGAGCAAGACGGCGGCGATGGCCTCGACCAACTGGGCGTCGGTGAGCAGGCCATTGGCGGCCTCATAGGCGGCGATGCGCGCGTGGGTGTCCTCTTCGTCTTCGCCGCCCAGGCCGAGAACGAGATGCGCGATGGCCTGACGGAGCAGGGCGTATTCAGCAGGGCTGGTGGACTGGAGCTTGGCAAGGCGAGCCTCGCCGATCTTTTCTAACTCGCCGGCCTTGGCCAGAAGGCGGTCGCTCTTGGCGTGGAAGACGGGGCGCATGTACGCCTCGGTGACCGCCGCGATGGAGCGCAGGACCGACTTTTCGCCACAGCCGGCGCAGGCTCCGTCGCCCGAAACCAGCGCGTCGTAGGTGGAGCGGACCATGAGCATGTTG
The DNA here is from genome assembly GCA_964525655.1 of uncultured Occallatibacter sp. Taxonomy (GTDB): domain Bacteria; phylum Acidobacteriota; class Terriglobia; order Terriglobales; family Acidobacteriaceae; genus Telmatobacter. The sequence goes on from CAZGHZ010000051.1 coordinate 22,218, forward strand.
CGCAAGGTCGCGGTCTTCGAGTCCGCCGGATTGGCGGAGTTGAAGAGGCCGAGATATTTCTGCGAGGTGTCGGGCAGCAGATCGAGGAAGTGAGTGCCGGTCATGTGCTCGGTGTTGACGTCTTCAGTCTCGGCAACCATCTTGAGTGCGTTGTGATCGCCGCAGGCGGTGACGCAGGCGGCGCAGCCCTTGCAAAGATCGCTCACAAATATGGAGAAGATGCCGCCCGTGCCGGGAGCCTTGCGTTCGGGCGAGGAGAAGATCGCGTTGACCTTCTGGTAGGCCATCGGCACCTTGGCAATGATCTCGAAGAACTGCTGCTTGGCCGTGGCGGAAAAACCGTCGACTGTGTCGGTGACTTCGCGAAGGATGGTGGGCAGTGGCGTGCCTGCCTTGCCTTCGGCGACCATGCGCTGACGGGCCTGGCGCTCGATTTCAGGCAGCGCGCTCATCAGCTTTGTGCGGTCGGCGGGGTCGGCTACATAGTAGGAGATCGCCGTGCGCAGCAGCGTCGCGAGATCCTGCGCCGTGTTGGGCAGAGCCGTGTCGGGGCAGACCGAGATGCACTCCATGCACTGGGTGCAGTTCTCGGGAATGAAAAGCGGAGTCTCGCGGCGGGCCACGTACTTTGACGCTGTGTCGCCAGTGGCGGCGGCGATCATGCCCATGGCGGAGAGCGGCGTGGCCGGCTGGTTGTAGCCGAAGTGCGAGCGGAATTCGGCGTCGAAGGTAGCAACGCGAGCGATGGGCGCGCGCTCAGCCTGGCCGGCGGGCAACGCGTGCGAACGGCAGCCCGTGCCGCAGCTTTCGCCCGCGGGAACCGCCTCAAGAATCGGCATCAGCGCATGGCCACGCAGGCTGGAGTGGTCGGCCGCCGTGAGGACGCCGATCTCGATCTCTTTGACCTGTTCGAAGCCCTGCATCATGACTTCCATGTTGGAGGCGACGACAGCATCGCCAAGCTTGCCGAACTTCTTCACGTATTGCTTGTGTACGACCTCGCGATACTGCTCTGGCGTGATGCCGAACTCCTTGAGCAGCGTGCTGACGGCAAAGAATGCGCCGAGAAAGGCATTGCCCTGCATGCGCAGTTGAAGATCGCCGCGATCGGTGGCCTTCTTGGCGATGGCAAAGCCAGGCAGCGTGAAGACACGGATGTTTTTGTCGATGATCTGCTTGCGCGCCCAGAGCGGCAACTGCTCCCAGGCCTTTTCGCCTTCCTGATCCGATTCCCAAACAAGCGAACCGCCCTCGGCCATGCCATCGAGCGGATTGGTATGGGTAAAGGCCTTGGGGTCGCAGCAGAGAACGACAGTCACGTGGCGCAGATCGCAGTTGACCCTGATGCGGTCCTTTGCGGCGACCATGAAGTAGCTGGTCGGCGCGCCCTTCTTCTCCGATCCGTACTTGGGATTGGCGCTGACGTGAATGAACTCCTTGGGGTTGCCGAGATCGTCTTTGATGCCGTCGCGGGCAAAGAGCAGATCGTTAAGGTCGCCGAGAATTGCGCCGAGGTTTTTGCCGGTGGTGATCGCTCCCCAGCCGCCGATGGAGTGGAAACGAACGGCAACCGCGCCTTCGGGCAGCAGCGACGGAGTCTCTTCACCAAGGACCGCGTAAGGGTGGTCGATGCCGACAACGAAGAAACTCACGCCGTCAGCAGCCGTCTTGCCGTCTTTGCGGGCGCGGTTGGCGGTGGCGAATTCGAATGCGCCAATGACGTGCTCGGGGCGGAAGTCGCGCGAGCCGAGGCCGTAGCTGCCGCCATAGATCTTCGGCACTTCAGCGAGCGAAGTCGAAGGCAGACCCTCGACTCCCTGGACTGCTTTTGAGAATGCGGTGCGAAGATCGCGACCAAGAGGGTTGTCGCCCGAGAGAGCTTCGTCAGTGCGTTCGAGGATGATGACGTTTTTCTTGCCCTTGAGCGCGGCGACGATGGCGGCCTCGGGGAAGGGACGAATCACATTGACGTGGATGGAGCCAACGCTTGCGCCGCGCGTCTGGCGCAGATAGTCGACGGCAGCCTCGATGTTTTCAGCGGCTGAGCCGAGAGAGACGAAGACGGTCTCGGCATCGTCGGTCTTGTACTTGCTGATCAGGCCGTAGTTGCGGCCGGTCAGTTCGGCGAAGTCCTTGTAGGCGGCCTCAAGAAAATCGAGAATCGGCTCGGCGAAGTTATTGCGCCGCGCCACGACGCCGTTCATGTAGTGTTCCTGATTCTGCACCGGCCCGAGGAGGATTGGATTAGTGAGGTCCATCATCTTGGGCACGCGGCGGCGTGTGGGGCCAAAGAGCGTGCGCTGCGCCGGAGTAGGGCAATCGATGATGTCGTCGGGAGCGCCAAGGTATTCGCGGATCAGCTCGGATTCATGCTTATAAAAAGTGCGTTCGAGATGCGAAGTAAGAAAGCCGTCCATGATATTCATGCCGGGGGTGAGGCTCAACTCGGTCACGCGGCGCAGGATCAGCGCCTGATCGGCGGCCTGCTGCGCATCCTTGCCGAAGAGCATGATCCAGCCGGTGTCGAGCGCGCCGTAGATGTCGTCGTGGCCGCAGTGCACGTTGAGGGCGTGCTTGGTGAGAGCGCGCGCTCCCACCTCGAGCACCATCGTCGAGCCCTTGCCTGGCGCGTGATAATACTGCTCAACGCCATAGACCACGCCCTGGCCCGAGGTGAAGTTGACCACGCGCTTGCCGCAGACCGAGTGAGCGATCGCTCCGCCCTGGGCCGCGTGTTCGCCTTCGGTCTCGATGGCGATGGTGTTCTGCCCGAAGACATTCAGATGGCCCTCGGCATAGGCCTGCTGGAAGAGCTCGCCGCCCTCGGTGGATGGCGTAATCGGATAGAAGACGCCGGCGTCGGCGATGCGAGTCTCGGTGTGGTATGAGACGAGCTGATTTCCATTGGCGGTGACCCTGATTCCGGGGAAGCGAGCAGCAGCAGTCATGAATTCCTCTCTTGGCGTCAGTAATTGCATCGGCGTCGTCGACCTGGGTGTCAGCGTCGATTTCGAGGGAAGGCAACTCTCTCGAATCCGCGTCGTGAACCGTTTTTGATCCATCGAGCCGCAACAGCGCGCGGCTCAGATTGAATGCACTTGCAAGTGTATCGGCCGGGGTGAAGACGAGGAAACCCAAGGGGAGGGCTTTCCTCAAGAAACGGCCTCTCTACTAGTAGTATGCGCCCTCGATAGGGGGACACTATCCCATGTTGTGAGATAGATCACATTCGCTCCAAATGGGCTCTCTTCTATTCCCAGTGCAAAGCACCCTGAAATGCGGACACATGGACACACTTCCATGCTTCTTCTCTTTTTGATGCGTCATTGTTTTGAGCGATTCCATCTCTGGACCGGTGTGCGGAAATCGGTTTCATCAGGTTGCAACCGATTGCAGAGAATCTCGTCTGGCCGATGCCGGTTATGGTCCTCCTTGCGATTTCAGAGGTATCAGAAAGCGTTTACTTGGCTTACCATGGCGGGGAGGATTCCTTGCGATGAGTACCGCCATGAACTCGTATCTCGTTCGTTTGGTTTGCGTTGTTGCCGTCATCGGGGCTGCGTTTCCGGCTGGCCGCGCCGCCGCGCAGAGCACCGCCGAAGCCGCGAAGATCGCCGCAGTGCTGCCCGGCGACGCACAAGCTGTGATTGATCGCCTCTCCAGCCTCCATGAGCTGCCCGACGGAACCTGGAAGATGCAGACAGGCGATCTGGCCCACGGCGAAGCAATCAATCTCGACGAGAGCACTTGGCAGCCCATCTCCAAAGGCCCGGCGCCCAAGGATGGTGTCTGGTTCCGGCAGACGTATGAAGTTCCTGCCACGCTGAGTGGCTACGACCTGACCGGCGCGCGCATCTGGTTACAGTTCCACGCCAGCGCCAACGGGCCAATGCCCGAGATTCTCTACTTCGATGGCCGCCGCGTGGCCATGGGCGACGATCTGGAACCGGTGGTGCTCTTCGACCATGCCAAGCCGGGTGACTCGATGACGGTCGCCATCAAGCTGCTGCACACCGTCGACGACAAGCGCATCGATGGAGCGACGCTGAAGATCGACTTCCCCGAGAGCCGGCCAAATCCAGAAGATCTGCGCAAGGAGTTTCTCTCTGCTGCGTTGCTGGTCCCCGCACTGGCGCCCAATGATCAATCGCAGCTTGCCAAGCTCTCCGATGCGATTCTCGCGGTGGACCTGACCGCGCTCGGTCAGCACGACCAGGCGAAGTTCGACGCAAGCCTGAAGGCAGCTCACGCAAAGCTCGATGCGCTGACTCCGCTCCTGCGTCAGGTGACCTTTCATCTCACAGGCAACTCGCACATCGATGCCGCATGGCTCTGGCCGTGGACCGAAACCGTCGATGTGGTCAAGCGCACCTTCGGCACTGCGCTGCAACTGATGTACGAGTATCCCGCGTACACTTACACGCAATCCGCCGCGGCCTACAACGAGTGGATCGCCGACAAGTATCCCGAGATGAATGCCGAGATTGCCAAGCGAATCGAAGAAGGACGCTGGGAGATTGTCGGCGGCATGTGGGTTGAGCCGGACCTGAATCTGCCCGACGGAGAATCGCTGGTGCGCCAATTGCTTGTCGGCAAGCGCTGGTTCATGCAGGCCTACAACGTGGATGTGAGGGTCGGCTGGAACCCCGATTCTTTTGGATACACCTGGCAGCTGCCGCAGATCTACAAAAAGAGCGGCGTCGATTACTTTGTGACGCAGAAGATGGCCTGGAACGACACCAATCAGTTGCCGTTCAAGTTCTTCTGGTGGGAGTCGCCCGACGGGTCGAAGGTGCTGACCTACTTCCCGCATGACTACGCCAACCAGGACCTGAATCCAGTACGGCTGGCGCGCGACTTCACCATCGCGCAGAAGCAGGCCGCGGGGCTGCCCGGCATCATGGACCTCTACGGCGTGGGCGACCACGGCGGCGGACCGACACGCGCGATTCTGGATGAAGGCATGCACTGGTCATCGCCCGGCCATGTGACGCCGAAGATCGAATTCGGCACGGCGCAGAGTTACTTCACGGCTCTCGAAAGGAAGATAGCCTCCGACAGCCCGATCTGGGATTACGCCTCGATTGCCAAGGGCTACACGCCTCCTCCGTCGATTCCCGGCAAGGTGAGCATCCCGACCTGGAAGAGCGAACTTTACTTCGAATATCACCGCGGAGTGATGACCACGCAGGCCAACCACAAGCGCAATATGCGCGAGTCCGAGGAGGAGATGCTCAACGCCGAGAAGTGGGCCTCGCTGGCCTGGCTCGACGGCAAGAGCTATCCCGCCGCGGAGCTGACCGAAGATTGGAAGAAGGTGCTCTTCAACCAGTTCCACGATCTGGCTGCCGGCTCGGGCATCGGCGCAATCTACAAGGACGCGCAAAAAGACTACGACTTTGTGCGCCTCTCGACCGATGAGATCGCGCGCACATCGCTTGCAACGGTTGTTGAGGGCATCGACACGCAGGGCGAGGGCACTCCGGTTGTGATCTTCAATCCGCTCGGGTGGACGCGCACAGGCAAGGTGCGGATCAAAGCGCAGGTCCCTTATCAAGAGGGCTATCACTTCCGGATCGTGCCGCCGCGTGCCTCAGGTCCCGTCAGTTATCCGAGCCGCGTGACATGGGACAAGCAGACAGGCGTGGCGGAGATGGACGCGGATGTCGAGGTTCAGGGTCTGGGCTATGCGGTCTATCACCTGGTGCTCGAGGCCGACAACACCGGCCGCAGCAGAGACTCGATCGCCCTGATCCCGCAAAGCTTCGAGAGTGAATCATTCATTCGAATTCGCAACAGCAAGCTGCAACTCACGGTCGATAAGGCCACCGGCTGCATCACCAGCCTCCAGATGCATTGGACTCAGGATCAAAAACAAAAATGGTCGACCGTGGAAGAGGGCGTGCAGCCGTTCAGTCCTACCGTCACCGTCGAGACCGTTGCTCACGATGGCTGCGCAAACGAGCTTCAGGCATTTAGAGACACTCCCAAGGACTACGACGCGTGGAATATCGATCCGGGAACGCTCGATCAACCACCCACCCTGCTCACACATGCCGACCGCGTTGAACTCGTCGGTGGGGATACGCGCTCTCCGGGCGTTCGCGTGACGCGCACATGGCAGCACTCGAAGTTCGTGCAGACCATCAGCTTGAGAACCGGCGCCGACCAGGTCGACGTCGACAACGAGATCGACTGGCACGAGACGCACGTGCTGCTCAAGGCGGCGTTTCCGTTGGCGATTTCGAACGACCATGCCACCTACGAAATTCCCTTTGGCACCATCGATCGGCCCACGACGCGCAACAACAGTTGGGAGAAGGCGCAGTTCGAGGTCGCGGCGATGCGCTGGGCAGATCTCTCCGGCGCTGGTGAAGGCGGCAGAATACACGGGCTTAGCGTGATCAATGAGTCCAAGTACGGCTACGATGCCACTGAAAGTCTGCTGCGGCTGACGCTGCTGCGCTCGCCGGTCTGGCCCGATCCCGAGGCCGACCGCGGCCATCACCACTTTCACTATGCGCTCTATCCGCACCTCGGGACATGGAAGGAGGCGCAGACCGTCCGCCACGGCTGGGAGTACAACTATCCGCTCACGGCGGTTACAACCACCGCGCATCCCGGCTTGACGCCCGTCGTGTACTCCTTCGCCTCGGTCGCGCCGGAGAACCTCGTTCTGACTGCGGTGAAGAAGGCCGAAGACGCCAATGCCCTGATCCTGCGCGCTTATGAATGGGCGGGAAAGACCACGCCCGCCAGGTTCCACGTGCCGCCGGGAGCGCTCTCGGCGACGATAACCAATCTCATGGAATCGACCGAGACACCGGAAAGCGGTCCGCTGGAAGTGACCGGCGATGTGGTCAAGGTAACGATTCGCCCCTATGAGATTCTCACCATACGTGTGGATTATCCCAGCGGAGCCTTGAGCAAATAGGGAACGCCCAAATCGAACACCGGCTGCCGAAGCCCTCGTTGCGGTCCCGAACTCTGACGGTTTAAATGGGTCAACCATACAGTAACTTCCGGTTGGGCGACAAACCAAGCACAACTCCATTCTTTGACTCTGGGATTGCCAGATTCACGAGAGAGAGAAGCAGGCTGGCCGCCAACGCTATGCGGCGGATGAGCATGAATGCAGTTGTTGCGCCTTATTCCTTGTTACTGACGAGAGAGAACATGGCCCCCTGAGGATCCTGCCCGTTGATGATCCAGCTCCCTCCAGGCACTTGCACCGGACCGTTAACGATCTTCCCGCCGCCGGATTCAACGCGTCGGATGGCTGCTTTGATCGAGTCGACGTTGAAATAGAAGGTCCAGCATGAAACGGGCATTTGCGGCGCTTTCGTCATCATCCCGCCGTCGCCCATTTCCTTGTGGCCGCCTTCATCGAATATGCGATAGACACCCATCGGCCCCATGTCCATATCGCTGACCTTTGTCCAGCCAAATAGCTTGCTATAGAAGTCGAATCCGCAATCGAGGTCGGTAGTGTAGAGCTCGTGCCAGCCGATGGTGCCGGGAGCCGGAGGTGCGGGGCGTTCCGGCGAAGGCATGGCCGGGTTGGGCGTGAAGACCACGATAGCCGCCCCCTGCGGGTCAGACATAACGGCGAAACGGAGCATTCCGGGAACATCGGTAGCAGGTTTCCATAGCTTGCCGCCGGCTTCCACAACCTTCTCGATGTGAGCGTCGACATCATCGACCGAGATGTAGCCAACCCAGGCGGTGTGTCCGGGGATGTTCAACATGCCGGCGATTCCAACGTTTCCGAGGTTGAAGATGGTGTACGGTGGGCCGTCAGCACCTGGCATCTGCTGGGTCGTCCAGCCCACTACGTCCGAGTAAAACTTGCCGGCGGCTTCCGTATCGCTGGTCATAAGTTCGTACCAGCCGAACTTTCCTTTGGGCGTAAACATGGCGAGAGCTCTCCTTTTTGGGCGGATGGACCAGGGTATCGGCGTCTGGTCGACTCGTAGTTGATATCAACTCGCTCGGAGGCGTGTCAATCCAGTGGCATGTTAATTCTTGCGCAGCGGATGCTAAGGGCGGGTTCCCGGGGCAGTCCCGATAGGAACCTAACGTTGGCCGGGAGTTAACCGCGGCCCGGAGGGGTTCGTTCGATCATAGATCTCAGAATCGAGACCTGGGCCACCCTGAGTTCATGGGGAGAACTGAGAGGCAGGCCATCCGCCGAGCAAAGGCAAATTAGGGTTCGGGTTGGCAGCAAAAAGGAAAACGAAGATTCCGATTTAATGAGAACGCTTTTCGCTCAATTTAACGCCAATCGCGGAGGAGACTTCGCCCATCTGAAGAGGGCGATCTTTGCTCAACCTGCTTTGAGGTCTGTTGGAACCCGGTTAAATCTCGTTGCGGAACGCACTGAAATTCACACTGTTTCAACCGCACCGTAACATTCGGGTGGAATGATTCCCTCTCGGCACCAAACCCCTTTTTGATGCCGCAACCGATCTTGGAGGAGAAACAAAACAATGCCAGCAATCACCACCCGCCTTCTGGGCGGCGCGCGGCTGTGTCTCGTGTCGGCCGCGATGCTCCAATTGACCTTTGGCCAGTCAGTTCTGGCCTACGCACAGTCCTCGATCAGCGACGACGATCATCGCGCGATCACGCCAATCAAGCACGTTATCGTCATCGTTGGCGAGAACCGCTCGTTCGACCACTTATTCGCGACATACAAGCCCGCGAAAGATTCGGAGACCGTTGACAACCTCCTGTCTAAACACATCGTCAAGGAAGATGGCACTCCGGGCCGGGATTACTCGCGAGCTAATCAAAACTCTGCGGACGCAACCAACAGCGCTACCTACCAAATTGCGCCCAAGCACAAGACTCTCTATTCGCCTTTACCGGCACCCTTGACCGGCGGCCCCAGCGATGTGTGCAAAAACAACGGCATCTGCACCTTGTCCGACGCAATCTCATCGGAAGATGGCCTCGCCGAGGAGTACTATCCGTTCCTGCTGACGGGTGGCTCCGAACTGCCTTCTAAGACCCCGGATGCACGAATCTCCGGCGTCTCCTCAACGGCTCCCTACTCCACACTTCCCCCGGGACCGTTCCAACTGACCAACTCGCGGAATGCCGACACGTTCCCCTACGACTCCTACGCCGCGAGCCCAGTGCACCGGTTCTACCAGATGTTCCAGCAATTGGATTGCGACGCCTCTTACATCTCCCCCGAGCATCCCGATGGCTGCTTAAAGGACCTCTTTGCATGGGCGGAAGTGACCGAGGGCGCCGGCCAGAACGGTAGCACTCAACCGTCGAACTTCAGCACTGAATACGCTCCGGGCGCCGTGACCACCGGTGAAGGCTCAACTTCCCTGGGTTTTTACAACATGTCGCAAGGGGATGCGCCTTACACCAAGTACCTCGCCGACAACTTCGCCCTCAGCGACAACTACCACCAGCCGGCCAAGGGCGGCACCGGCCTGGATAGCATCATGTTGTTCTTCGGCGATGCCCTATGGTTCAACGACCCGAGCAGCACCACACCGCAGGTTCCGCCGCACAATGTCAAAGTTTGGGCGGATCAACCGGCCGATGCCGGCGTGGTCGACGAGATCGAAAATCCCAACCCACAGCCAGGCACCAACAACTATTGGACCGAGGACGGCTACGGCGGCGGCGGCTACGGCTCACCCGTCTATGGCGGCGGCAGCTATACCAACTGCTCCGACCCTTCTCAGCCCGGTGTGCAGCCCATCCTCCACTACCTTTCCTCACTGCCGCGCCCCATTAAACCAAATTGTGACACCGGCCACTACTACCTTCTCAACAACTACAACCCTGGATACTTCGGAAACGGCGCGGATGCCTACACGGATCATTACGTCTACAACACGCCGTTTACAATTCCCCCGACCAGCCAGCGCAGCATCGGTGACGTTCTGCTCGAGAACAACGTCTCCTGGAAGTCTTACAACGACCAATGGAATCAGTATGCGGGCCTGAACGGCTACCCTGGAGATCCTTACCAGCTCAACTATGGCACCGTCGGCGCGAACAGCGATCAATACTGCAACATCTGCAACGGATTCCATTACCAGACGCAAATCATGACCAACGAAAAGGTCCGCACCGAACACATCGTGGACACCACGGATCTGTACAGCGACATCGCCAACGGCACGCTTCCCGCAGTTTCGTTTGTTAAGCCCAGCGGCTGGGTCGACGGGCATCCGGCGTCGTCGAAGTGGGACCTTTTTGAAGGTTTCGTGAAGAAGATTGTCGACGCGGTGCACTCCAACCAGGAACTCTGGGACAGCACGGCAATTTTTATCACTGTGGATGAGGGCGGGGGCTACTACGACCACGGCTATGTGCAGGCTCTGGACTTCTTCGGCGACGGAACCCGCATTCCGTTGATCGCGGTTTCCGAGTGGGCGCGCCCCGGCCACATTTCGCACGAGTACACGGATCACGTGTCGATCCTCAAATTCATTGAGCGCAACTGGAATCTGCCGACCGTCAGTGGTCGCAGCCGCGACAACCTGCCCAACCCGATTGCCGAAGAGAATCCCTACGTTCCGCAAAACTCGCCGGCGCTCGGTGACCTGTTCGACATGTTTGATTTCGACAGGCACTGACACGTCCCGATGCTGCTATTCGGGAGAATCCAAAGGAGTGCAAGCGGGAGATCGCTCAAGAAAAGCGTCTTCAACATGAAGACCCGCGCATTCAACAGGAACAGATCCACCGATGGTGGGCCGAGTGCGAGCACTCAGCCCACCAGAAGCTTCTCGAGTTCCTCCATAACCCGGTTAAATACGACTACTTTGGAAGCACCGTTGCTGGCAGGAGTGAGCGGGCTTCAGTAGAACACTCTTTATTCAGCCCGCGCCATATTTCGATCAGCCCGTGATCGTCAAAGTGCTCCCGGAATCTATGTTGATCCTTATAAGGTTGCCTTTTCGACAGTTTTCCGTCCTCGATGAAATCCGAGTGGATGACTAGTTCTGACATTGGGCAAAAAACGAATTCTGTCCGGAATGTTTAAATGCTTAGTCAAGGAGGAGCACGAGGCGTTTCATAAGCTGAACTCAG
>CAZGHZ010000052.1:0-33210 GCA_964525655.1 uncultured Occallatibacter sp.
TGGACATGGAGAACCAGACGCGCGATTGGCCGAGTTGGTAGACCAGGATCGACGATAGCATGCCCATGATGGCGCCAAAGAGGACGACCAGCCTGATCCAGTGGAGCGAGTGTCCTCCGGGCAGGATGGAGAGCTTTTTGAGCGCGTTGACCACCGGCGCGGCATCGCCGACCATCGACTGCCAGGGCACCAGGCCAGTGAGGCATATGGCTACGGCCACATAAAGCGTCGTGCAGATTGCCAGCGTTGCGATAATGCCGATGGGCAGATCGCGCTGCGGGTTACGGCACTCTTCGGCCGCCGTTGAGACCGAGTCGAAGCCGATGTAGGTGAAGAAGATGATCGATCCGCCGGTGAGAACGCCCGACCAGCCGTTGGGCATGAAGGGATGCCAGTTGCTGGGATGGATGAAGCCAATCACCGCGAAGACGAAGATCAGGATGGCGATCAGCTTGAGGCCCACCATCATGTTGTTGGTGCTGGCCGACTCGCGAATGCCGCGCACCAAAATCACGGTGAGCACCAGCACGATGAGAAAGGCGGGGATGTTGAAGCCGAAGTGCCAGCCGGGGTGGTAGAGCCAGTTACCGGCCAGATCCTGCAGGCCTTCCGGCAGATAGGCCGGCGAAAGCCATATCGGCGATGGATGCAGGCCGAACCAGTCCAGGAGATCCACTACGTGGGCGGCAAAACCTACGCTCACCGTCATATTGGAGCCCGCATATTCGAGGATCAAATCCCAGCCGATGATCCAGGCGATCAGCTCACCCAGGGTGGCGTAGGTATAGGTATAAGCCGAGCCGGCAATGGGAATCATGGAGGCGAGTTCGGCGTAACAGAGCCCGGTGAGCGCGCAGACGATCGCAACCAGAAATAGCGAGACGGCGATCGCCGGACCGGCTCCGGGCCTGCCGGCTAGTATGGTGTGAGTGATGAGGTAGTGGGCCAAAGGAGTATTGCTGATACTGGGGGCTTGGAGCTTCTCCCCGGAGATCGCCGTGCCGATGACGGTAAAGATGCCCGAGCCGATCACCGCCCCGATGCCGAGGGCGGTCAGCGACCACGGCCCCAGGGTCTTCTTGAGTGCACGCTCGGGTTCTTCCGAGTCCCGGATCAGCTTGTCGATCGACTTGCGTGCGCCAAGTTGTCTGATCAGGGCTAGTCTCCTTGTCTCGCACTTGGCGGGAAGTTGCCGTTTGCGGATCTTGTGTCTTCAGAGGGTCCCGCAGTCCAGGATGCTGTGACCGAACCCTGCAGGCCGGGGGCTCGTTGGAGTTTCCCGCTCTTAACTCCCAATGGATCCGGTCAGATCAACAATAGGGTGGGAGGCGAAATCTTCCAAGAGAGCAATAGTAGTTCCGGGTTCCGAGTCTGACGCTCGCTCGCGAGCAGACCCGGAACCCTCATGTTGATGCGGACAGCCTCTTACCGTTTCGACTGCCCGCGCGCCATCTTCTTGACTTTCTTCTTCTTCGATCCGCGCGGCTCGGTGCGTTTTGCCTTGGGGGCGGCCTTCTTGCGGGCGGCGCGCTTCAGTTTCTTTCGTTCTTCTTTGTCTTCAATCTTGGTGGTATCTGCCACTTGGTTCCTCTTTCGCTTCTATCGTTTCTGGGATTCCCGCAGATGGGGTGATTCGAGCTTAATGTTAACAGGGATTTCACGCCGGCGAAAGCGGGCTGTGCGCGGGGCTATGCGCGTTGGAACCGGCGCTCAAGCACTTTCCAGCGTACAATGAAGAAAGCGCCGAATCCAAGGCCCTACCCTTTGAAGTCGAATTGCCTGCTCGGCATTTGCCGTCCGATCGCTGCTGACGAGCCCCGTACCGCACGCAACAATCACCTGCTGACCGGAGTGAAGACATGCGTTCCGCAAAGGTACACCGTGCGCTCGCGCAGGGAATGAACCGCTTTGAAGTCTGCCAGTTGGTCTCCAAAGGAGTTAAAGCCACCCACAAGACCGGCGGGCGTTTTGAAGATTCCATTAATGATGTGCTGCAGTATCTGGGCACCCACGAAACGCTCAAAGAGAGTCTGCATCCGGCCATTCCGGGGGTCAGCGTCAAGAGCCTCAAGCCGGCCGCATAGCCGGTGAGGACGGGGTCGTCAGGGGTTCTGAACTCTGTTGGCCCGATGGCCGCCAAATGCGTGAATCGTTCTGGTCCCGGCAAGGACTTCGCCACGATGCGCAACGCCGCTCGGAATGAAACACTCTTCTCCAGCCTTCACCGGAATCCGCTCCCCATCGATGATTAACGTGTAGCAACCCCGGACAACGAGCATGTATTCGTCGTAAGCGTGGACATGGGCCGCAGACGCCGCAGTTTCTCGGCAGGTCCAAAACGCCATCTGGCCTCCATCTTCGCCGTCGAAGACGTATCCCTCGACGCCTGGGGTCGCTTGGCTAGGGCTCGCGATCCTGTTTGCGGGATGTTTCATGAAATCAGGGAAATCGTCCATAATTGTCAGCGATCAGCGCACTGGATCGGATTGCAATACTACCAAACGCACGAAAGGGACGGCAGTTTCGCCGTCCCTTTCCTTTTGAACCAGAACCTGTTGCAAGGGGTAATCCTTAGACAACCTGGACGTTCTCAGCCTGCCAGCCCTTGGGACCCTTGGTCACGTTGAACTGGACGCGCTGGCCCTCTTGCAGCGAGCGGAAACCGCTCGATTGGATGGCGGTGTGATGGACGAAAACGTCCTCGCCGTTTTCACGGCTCAGAAATCCAAATCCCTTGGCGTCATTGAACCACTTGACTGTGCCTGTTTCCATTGTGTGTTACTCCTTCAATACTGATTTACCGCGAACGCAATGTGGAAGTTTGCGAGTAGGCGGTAACCAGAACAGGCAAGAACTTCAGATCGAATTCTACGATTGAATCGAGTGTAGCACGGATTCTGCGAACGGACCGCGAATTTCTGGTTCAATCGACCCTAGGTCGCCAGGGGTCTATCCGGTTTTGGGGCCGGACAAGGTCTGACTTCCCGTCGAGTATCGTGAATGCGGCGGACGGGGTAAACTCTTTCTGGAGTTGGAGGTGCGGTTCTTGACAGGCAAAGACACCCGCGTACTTGTGCTCAACCCCGGAGGCACATCCACCAAGTTTGGGGTCTACACCATGGATGGCGCCGAATGGGAGCGCACGATCTGGCACGCGGATGAGGAGATTGAACGTTTCAGCGGACAACCCATCCTGGCGCGGCTTGAGTATCGTGCCGAGCTGATCGAAAAAGCTCTCGCTGAGGCCGGGTATGCGGCACCGGTGTTCGCCGCGGTGGCGGGCCGGGGAGGGCTGCTGCCGCCGCTGCCCTGCGGCACCTACCTGGTCGATGAAGCCATGGTGACGGAATTGCGACTGGCCCCCCGTGGTCAGCACGCGTCGAACCTGGGAGCCTTGCTGGCGCTTAGATTTGCCCATCTGGCCGGCGTGAATGCCTACATTGTCGATCCGGTGACCGTAGACGAGTGGCAGCCCTGCGCGCGGCCCACCGGATCGCCGCTGATCCAGCGCATCTCGATGGGCCATGCCCTGAACACCAAAGCCATGGCCCGGCGCTACGCGCGCGAAAAAGGGTGCGCCTATCCCGAACTGCGGCTGATTGTGGCGCACATGGGCAGCGGAATCACCGTGTCGGCCCACCAGGACGGCAAGACCATTGACAGCAACTCCATCGGGGAAGGTCCCTTTGCCGTGGACCGTACGGGAGGATTACCCGCGCGCGCTCTGATAAGACTCTGCTTCAGCGGTCAATACACTCAGGCTCAGCTTGATCGCCACGTCTTCGGAGGCGGCGGCCTCTTCGCTTATCTTGGCACCCGCGATCTTAAAGAAGTGGAACGGCGAATCGATGCGGGTGATCGTGAGGCGGCCCTGATCTTCGATGCGATGGTCTATCAGATCGGAAAAGAAGCTGGAGCAATGGCGGCGGTGCTCAAGGGTAAGGTCGACGCCATGTTGCTGACCGGTGGGATGGCGCATTCAGAGAGAGTGGTGAGTCTGCTGCGAAATTATCTCGAGTGGATTGCGCCGGTAGTTGTCTATCCGGGCGAGGATGAACTGCAAGCCCTTGCCGAAGGGGTCTTTCGCGTGCTCAACGGAGAGGAGCATGCAAAACTGATTTGGGAATACGCGAATGGACTTGGAGCCGGGGAGATTTGAGAATGAATTTCAGTTACATTGCATTCGTAGTTTTCGAAGTGCGATTGCTTTAGCGTAGACGCCTGTCAAGAGCGCGTAATTAATCTCCGCTGCATACCTCTTTAGAAACGACTCCCGGCATTTCGCGCGCATTCTCTCGTAGTCTTCGCAGGCGAAGAGGCGAAGGGCTCCGGCAATGAGCGACTCGACATTCCCCGGCACAAAGCGATAGCCGGTCACGCCATCTTCAACTAACTCCCGAACGCAACCATGATCGCTTGACAGGACCGGCGTGCCTTGCGCAAAGGCCTCGATTACCGTGCGTCCAAAGGTCTCAAACCACTCTGAGGGAAAGATCAGGAACTTCGCCTTCGCCATTTCGCGATAGACATTGTCCTGCGACTGCGCTCCAAGGTACTCGACACCCGCCATGCAAGCCGCTCTTGAGCGCACCTCTTCCGCCAGGGGACCATCGCCGATAATCCTTAGACCAAGGGGAATTCTGCCCTTATTCCAAGCTGAGAGCAGCGTCCGGATACCTTTTTCAGGCGAAAGCCGCCCAACAAAAACTGCGACATCTTCTGCATCTCTTTCGGCCTTCCACGTGTCTGAACCAACGAAATTTGGTTTTACAACGACTTTTCCGCCAGGCAAACCGCCCCGAACAAGTATCTCGCGCTCAAATTCAGAAACCGCAACAAAAAGATCGACGCGACTCCACGTGTCCATGAGGCGATGAAAGGCATGGGCAGCCACGACGATCGCACTTCCCGCCCGGCTGTTGCGATAGCAGCCATGAATAATGCCGTCGACCGGAAGAGTTTTACCTACACAGTCTGTGCAAACCTCGCCGTTCCGATAAAGCAGTGCGTTTGCGCAGAGCATTCTGAAATTATGCAGGGTCTGCACCACGGGTATCCCCTTCTCGTCGGCCGCGAGAACGATCGACGGCGAGAGCAAGGGGAACCAGTTATGAATATGCACCACGTCGGGCTGGAATCCGCGAATCGCTTGCTTCATCCGCTCTCGCGACCGCACCGAGTAGAAGATCGACGTGGAGGCAAGGAACTTGCCGCGAAGACCATCGATGGCGTCGTTATCCTGTTCCAGCAGCTCCACGTTGTGGCCGTGACGCCGAAGCAGGTCGATCTCGTCGCGCACTACCGCATCTTCCCCACCGCTGAATCGATATCTGTTATGAGCTACAAGGATTCTCACAGAGTTTCAATTCGCTCATTGCTTCCATCATCCAAAACCAGACACCTCGACACTTCGTGATCGTCAGTGCTTCGTAAAGTCACGACTAAAGGCAATCCGGCCATCTTGCCGCAAGAGCCACGGTTTCAATCTGTCATGCTTGGTTATGCAGCCGAAGAACTTATTCCCTTGCCTGCCAAGCCCTGGCAAGCGGTTCACAACAGCCTGAAAGCCGTGCAAACAGGCCAGGAATAGACCTGGTCCCATGATTCTTGTGAAACTTCCGATCCGTGTACTACTGCGCAGCGCAAGTTCGCTCTTGTCAACATTAAAATCCCAGTAGGAGCGGACATAAAGGCTGAAGTCAAACTCCGGAATAAAAGAGGCGATCGTCTGGTACACTTCCCGCTCGTTCCATCGAAAGATGTAATTGGGAATGCAGGTGTTGCGAACCCCGCCTTGCTGAAAATCGTTGAAGATGACAGCGGGGAGTTCATACGGGAACGAAAAGCGTAGTTTCACGAATGCGCGCATTAAGTGCGATTCGTTAGGTTCCAGAATGATTATGTGCTTCCGGCTCACACGAAGCATCTCGAGCAGTGCCTTATGCGGAGAACGGCAATGGTGCAGCACTTCGTGCGCCAATACCAGGTCATAGGTCCCGTCTTGGATTTGCAACTCCTCAGCATCCGCTTTCAGCAATTCCAGTTCAACCCCATCCATCTGCAGAAGCTTGAAACAGGCCAAGTCTTGAAGATTCGTCAGAGTCATGTGCTGGAAGCCAATGTTGTGAAGAATCCTTGCGTCCTCGTAACTTCCGCCGACAATCAACACGCTGCTCCGCAGATCGATTTGTTCGGAGCGTACACAACGCTGTAGAACTCTCTGAAAGAGAGTGCGGTCCTTCGTCGCACTGCCAACCTCTTTTCGATTGCTGTGAGGCGTGGCGGAATCCTCAATCATAGAGACCCTTCTCATGCTAGACGGGAAATTCGCAGGTAGGATCGAAATGCCGGGAACGAGAATTAGCGAGCATTCTTGCGGAGATGCCGAGAATCATCGCAATGATAATATTCTGCCAATAAAATGAAGCTGTTAAAGGAACAGAGAATACCGAGGTATCTATTCCCTCCAGGAAACAAAAAACAAGCATGAACATCCCGCATTCAAGCGCCTCGCGAGGTAGACTGTCTGACCCAATCCGAGAATAGGGCCTCTCAATCTTGAAGCGCCATGTCAACCTGAGGATCTTCGTCATCATTGCCAGATAAATCGCCAGAGCCAGCCAGCCTGCGTCCGCAAGAACCTGGATATGCGAGTTGTGAGCGTTTCCGATACTCGCCGGAGTTAAAAGAAGACCGACAGCGAAGTAATCCCTGAAGATCATTCGGAAGCCAGCGACGTAGCCCATCCCTAGCGGGTGCTTCAGACAGTATTGGAGCACGAATTGCCATATCTCCGTTCTTCCGCTGCCAGTTGCAATGCCCTCGGCGTTCTGGCCCTTGTTGACAATTCTCCAGAGGCTTCCGCCTCCGACGCCTCCTAAAGCAACGCCGAAAATCAACACGAAGGCCATGAAACCGGAGATTATGAGATATGCGGTGCGAACACCAGCCATTGCCCATCGAATCGCAAGAATCGCGAGAGTTGCGAGCAGCGCGAGTCCGCATCCTCGGGATTGCGTGCCCAACGAGCCTGCCAGGCCGATGAGAAAGAGGAAGACGGATCGGCCCCTAGGTTCCAAGGAACGCTGGAATGCGTAGGCCGAAATGATCGCAATCATCGGACAGATTAATGGGGTGGGGCCCACAAGTCCTCCTCCAAAACTGAGCCCTGCTTCTCCTAGATTCCCGATCACGAGTTTTGGATTGAAGTAGAGAACGATGAGATCAAGGGAGAGGAGAAGGAGCGCAATGAGTCGAAGGTGAAGCAGACATTGCATCCAATTCGGGGGGGTCCGATAGATATCGACAACAAACTCAACTACACACGCGAACGAGAGAAAGTAAAGCCCGGAGTATGCCATCGAAACCAGTCGGCTGGGAGAATACATCACGGAGCCCAAATATATTATCCCGAGAAAAAACCAATACTTAAGGACAGAACGGATCTGCCTTGGAAGAAAAACTGCCTGCGAGAAAGCCAGACGTAAAATAGCCCGAAGGGCAATCGATGACAGAAGACCGACCTGAATGAAGCTCCAGAAATCGATTAAACCTCTGGTCGCGTCAATCGCGGAAGATCTGAAGAGCGGAGGTCCAAAGGCGAGAAGGAAGATAGGATAGCGCAGAAGAAATCTCAGAAATGAAGGGCGTCTGGATGGATTAACACCAGGGTGTCCGTATCGATTCTCGTTTATCCGCAGGAGAGCTTGACTCATCTGGCCGTTTTGTCCTTTTCTCTTACACCCAGCTCTTCATTAAACCCGAAAAGTTAGACAGGTGGGTCTGGGAAACCATGTTTCTATCCGAATATCCCCTTTTGTGACAAGGCAAATCGTTCTAGAGTCACTCGAGATATCCACGCGACAAGAATGCTCAGCCCCACTGCGCTAGCCACCATGAGCCATTGGGTGAGAACCAGGTGATGCCACCTGTCAAGCATCACCGCGACTTTATTGCTGATTGCCAGTCGTACGATAAATGCGTGATACAGGTAGAGACCATAACTGATGAATCCAAGGAAGGCTAGCGATCGACTCATAAAAACAAAGCGGTGCAGAAACCGACCCATGTTCTCGGAGACCAAAGCGACTAAGAGCAGGCCTGTAGAAATCGACGCAACGGCAGTAATAACAAGGGGAGAACAATTCAAAACCGTCACATTCAGCGGGCGTAGCGGCGCGTAGAGTAAGCAGCCAGCCAGCAGGAGGGCGATTCCCATCAGGAGGAGAGTACGGCGCTTCGGCTTTGCCGTTCGGAGCCAGACAGCAAGCACTGCTCCGCAAAGCAGGCCATCGCCGTGAGTCAGTGGGAGGTGGTAGATGGTCGACTCCGAGAAACCGCGATCCACGGCCCACAGTCGAAGCAACGGGCACATGAGAATGCCGAGAGACAAGCCCGGCAGAATGACGCGCCGGGGAGCAAAATAAATCACTGCCGGCCAGACGAGGTAGAACTGCTCTTCGATTGCCAAAGACCAGGTCATCCCCAGCATCGAAGAGCCATGGCTGCCGTCCCAAAACAGATTCTGGACCATCAGCAAATACGGCCAGAATCCGAGAGGTTCTCTTGGGATGCTCAGAAGCATTCCGCCCACGATCAGTTTTAAGAGCGGCATCACCCCAAAAGCAAATACAAGCACAAGCATGTAGACTGGCCAGATGCGGAGAACACGCCGCTCGTAAAAACGTCTGAAGTATCTTTTGCCGTCGCGCGTGTCCCACAGGATCCCGGTGATCAGGAATCCCGAAAGAACGAAAAACAGATCGACACCGATCCAGCCCTGGTCGGTGATTCGAGCCAAGGCGGGAGGTGCAATGTATCCGGCGTGACAAACCAACACCAGCAAGATTGCCAAGCCGCGCAGACGATCCAGTTGCGGAATCTGCCGAGGCAATTGGTAGGGTGAGTCCAAGGTTATCGACGGAGGTGTCATACTGTCGGGACCTCGCAAGTCATTCCCACCCGTTGCCAAATTAATGCTCCAGACCCGTCTCATCCAACGATGCGTTCTGTAAGTCTGGCCCAAGACAGTTCGTTCGCCCTGGCGATCGCCCCCGCAGAAAGGCGTGCCGACTCCGATACTGGCATCGATGCAACAGAGACCATGGCGTTTGCCATATTAGTGATAATTTGAGCCTCAGTTGCATGCGCCGTTGAAACAACGATTCCACAAGTAGCGTTGACCGCGATGCCAGGCCCTCCGAGATCAAGACAGACGACGGGAAGACCCTCTGCAAGTGCCTCAAGAACAACCAGCCCTCCAGAGTCATGAAGGCTCGGAAAGACCAGTGCACTATGGCTATGAAATGCATCGACAAGACGCTGTCGAGGAAGATAGCCTGTGAATTCGACCGCGTCCGCCACGCCGAATCTCTTCGCTACCTCTCGCAAACGCCGCTCATCGGGGCCACTGCCGATCACAGTAAGAGTCACCGCTGGATTTGTCGTTCTAGCCTTCGCGAGTGCTTGAATCGCGAAATGCAAACCTTTCCAGAAAAGAAGGCGACCAACAAAGACAAATCGTGGCGAGTCTGGACGCCGACACTTATCATTTCCTGCAACGTGTCCACTCGATGCAATAGCCAGTTGCACCGATGTCTTAAAATGCCACCTGCGTGGAATCAAACGCAGGCTCTCCGGTGTCGTGACATGGATATGCTTCGCAGCAGCACACGTCAAATGCGTCAGCGGACTACAGAGTTGAAATAGAATTCCAAAGTCCCTAAGCAACTCGCGAGACTTGCTCCGTATTGGCATGCTGCGGCGCAAGCGAAGCGGCGCGCGTTCTCCACCTGCTATGGGTCCAATAACAAACGGGATCCCGAGCCAGCCCATGAAGGAACCCGGCAGCATGCTGGTAAGAGTTACATGGTAAACAGAGTCAAACGCTCGGTTGCGGTGATGCCTGGCGGCCAGACGGTATGCTCCCAATTGCCATAGAAGATAATAAAAAGGAAGGAACCAAACCCGCTTCTTTAAGCTCAGAACCCACTGTGGAAGGTCATAGTAGATGAAGTGCAATCCGGGCGTACAACTCAAGGGGTCTGCTTCAATAACCGATCTGTTGTTCGCGCGCGTCAGCACCCAAACCTCCTCGGCATGCGCCATCATATGCAAGGACCGCTGCCAGCCGACCTCTGGCTCCGACCCCTTATGCGGCTCGCATGCGTATGCGGAAAGCAGAACCTTCATGATCTTTCCAGATATTTTGGATAACCCCAACTATAACAACCACTCACCAGTTTCAAAAAAATTCGCAGGCTAAGAGCAATTGTCCGGCGAAGGGTATATGTTAATGGCTTCTTCTGATTCTTCCAGTAGCGAGCTCGGATCATCATATCTTCACGGTCACTTTTCTCGCGGAAACGCCTGTTTTTCTGTTCCGGATAATAGCGCATTCGCGACCACTGTCGTGCGACGTGCTCAATTCTCCCGTGATCGCTGAATCGTATCCATAGATCCGCATCGAATGCCAACGGATATTCCGGATTCACTCCGCCGACTCTGTCGTATATGGTCCTGCGCCAGAACATGGACATGCCAGGGACATAATTGTAAGTATAAAGCCAAATGAATCGGTTAAAGGGTATCTCCTTCTTTGGCATCAGCACGCTTCCTGCAGCGTCAATCCATGTAGCGTCTCCGTAAACGGCCTCAACGCCGGGATGCTGGGCGAAATATCTCCCAACCTCGTGCAAGGTGCAAGGTTCAAAAAGGTCATCACTGTTGAGAAAACACAAGATTTCTCCGGTTGCATGAGCAAAACCCTTAATGATTCCTTGTGGGTGGCCTCCATCGGGCTCGCTGCACCAATATTCCATGTGCTGTTGGTACTTGCGAATAATATCCGGGCTTTCATCGCTAGAGCCTCCGTCTATTATTATCAGCTCGAGACCAGGGTAATTCTGATCGATAACCGACCGCAGAGTCAGCTCCAGATATTGTGCCTGATTGAAGGATGTGACAACTACGCTGATTCTGGGCAATGCCGCCATTACACCGAACACCTCTTAGAAAAACTGATTGCACGTGAGCGCAATGATTCTGAATGAATCGAAAGAAAGTTACGGAATCCAGCAACCCTTGCAAAGAACTTGTACGACGCCCAAGCAACTACAAAATGAGGAATCGCTTCCTCTCTGTATTCACTTCCATGATTGTTAATCATCAGCCTCGCGCACTACGCCTTTAGCGCCCCGCTCGCGCAGTTGGTATTGCTCATATATCCAAGCGTACGTCTTCTCCAAACCTACCCGAAGCGGTATGCTTGGCTCCCACCCGAGACGCTCACGGATCATCGCGTTGTCGCTATTCCGGCCATTCACGCCTTTGGGTGCGTCCAGGACATACCTTCGCTTCAGTTTGATCCCTGCGATGTCCTCAACAATATCCACTAGCTGATTGATGCTTACAGCTTCGCTCGATCCGAGATTAATAGGCTCGATAATCTTTGAGGCAAGTATCAGGTCGATGCCCTTGATGCAGTCGTCGATGTACAAAAAGGAGCGAGTATGGTGACCGTTTCCCCATATCTCAATCTCGTTCTTGCCTGTGGATTGAGCTTCGATCACCTTGCGGCAAATGGCTGCTGGAGCTTTCTCGCGGCCGCCGAACCAGGTTCCCCAGGGGCCATACACATTATGGAAGCGAGCCACTCGGGTGTAGAGGCCAAAATCCTCCATGAAGTGTCGGCACATCCGCTCGGAAAAGAGCTTCTCCCAGCCGTAACCATCTTCAGCTAAAGCGGGATAAGCGTCCGTCTCTTTCAATGCCGGCGGCGAATACTTTTCGCCGTCATCGGAGGTATGCTGCAAAGTTCCGTTGTAAACACAAGCCGAGGAAGAATAGAAATATCGCTCAATGCCGCACTTGCGTGCCGCCATCAGCATATGAGTGTTAATTAACACAGACAGCATGCACAGGGCCTTATTCCCTTCGATGAATCCCATACCGCCCATGTTCGCAGCGAGATTGTAGATCTCCGCGGCGCCCCTTGCAGCGAATTCGCAATTCTCCTTTTCGCTCAGGTCAAGACAGAGACTCTCGGCATCGTCAAATCTCTGATACCAACGATCTAGAGGTTTTATGTCGACGGCGCGTATACTGCAACCCCTTTGCCGTAATGAAGCTACCAGATTCCCGCCAATGAACCCGCCCGCGCCCGTAACCACGATCAGTTTACTGTTCATCCCGTCCACCTCTTGCCGATGCGGCACAAAGCCAATTCTCCAATAACGATGCTGAAGGTTCTATTGTCTTAATGGAACGTTCTGCTGCTCTGATGAAACTCAGCGAAACTAACAGGTGCATGATACTCATCGACAACAAACCCGGCTGATCGAGGTCACACTTTGTCACGGCACAGATAGTCAATAATCAGGCCATAGCTTTGAACTACGGGATTCGATTCGGACCTTCCGGAGACCGACCAAAGATAGAGCGTGCAAAGATTGATGAGATATGCCAGGGCCTGTATCTCCGGCTTGTAGGTCCACCTTGAGTCAAACTGTTGCTGACAAACTTGCAGACCTTGAAGCATTCGACGAACGATCCTGGCCTGTGACTCCCTTTTTAATCCCAACGGCAGCAAAAAGAAATGAAGAGGATCGAACAATGGGAGCTGCTCGTAGTCAGCGTACTCCCAGTCGAAGACTTTGGCGACGCCACCTATTCTGCGAATATTCCATTGCGTGAAATCGTTGTGCGCCGCCACTACCAGGAGTGGCGTCTCTGACAGCGCCCGCTCGATGGCTCGCATGCCGCGGTCGAAACGATTTAGCCACGCATCCGACAGCATCCCGTGGAGATTATTCAAGCGCGCACGCATATTTCGATAAACTCTGGACTCTGCAAACCACATTGTCTGCTCCGAGTACTCCTGGAGCTTTCTCAGAAAATCGATGTGTGTCTCCCCGAATCTAGGGTCAATAACTCCCGCGATCGGGCGCCCCACTACAAAAGAGAGCTCTGCACAAGAACGATGCGTAAGAAGTTCGGGAATATTGTCAATGAGGGATGGCTCTCTGCGCAGGGTACGCAGCCACTGGGCTTCGTTCTGGAGGAGTACGTTGACGGCTTCTCCTGCCCCGGCTTTCACGATATACAGTGGGTCAAGTGTGGTCTTGTCCAAGAATAAAATGGTGTCTTTCGACCATGGTCCTGGAGTCCCAGCACGGCAACAGGACAGCCCAGCCTCGTTGGTGATGACCTCTCTGATCGATGCCAGAGGTTCGGCTTCTATACAGCTAACCGCGCCAAAGACCCGGGGCAGACTTGCAATAGCTCTGAGGCTAAGTTCTAATCGCCCTGGGCTGAAGGTCGTGCAGCACGCTCTCTGTGCAGCCGCTTTCCGCGGAACAATAAAACGTACTCGTCGATTCCAGCGCAGGGCAAGATGCGTCGCAGCGGAATGCTGCTCAGTGTTGTAGAAGATCCCTATCTCACTCATGGATGCCAAGGCTCGGGACTGAGGTTCTTGTGACAGCGTTTTCGACATCGCTGATGACCTTGTCGAGCGACTGAGCCGCATCCACAATCACAGAGTTTCCTTGGCCATGGATGAATGACAGGTATTCGTCGCGCTGTCTCAGAGTCTCGTTCAGGGGTACTTCCTGCTTGCGCGCCTGCAACACTTCTGCCGGAGCATCCAATAGCACCCACAGATCCGGCTGCGGCATCAACATTCCGACCTGTTTGGCAACCCAGTCGGGGCCTCCATAGCGATAGCGCTTTGGATCGATCAAGAGATCATGATAGTACCGGTCGCAAATGAGCAATACATTTTTTCGATCTTGAAAGATGCTGGCATACCACTCCTCGATGAGCCAAACTGATATTTTAGCAACCGAAATCAGCGCCGACCGCGGCGGTTTGCCATGAGGATCAGTTACCACAGTTAGCGAATCAGTATGACGCAGTATCACGAGGCGCGGCTTCAGATGACGCATCTTCAGCCTGCGTTTACCATCGCTCAATTTGGCCATCAATCCTTGAATGACAGAGCTCTTACCGGCGCCATCGGGACCGAGAATTGCTACCTTCAGATTAACCTCCTTTATGACCGCAGGTCTGTGACCGTGGCCCGATCTCTCTCTCCCTGGCATTCGGGCTTTCTTCTGCCTGATGAATTAAGTTCTGCTGGACCTGAAGCTACGTATTGATCACGAATCCCCTCAGGCGATCCTTAAGATGACCATGTGCGTCGATTGTTCAGGGGGACTCGAAATGGCTCTTGAGCTTGCTTTTCGTTCTTTGAGCCAGCATATCGATGATCTCGGCATACACCTCTTCCACGACGCTCGGTGACGGTCCGCACGCCTTTGGAATGACGCGACGGTCCCTCACTTTCGCAAAGTCAGGTCTGGTCTCATTTCGCCCGGCTCCTTCCGCGAAAGGCGCTTGGTGGCTCCCTAGTTGCATTCCCTGTTCAGTTTCGTCCAGCACGATCAACAAATCGATGGCGGGAAGAAGATGTCCAACAACTCTCGCAAACAATGATGGCATCCTAAGGCGATGCTCTTGCGAATCAAACAGCAGGTCATAGTAACTGCTCGTGCCGATCCGGAGCGTTAGATTATTTCTCTTCTTGAACTGACCTATCCATTCTCCTGCAATTCTCTTGAAGATTGTCGCCAAAGGGACCAAAGATGTGCTTCGATCTTCGGTGTCCGATTCCGCAATTGCATTTCCGATTGACGCTTGCATTGTAAAGAGCTGAGGTCCGAATTGGTATCTCTCAACTGTCGTCGCCGAGTTGCGAAGCATCGGAATCAGGCTTTCAATGATTGTTGTCCTGGCGCGGCCGTCGCATCCCAGTATGCAAACTGATTCGAGGGTTGCCGGCGTACAGCGCACCCCAAATTCGCGCATATAGTATCGGGCGACGGATAAGACGCTGCGCAACGGCCTATGCAGCAGACTGCGCCGAGCCAATGAGACGCGAAGAGGCCTGACGCAACTCAGTATCCTCTGCCTATCGCCGTCAATCACCGACGCCACTAATCTCTTCGCAACCCCATTTTCGAAGCTCGCCGACAGAGCCGCTGTCACTTTGAGGCTGTCGTCCGCGAACGATTGTTGCAATTTGGTGAAGTACTTCTCATTAAGCCACCCACCGACAAGAAGGCTCGATAACAGCGAGATGATCGCCTCATGGACTGGTGACGGCACAAGAAAAGTCAAGCCCCCGGCGTGTCGCGGCATTGCTGCTTGAAGCACAGACTCAGTTGAGAGGTACTCGAGTCCCTTCCAG
The DNA here is from genome assembly GCA_964525655.1 of uncultured Occallatibacter sp. Lineage (GTDB taxonomy): Bacteria > Acidobacteriota > Terriglobia > Terriglobales > Acidobacteriaceae > Telmatobacter. The sequence goes on from CAZGHZ010000052.1 coordinate 15,251, forward strand.
TTCAAACTCCAGATGAAATCGAGAGCAAGCGAGCGCACTTCAGGAGCGGGAGAAATCCCCTCCAAGTGTGCGTGCGCCACCCAGTGACTTTGGGAATAGCCGACGACTCGAATGTTATGCAAGGATCTAAGCGCACGGATGGCGCGCGGCAACTCTGACGGACGAATCAGGAAATCGATGTCGCCGCCAACATTGTGGACGGGAAATCCCTCATAATTCCGCAAGACGCATGGCCGCAATCCTTCCTCGGTAAACGACTCGAACAGCGCCGGGAGGAATTCACTCAACGACAGGGTTTGTGGTTGAGGTGAGAGCGATGAAGATTCCTGCTTGTTTTTCCCGTCCAAGTCCTGCGGCGCCAATTCAGTGCCGTAATACAAGGAAGGTGATGTTGTCCCGGCGGTGCGCAGGCGATCACTCATGAGCGAAATAAAATCTTACACGTCCGACAAAGTCAGCAGGATTGAGCAGGATCGCCGCAATCAGGTGGCCAGCGCCAGCCCAATAGCGGCCATCCAAATACCTTTGCCCAGCGATCCGCATCTGCAGTTTGGATGAGTCTCTGAGGTATCTTCCCCAACGCGACCAAAGATCGTTTGCCTGGGCTAGCTTAAACTCGTCGAAGGTCAGTTCCGGAGTCGACTGCAGACGGCGCCGGTTAGAGTCTTTTGCCCAGCGAGCCTTCTCTCTCATAGTGGCAAAGAACCGGTAGGTGTTTGCGTCCGTTTGGAAACGGTAGGCGATCAGCGGCTCGCGCAGGATTAAGACCTTGCCCGCCTGTGCCAATCGGCACTCCAGGTCCCAATCGTCTGCCGGGTAGTACGACTGCCTGAAGCCGCCGATAGACCTGAGTGCCGCAGTTCGAACAAACATGGTCGAACAGAGCAGACAGCCGTCCACCATCGGTTCATACTCCTTCAGTTCGCCCGGCGCCATTACCATCTTGTCTGCATTCGACCAGCGGTGCTTGCTCCCGAATTTGGTGCTGTAAGCGAAGACGCCGAGCGCCTCTGGATGATCTGCCATCACCCGCAGCTGATGTTCAAGCCGTTCAGGAAGACTGATGTCATCCTGATCGGAACGAGCGATATAAGGGGCCCTGGCCTCCGCGATGCCGAGGTTCAACGCCTCGCAAAGTCCGCCATTTTTCTTTTGGATCAAACGTACTCGCTCATCCTTGAAAGAGCGAACAATATCGCACGATCCATCTATGCTTCCATCATCGACAGCAAGCAACTCGAAGTCTCCGAATGTCTGGGACAACAAGGAATGAAGTGTCTCAGCGAGATAACTCGACCCGTTATAGATCGGAACGATAACGGTAATTTCGGGAGGCTTCATGAGTCTTCGATTATGCTCCTGCGATCCGGTGCGGGATGCCTAGGGTTTCATCGACGGATCGGATGCCCGCGCCGGCGGTCTGATCTCGTAGATACTCCACAGCCGGCCCGATTCACGAGCCTCACCGACCTTCTCGTAATTCGGATTCAAGCTGCCTTGGTAACTATCACCGGAGCTGAGCAGCATCACGGTTGGGACCTCGCCTCTTTGCAGCATGCCTTCGACGCATCCGCTTTGGCAACGCGCGCGAGTAGCATCGTGAAAAATGTTATCGATCACCAAAGCAGGGGCGCGATTGTCGTTCGAGATCCAAGGAAGTGAAAACATGGGGTCCGTGGTGAAGATCGGCTTTTTCATTGTCGCCAGTCGATCTCTTAGCGACGATGCATCTGCGTAGTCAGCGGCCGAGAAAATCCCCACCGTGCCAAATGGGTGCAAATGGGGTCCGTTCGGCGCAGTTGCAATCTGTATTGCCGGGACGATGCACCCGAACAGGACCAGAGCGCTTGCAAGTCGTCCTGGCGCCGAAAAGACAGCCAACTGCAGCAGAGTGGAGCCTGCGACGAACGCCTCGAGAAGGTAATTGTCCCAGGCGCCCACCTTTGTCATCCCAGCCAATCCTCCGGCCAAGGCAACGACAAGGACGATGGTGAGCATTCGAACGGTGTCGTCAGCCCGGCGTCCAGCTTGCGCGAGCAACAATGCTACGGGAGCAAGAATCCAATAGCAATTCGAAATCATGGATTTCGGCGCCACCTGGGAGGCCCATCTAAGGCTGAATTCCCTGACCAGCCCTGGCGCGACCAGGATGTCGAATCGGTACTCGGGTGTTCCAAGGAGAAGCGTTGCGCCAGCCAACGCCGCAAATACAGCTGCCAGCACCGCCAGATCGCGCCACCGCTTCTCAATCACCAGGAACAAGCACACACCGACGAGCGCCAGAACGACGGTCTGCTTGAACGACCACGCCAGATAGAAGAGCGCGCCCGCAAACGCAAAGCTGAAGCGCCGATGCCTCGCGATCAGATAAAGGGCGATCATGACCAGCGCGACTGAAGCCATGTCGGGACGTATGCTGAGGGCCCAATGACGGACGATCGAGGTGCAGAACCAGAGGCCTACTGCAAAGAAAAACGACAGAATACTAAGAGCTCCGCGCAAGTTGAGATGGCGTTGCACAAGTCTCCACTGTGCTATTGCGCCCACGATCGGGAAAGCCGGTGTGAGAAAGCGGCCCCACATCATGATGCCGGCGCCCGATGCTCCGGCCAACCTCAGGAAGAAAGCATAACTGTAATAGAAAAGATAGTTGTACAGCGCAAGAGAGAACGGATACGAAAATGGCCACTCGTAAACTGGCAGGTGGTGGATGACTTTCCAGACGGGGTAGATCGCCAGACTGCTATCGAACGGACACAGTGAGCCATAAAGCCGAATACTGACGATGCGAAGGAAGAGCACCGCTAGATTCAGGATCACGAAGGCCAATACGGCTGCGACCCGGAAGTCTGAGATGCCCAGGTTCGCGTCCCTTGATAGGTTCTTCATTATCTCTATCTCACTCTCCGACGGAAGCTGGTTTCTGTGCGAGAGCGGCTTTCTTGGCGACCTGGCCCGATTTCAGCAGTAGAGCGGAGCCGACGATGCCTTGAAACAAGATTTGCGATCCGATGAGTCCTAAGAGCGAGCCGCTCAATCCCAGCCATTTTGCCAGCGGAACCGCGAAGGCAATCGCAAAGGCAGTCATTGCCAGATAAGACCAGAAGATAGGAACTGTGAATTCTAGGGCCTGCAAACCGGCGCGCATCGGGCCGCCCAAGAAGACAACGACATAGAGCAAAGCATACAACTGCAGGATGTAGCCGTATTGAACCATCTCAGGTCCATACACCAACCGCAACCAGAAGCCAGGCGCCACCGCCATGGCGGATGCGAAGAGCAGGGTCAGCCCGCCCCACTTGACCAGAATCGACCGCGTATAGCCAAGCATGGGCCGCACACCGCCCTGTCGCAGCCGGCGAGCGGTTTCGGCTGGAACCACGTTGTCCAGTCCCTGAAACCAGACATGAGTCACGCCCATCAGGTTCTGCGAGGCCTTCAAGACGCCGGCGGCGGCTGCGCCGTAATAGAGTGGGGCGGCGATGACAAAGAGGTTGCCGGAGGTCCATTGAAGCAGGGACGAGGCCGAAAGCCAGCGGGAGATTCTCCAGTGTCGCCACGAGACGGAAGCGATCCAGAGCCAGTTGAAATCGAGCCGTTCGATCCAGAAGATTCCTGGCAACAGTCCGAGAAGCGATGTGCCTGCCATGGCCCAAAGCGCGGTTGCGCTGTTCAGATCGCCCGTGCGATGGAGCAGCAGCAGAATCGGCAGTTGGGTAAGGTAGCTGAGAGCATCGTCGGCAAGAGCGCGCCGGCTCTGGCTGGTCGCAAAAAAATAGCGCCGCAAAAAGTCCTGCAATTGATAGGCAAATGCTGCGACCGCAAGAGGAAGCGCAAGGTGCTTGATCTCAGAAAACCGGAGGAAGCTGCCGAAGACCGCGAGAGCGCCATAGACAAGGACAAAACAGAAGGCAACAAGAACGAGCTCCTGAAAAACGACAGCGCCAAAGTAGCAAGGCCGGTCCTTTTCCTCCTGTTTGGGGCCTATGCTCATCATCGGCGCGACAATCAGCGCGTTCTGAAGGCTATTGACAAACAGCACCGACATCCATGCCAGCGCGAAGACTCCAAATTCGCGAAGGCCCATAAAGCGGGCGAGCATGATATTGGTCAGAAAGTTCGTCGCGCTGACAACCGACTGGTCGGTCAGCGCCCAGATCTCCCGCCCCATGAATTGCCGGAGGAAGCCACTCCTCAATCGCTGCCGGGGTGTTGCGTTCGCGCTCATTCTGTCTCCGCGGCGCTGGCATCGAGATAGGCGCCGGAGCGACCCGCGGATCGCGGCGATTCTTCAGCAGACCAAGGCGCTTTTCGGCTCCTGGAACGACAGGAGCCTCTCTTCACAAGACAGCACCCGTTGCATACTGGATTCGATCGTCGACGCTCTTCAGGAGGATTGGCAGCAACTTAGCAGGTAGGTCGCGCCGTGTTGTGCGGCTTTACGCTGCCCGCTCCTGCAAACGGACTAGTGGAAAGTGACAACGGCCGATGAGGCGGCAGCTTGAATAATTCCCAACGTGGAGGTAAATGCGTTTTTAGCCTTGCTCATGGGTACGTAGACAATATCCTGCGGCTCAAGTTGAAGCGGCGTTTGGGTTCCCTTCGCAATCGCGTTGTAGGAGAGCGGAAAATCCAATACGGTTCCATCCGGATTGCGCCGGATCACCCGAAGCCCTCCGGTGTTGGCATCCAAAACCGTCCCTCCGCTGAGCGCCAGGGCTTCGGCGACATTCAGCTTGCCATCCTCCTGCATCACGTAGCCGCCCGGCCGGTTGACTGCCCCCAAAACATAGACGATGCCCGCCCGCGGAACGAGAATCGAGTCGCCGGGGCGAATCAGGAGAGCGGCTGTCTCACGATTGCTCTGGCCGCGAGAGTAAGGAACCTCCTCGTCGGGCGCGGCGTCATCGGCTGCATGACGGATCTTGATGCGCGTGCCGGCAAGTGGAGTCAAGCCTCCGGCTTCGGCAAGGACCTCGCCGAGCTTGGTCGGTGCGATCAGCGTTACCCGTCCTGGGCTGCCCACCTCGCCAAGCACACTCACGTATTGACCGGCATACTGCACCACGTCGACGTTCACCTGCGGCTGGACCAGAATCTGACGATCGATGAGCGCAGCCTCAACCCGCTTTGCCCCTTCGCTCAAGCTCAGCCCACGAACATTCACCTTGCCGCAGAGAGGAATCGCGAGGTTTCCCGCAGCGTCCACACGATAGGAACCGCTGAGCTCTGGAGCATCGTAGATATTGACGCTCAGCAGATCTCCGGGCTCGATGAGCAACTCAGAGAAGTCCTTGGGAATGATGGAGGGCCCCTGAGCTTGCCCAGCACTTGCGCTTCCCGCTTTGCCGGACGCAGAAGCCATGCCGGTGTCCGGAAGTTGCAGAGTTCCGGACGGAGCCTGCGCGTTGCCGGTTACGGTCATCATCTCCAACTGCAAGACAACGCCCAGCAGAAGCGGGAGAGCGCGGCTCATCGCGATCTTACTTTTCGCCATAATAACCCTGCACATTGTAGCCATACACGCTCCGGTATTCGGTAGCCGACATGTCCACCGCTTCAATCACCATACCGAGGATGCGAACGTTGTGCCGGGCAAGGGTCTGCGCGAAGCGGCGTAAGGCCTTTCGAGAGGTCTGGCCCGCTCGCAACACTCCGATGGTTCCATCGCAGTGGGTCCCGACGATAATCGCGTCGGCAACCGGCAGGACCGGCGCGTTGTCCACCAGCGTAAGGTCAAACCGCGCCCGGGCGGCGTCAAAGACCTTTTCGATCTCACCCGCCCCCAGCAGTTCCGCGGCCAGCGGCGACTGCCGGCCGGCAGACAACAGGGTCAGATTCGGCTCCACGGGATGTGCCACAAGAACCTCGTCAAACGTCTTCAGGCCGGCCAGAACATCCGTCAGCCCGTCCTCGCGCGCTGCGCGGAAGAGTGCATGTTGTCGGGGCCGGCGGAGATCGGCATCGACGATGAGAACTCTGAGGCCGGACGCGGCAAAGGCGAGTCCCAGGTTATAGACAGTATAGGATTTGCCTTCTCCGGGGAGAGCGCTGGTGATGGAGAGCACCTTCAACTTGCGCCCAATTCCTGAGAGGGTCAGAACTGACCGCAGGCTGCGGAAAGACTCAGCCGTTGCGCTTTCCGGAGCCGAGAGGAAGGAACTGGATTCGGTGGCCAGGACGCCCTCTCTGGGTCTGGATTCCATGCGGTGAAATGGAATCATGCCTAGAACCGGAAGGTTCGATACGGTCTCCACCTGGAAGCTGTCTGCGACCGTGTCGTCCTGGCTTTCCAGAAGGTAGGCCAGGCCCAGGCCCAGGACAAGGCCACCAAAAAGACCGAGCGTAATGAATGTAGTGGGCTGTGGCATATAGGGACTGCCCGGAGGACGAGCGGGATCGGCGACGGTTACATTGGTTGCGCTGTTGCCGGCCTCCATATTGGCTTCCTGCAGCTTGGCGTAGAGAATGTCGTACAAGTCGCGGCTGGAGCGGGCCTGGGCCATCAGAACCCCCAATTGCACGACATCGTCATTCATCTTGCTGGTCACGAGCTTCTGCGCTTCAAAGGCGGCGCGCAGCGCTTTTTCGTGTTGCTGAGCCATGACAAGATCGTCCTTCGCCCGTTGCTTGATCTTGACCAACTCGACTTGAATCTGGGCGTCCAGCGATTTTTGTTGGCTGGCGATCTCAACTAGATGGGGGTTCTTCGGGCCGTACTTGGTCTCCGCAGCCGAATACGCCACACGCGCAGAGGCCTCCTGCCCCCGCAGGGAATTGAGGAGATCCAGGCCGCCGCCTTGAGAGAGGACCGAGGAGCCGGTTAAGCCTGGAAGAGAGCTCGCTTCAAGCGAGGAGATCAACTCCGGATTCTCGGTTTCTGTAAGACGGAAGATCGCTTCCTGTGCCAGGCGCGCGGCCTCAGCCTGGGTTACCTCTTCGTTCAGAGCCGTCAGACGCTCCAACTCCGGTATCTGTGCGCCTGCTACGCCGCCAGACGGTGATCCGGGCGCACCCCCGCTTGAGAGGTTAGCCAGACCCAGCATTGCGGAGGAGAGATTGTGAGTGCGCTCGAACTCCGCCACAGCCTGCTGAGACTTGGTCACCTCGTCGGAGAGATCGCCCAACTGGGAGGAGAGCCACTGCGAAACCTCCTTCGATGAATTGAAGTTCGAGCTCAGCAGATAGGACTTGTACTCGGCAACAACCTGGTTGGCGACCTTCGCGGCTTCGACTGGATCCCTGCTGGTATAGGTGATGGCAATGAGGCGCGAACTCTCCACCTCCGCTACCGTCAGATGTCCTTCGAAGTTGCCAATCAGGCCTTCCCGCCGGCTGGCGGGCAGAGCTTCTTCGCCGATAATGGGTCCGGGGGACTTGCTGAACCGGTCGGGATTATCAAGTCGGAACATCCCCAACTTGCCCATCACTGCCAACGCGATCGAGTCGTCCTTGATGACCGCAATCTCGGTTTGGATTCTGGTTTTCAGTTCATCAGGATCGCCCGTCTCCTCCGACGCCATGTTGGAGAGCATGTCGGCACCGCTGGTCTTGGCTTCATTGAGCTCAATCATCGCGGTGGCCCTATATTTCGGATGCATCATATAGCAGATGAGGATCGCTACAAGTACGCAAAAAGCCGTACAACTGGCGATGACGCCCTTCCGCTTCCAGGGAACAAGCGCAATTTCCCGGAGGGACACTTGGTCTTCGGGATCGAAGAATCGGTTGCTTTCTGCAACCCGGCCTCCGAAACGGCCGTTTTGCGTTTCGTCTTGCTCTGTCAACTGGCTTCCTCTTCTCCGGTCCTCGATGTGCGCTTCAATGAGTCGTGCTCAATACTGCCGGCCTGAGCCCGGTGAGCGCAGCATAACCGAAGAGAATCCCGCATTAGATACCATAGCGCCCGATTTTCGAGCATAGCTTCGCCATCCTCACTTGGATGAGGTTGCTACCAAATGCCGGTCCCGACGGAAAACTGCTGTTCGCAGCCGCACCGGTCGCAGGATGAAAGGATCTGTCCCTCCCCGTGCGCTTTCGCCTGCCTCTTCTGATGATCTGAGTAGCTTGTGTGTAGACTAGCAACGGCTAGTGCATCAGTCAACTTGCGAATGGACGAGATCTGAGCGATTGCTCGCGACGAGAGAGTGGCCGGCTTGAACCGGAAAAGCCGGCCATTCATCTGGATATCTTTCTTTGTAAATACTTACGGTGAAAGATCGACCACTGTCAGTGAAGGCTCATTCGTACGCGAGCAAGTTGGGACCTGCGACGGCTCCCGGTCGCAGACGATCGGCGTCGAGCGGCGCCTTGGTTTTTCCTCTGAATGTTTGTGGCGGGTCGGGGATGCTGAGACAGAAGCAGATTTGTGCGCCGCTCTCGAACTATGAAGAAATGGAGACCCAAAGTGCAAAAGTAGGCCGCTTCACCTCTCTTCCTTTACACTTACCCCCAGCATGACGCACGTCCTGGCACAATCCGTGGAGACTCTAACCACGGTGCTGGCCGTCGCAGGAATCGGCTACTTCCTCGCGGCATGGGTGGCGGCGTGGGTCTTTTTGGCCCGGCGGTACGGTTCCTTGGCGGCCTTCACGCCCAGTGTCAGCGTGCTCAAGTCCCTCAAAGGGACCGACCCCGGCATGTTGGACGCCTTCCGCAGCCACTGCCGCCAGAGCTATATGGGAGAGTACGAACTGCTCTTTGGCGTCTCCTCGATAGACGACCCTGCTGCTGCGGCCGTTCAGCAATTGCAAGCCGAATTTCCAGAGTCCGCGATCCGCCTCATTGAGTGCCCTGAGCGGCTGGGAACGAACGGCAAGGTCAGCACGCTGGTCCAGCTTGCCCCGCGTGCCCGTTACTCCTTTCTGCTCATCAACGACTCAGACATCGCCGTCTCGCCTCACTATCTGGAGCGGGTGATGGCCTGCTTCGCTCCGGCTGAGAGGCAAGACAAGCCCCAGCAACAGGTTGGTCTGGTCACCGCACTCTATCGCGGCCGCGCCCATGGCACGCTGCCCTCAAAGCTGGAAGCGCTGGGCATTGCGACCGACTTCCAGCCCTCGGTGCTGCTCGCGAAGATACTTGAGAATGGGCTGCACTATGGTCTCGGTTCCACTCTGGCACTCCGCCGCGAGGCGCTCGACAAGATCGGCGGCCTCCTGCCGCTGGTGGATCAGTTGGCCGACGACTACGAGTTGGGCGTGCGCGTAGACAAAGCGGGCTACCGCGTGGCGCTGACTCACGAAGTCGTCGAGACCGGAATCCCGGCTTATGGTTGGCGCGGCTTTCTCGACCACCAGTTGCGCTGGGCTCGCACCGTCCGCGACGCGCGGCCCTGGGGCTACGCGGGCCTCATCTTCACCTATGGGCTGGGCTGGGCTCTGCTCAATGTGTTGGCCAGCGGGGCGAGTCCGTTGAGCATGTGGCTGCTGGGGTTGAGCTTCTTTCTGCGCCTCACGCTGGCTATGACAGTGGGTGCAGCAGTACTGGCCGACCATCAGGTGCTGCCGAATCTCTGGCTGCTGCCACTGCGCGATCTGGTCGCCATGGGAGTCTGGGTTGCGGGCTTTGCCGGCAACACAATCGTCTGGCGCGGAGAACGCTTTGCACTCAAAAACGGAAAGCTTGAAAAGGCCGGTTGAGCTCTCTCAGATCGACAACTAGTCCCCCGTAGTTACCGCGGCCGGGTCCTGCGCCCCGATGGCGGCACAGTCGATCGTGAGGCAGGTTCCCAGATCGCTGAAGCTCTTATCCCAGCGCGGGCGGTCGTCGGCGGCAAGCGCTGTAAGCGCGTAGCTTGTGGTTCGCAGGATCTCGTACCAGATGTTTTGCGCCTGCCAGAGATTCAGATCGAAGGGCAACTCGGTCAGCGTCCGGGCCAGGGTCAGCGCCCGGTCCAGCATCTCCAGCGAACCGGCCGACATCTGTAAGTCGATCATGGCGCGCTTCATGCGAAGGTCGGCGATGTAAGACAGCGTGGCCGTCTCCAGCGGTACCTGGTCGGCCTTGGCCAGCGACAGGAAGGAGCGAAGTTGCGGCTGATCGATGGGGTCGCTCTCCAATGCCCGTCGCAGTCCCGCATTGATCGCGAAACCGGCAGCCAGTGTGAGAGCCGGCGGCTTCGGCAAGCCGGCTTGTGAGAGAAAGTGCAGCAGGCTTGCGTGGTCCTCGTAAATGCTGGTCAGCGAGCTCTCGATGTCCGACAGCGTTGAGGTGAGAATAAGCTGCACGATGCGCCGCTGCTCATCGCCGAAGAGCGAAGTGAGCGAGTAATCCATGTGGCCGAAGTAGCGGTCGAGCAGCCGAATCACCTCGGGAAAGTCGGCGCGCTGCACGAAGTTCGCCGCCTGGCTGGCGAAGACCTCGAAGGCCGGCGCATCCTCCGGCTCATAGGCCTTGACCGCGGCGGTAATGTTCTGATCGCCAAAGTGAAGCACGGCGAAGGAGAAGCTTCGCTGCTTTCCTGTAATCGCGCCGACGATCTTGACCCTGCCCAGGGCCAGCCGCCCGCGGCCAGAGGTGTATACATCGTAGGAGTTGCGCCAGACGCGGAAGCTAAAGAGGTCGGTCTCCTCGGCAAAGGAAGAGAAGATCGAGCTGATGGCGTAGTGGGCGGCGACTTGCTCCAGCCCCAATTGCTTGGTGGCAACCTGCTCCTTGTAAATCTGCGCGCCATCACCCGCCTTGGCCACGTTGGAGCGGGCTTCGGCCATGCGGGCCAGAAACGCCGGCTCCAGCGGCGCGGCCATTTCGAGCGAGATCTCCCTGGCCAGTTGCAACACACGCGCGGCATAGCCGATCACCTGCACCGTCTCGATGCCCGAGATGTCGTCGAAGAACCAGCCGCAACTGGTGTACATAAGTTGAGCGTGGCGCTGCATCTCCATTAATTCAAGTGCGCGCACGCGCTCCGGAGGCGTAAGATTGCGGATCTGGTGCTTGCGGAAGAACTGCTCCACCGACTGCGGGCTGTGGTCGAGAATCGCCTCGATGTATTCGTCGCGGGCGCCCCAAACGTCTTTGAAGAGCTTGGCGCCCTCCTGATCGGTCAACGGAATCAGCCCGTCGCGCAGCTCGTCGAGGGCCTTGCGCAGCGGCGCGCGCCAGGCCTGACTCCAGCCTCCGTGGCCGGTATTGCAGCCGCAATTAGAACGCCAGCGCTCGATGCCGTGCCCGCAACTCCACGAAGAGTTCTCGACGATCTCTGCCTCGAACTGCGGGGGGAACTGCTCGAGAAAGCTGCCGTAGTTGGTCAGGTTGACGGCCTTGTCCTCTTCAAGGATGCGCAATGCATAGGCCAGCGCCATCTCGCCATATTTGTGGTGATGGCCATAGGATTCGCCATCCGTCGCTACATGCACCAATTGCGGCTGCGCGCTGTCTTTGAATCCCGCCTTGAGCCGCGCCACAAAACTGTCGCCGGAGTTGAGCAGCCCCTCGAAGGCGATGGCCCGCGAGGTTGGGCCATCGTAAAAAAACACGGCGATGGAGAGGCCGGAGTCGAATCGAACAAGGTACGGGCGCGTGATCTCCACGCTCGCGCCGGGCGTATCCGTCCAGGCTGCGCCCTCCTTTAGCGGGCGAATTCGTTTGCACTGGTGCGGCGCAAGCACTGTGAACTTGATGCCGTGCTGAGCAAGCAATTCGAGCGATTCGCTGTCGGCCGCGGTTTCGGCCAGCCACATCCCCTCGGGCGCTGTGCCGTAGTGGTGCTGGTAGTCGGCGATGCCCCAGCGAATCTGGGTGACGCGGTCGCGGCGGTTCGCAAGCGGCATGATGACGTGGTTATAGACCTGCGCCATCGCCGAGCTGTGGCCGCGAAAGGCCTTCCGGCTGCGGCGCTCGCCGTCCATGATCATGCGGTAGGTGCGCGGCGCATTCTCAATCAGCCAACTGAGCAGTGTGGGGCCGAAGTTGAAGCTGATACGCGCGTAGTTGTTCACGATGCGCGTGATCCGGTTCTTGTTGTTCAGGATCCGCGCAGCGCCGTTGGGCGCGTAGCACTCGGCGCAGATGCGCTCGTTCCAGTCGTGGTAGGGCGCGGCCGAGTCTTGCGTCTCGACCGTCTCCAGCCAGGGATTCTCGCGCGGCGGCTGGTAAAAGTGACCGTGAATGCAGATGAACCGTTTGCTTGCGGGCATGAAGCTCTTCCGTCGCCGCTCAACAGGGGCGTTTGATTATTGTAGGCTGGACCGCCCGGTAGGCGCTGTGTTCCTCGCCAGGTCGCAGGCCCTCCACAGGTACCAACTGGCCACCGAGCGGAATGGCGCCCAGCGCTTTCCCCTTTTGAACAGCAATTCGGGCTTGGGCAGATCCTCTGCCGCCAGAGGACGTGTCTTGGGCAGGCGCTGGAAGGTGAGCGCGAAACCTTTGCGCACTCCGTAGTCGGTTGCCGGCAGTACGTCAGGCCGGCCCAGTCGGAAGATCAACAGCATCTCGACCGTCCACGGGCCGATGCCGCGGACCTCGGTGAGCCGCTCGACAATCTCCGCGTCCGAAAGCTTTTTGATGGCCGCGATCGTCGGAACCGTACCGTCCAAAGTGCGTGCGGCCAGGTCGCGCATCGCCTTGATCTTGTTGCCTGAGACGCCGGCCGCGCGCAGCGGCTCGTCGGGCGTGTCAAGTAGCAGTTGCGGTGCCGGATCGCCGCCAAAGTACTCGCGCACCCGGCGGTGGATAGTGGCCGCAGCCTTGCCGTGCAACTGCTGGTAGAGGATCGACTCGAGCAGCGACTCAAAGGGTGAAGGCAAGGGATCGAGCTTAAGTGTGAAGGGTCCGGCGCGTTCGATCAGCGCGCCCAGCTTCGCGTCGGCTGCGCGCAGATGCGCCAGCGCCTCGGCAGGATCGAAGGGAAGTTTGCGGCTGCGGCCATTATGAATCATAGGGAAACAGTGTACCGTGCTGGGAGTTTCTTGCGAAGCCCGTTGTGCGGCGTGCCGGAAGACTGCCCCACGCACGCCTCGCCCCTGTAGAATCCAGTGCAGAGCAAACGGGGAGCTCGACACTATGAAGATGCGGCCTGGAACACAAACGGGATTTCTGCTATGCGGCAAAGAGTGGATTGATGGTGAAACGCTGGAGGTGCACTCGCCCTGGGATCGTGGGCTGGTAGGCCGCGTTACCGTGGCCACTCGCGCCGACGCGCGCCAGGCCGTGAACCACGCCGTGGCAAGCCTGCGCCGCACCCGCGCCCTGCCGCGCTGGAAGCGACGCGAGATTTTAGAGGACGTGGCCGCTGCGCTCATCGAGCAGAAGGACCGCTTCGCGCACCTGATTATGGTGGAGGCGGGCAAGCCGATTCGCCTGGCGCGCGCCGAGGTAGATCGCGCCGTGCTCACATTCAAGACCGCCGCCGAAGAAACCGCGCGCCTTGGCGGCGAGAGCATCCCCCTGGACCTGATGGAGGGCAACGAAGGCCGCTGGGGGCTGGTGCAGCGCTTCGCGATGGGGCCGGTGCTGGCCATCACACCCAGCAACTTCCCGCTGAATCTCGTAGCGCATAAGGTTGCGCCCGCAATGGCCGCCGGCTGTCCGGTGATCCTGAAGCCAGCGCCAGAGACGCCGTTTACCGCATTGGCGCTGGGCGAGGTGATTCTCAAGGCTGGCTGGCCCGAAGAGGCGCTGGCCATTCTGACGTTGAGCAATGCAGACACCGCATGGCTGGCCGAGAAGGAAGATCGCATCAAGCTGGTCAGCTTTACCGGTTCGGCCAAAGTGGGCTGGGAACTGAAGGCTCACTCGGGGCGCAAGCGCGTGCTGCTGGAGTTGGGCGGCAACGCGGCGCTCATCGTTCACAACGATTGGCCTGATCTGGACGAAGCGGCGGTCCGCACCGCCCATGCTGCCTTCGGTTACGCGGGCCAATCCTGCGTCAGCGTGCAGCGCGTCTTTGTGAATCGCAGCGTCTTCCAGACCTTCCTGTGGAAGGTCGTCGAGGCAACCGGCAAGCTGGTTGCAGGCGATCCGGCAGCGGAGGCGACCGAGGTGGGCCCGCTTATCCGGCTTGCCGACGCCGAGCGCGTTGATTCGTGGATCAAGGAGGCCGTCGAGGGCGGCGCGAAGCTTGTAACGGGCGGCCAGCGCAAGGGCTCGATGGTGGCGCCCGCGGTTCTCACCGGAACCAAGCCCGGCATGAAGGTGCGCGACGAAGAGGTCTTCGGTCCGGTTGTGGCTATTGAGCCTTACGACGACTTCGAGCAGGCAATGGCCGAAGTGAACCACTCGAAGTACGGCCTGCAAGCCGGATTGCTCACGCGCGATGCCGGTCTCATCCTCACCGCCTATCGCGAACTCGAGGTGGGTGCGCTGATCGTCGGAGACACGCCCAGTTGGCGTCTCGACCCCATGCCATTTGGCGGAGTCAAAGACTCGGGCCTGGGCCGCGAGGGCATCCGCTCGGCCATCGAAGAAATGACCGAGCCGCGCATGCTCGTGATTGCGGGACTCTAATTGTATCGATTGATTTGCAGCGTCGAAGTCGAAGGGCGGGTTGCGCCCTCGGCTCAAGTTACTTCTTGGCCTTTTGCGCGGCCCAGCGCTTGCGCTGCGCATCGGCGATCCGCTTGCGTGCCTCGGGGCTCAACCTGCGGCGCTTCTTCGCCTTTTTGATGGGAGCGGCCTTCGCAGCCTTCTTGGCGATCGGTCCCGCGACCAACGCGGCCACTTTACCGGTGGTGGCCAGCAGTGCGCGGACCTGGGTGAGCTTCGTTATTTCAGCGTCGATGAGTGCAACAATGGATTCATTCGTCATTAGTCAAGGATAACTCACTAGCCCAGCTTGGAGAAATAACGGGTGTTCTTGTATTGAGCAATCGCATGAGAGTGCTTGATGCAGGGAACCGTTCATCTTTCGTCTATTACCGATAACGCCGAGGCTACCTCCCGGAGGGAGGCGGCGATAGTAGCCCAGGGCAAGCAAGGCGCAGCCCTGGGATTCGAGTTGAAAAACGAGTTTTCGTCCCGTAGGGCGGCAACGAAACCGCCGCATGTGCGTTCCCTATCGCGATGAACCGCGTAGTTCCCGACCTTTCAGTCAGGCCGGCCCACGCTCTTCTCCTCATAGGCCTTTTGCAAGATGAAGAACGCCTTCTTCTTCTGGCCCTGGTCGGAGATCAGCCCCTTGCGATTGAACTCATCCTGAATCCCCGTAAGCGGCCGGTTCGGCGAACGAAAATCCATCAGTATCCATGGGCTCATGCCGCGAAGCTGCGGAATCTTGTTCAGCATTCCGAGTTGATGGCGATAGATGTTGGCCTGAAACTCCTCGGTCCAACGCTGGTCTTCGCCGCCATGCAGGCCGGCCTTTGCGTCGCCGCCAAATTCGCTCACAATCAGCGGCTTGTCATAGTCGATGCGCCACTCGGTTATGTCGGCCGTCTCAGGTTTCGCTTCATACCATCCGATGTACTCATTGATGCCAATCACGTCCAGTGTCTTGCCCAGCGGATCGTCCACGATCTTTGTATGTCCCTCACTGCGCACCAGCAGCGCCGCGGTAATCAGCCGCGTGGGGTCAAGCTCGCGCGCATGTGCGGCTTCGGTTTCAAGAAAGCGCGTGCGGGCCTCTGTGTTCGGTGTCTCATTGGCCATCGACCACAAGATGATCGACGCGTGATTGCGCGAGGTCCCGATCTCTTCGTCCAACTGCTGCTCGGCCTTGGCCAGCACCTTGGGATTGTCGAACTGCAATGCCCAATAGACCGGATTCTCTGACCAGACCAGCAGGCCCATGCGGTCAGCCGCGCGCAGCATGGTCTCATCATGCGGATAATGCGCCAGCCGCACGAAGTTGCAGCCCATCTCCTTGGCCCAGCCGAGCAGCGTCTCGGCGTCTTTGTCGGTGTTTGCGCGGCCGGTGCGATACGGCGCTTCGGCATGAATGGAGATGCCGCGCAGAAAGATCGGCTTGTCATTGAGAAGGATTTGCGTACCGCGCGTTTCAATCGTGCGGAAGCCGATGAGATCTTCGATCACGTCTTGTCCTGTGCTGATCCGGACCTTATAGAGCTTCGGTGTCTCAGGAGACCAGCGTGCGATGTTCGATGCAACCAGATGAATCTGTGCGCGCCCGTCCGCTGCCAGCACGCCAGATCCTTTGGAATTAAGCTCGGGAATCTCGACCTGCACATTGTCGCCGATTTTGCCACCTTCGACGTGCACCCAGCCCTCTATGTGCGCAAATTGCAAGGAGCCTATGATGCCGAAGTCGTTGCCGTGTGGGGTGAGTTTTGTTTCTGGCGCGCGGGAGAGATGCACATCGTACTGATCGATGAAAGCTTCCGGCACTTCAATCAGCGAAACCGACCGCGTAAGCCCGCCGTAATTCCACCAATCGGTCTCCAGCGTCGGCACGCCGTCTTCGTGGCGCGTATTATCCACTGCGGCCACCACAAAGTTAGCGCCCGCATGAACTGCGTCCGTCACCTCGCAGTTGAAGCTGGTGTAGCCGCCCTCGTGCTCGCAGACCCTTTGCCCGTTGACCCAGAACCACGACTTGTAATTCGCTGCGCCGACATGCAGAAAGACACGCGTATGCTCCTTATGCTGATAAGTGAAGTCGCGCTCATACCAGACCGGCCCTTCGTAGAAAAACAGCGACTCGCGTTGCGTGTTCCAGTCGGCGGGCACCTTCAATTTGGGCGCTTTAGAGAAGTCGTACTCGGTGGGAAAGGGATCGCCGGGCTTGGCTTTCTGGTTGAGGAACCAGCCGTTCTTCTTTTCTTCGTGATGAAAACTGTAGAGACCGGAGAAATAAGGGTCGACGATTGTGGCCCAGTCGCCGTCGAGCGAAATGGCCGGCCGCCGGTCGGCGCCCGTGAGAACGATCGGCGCTGGAGAGCTCCACGCGCTTGTGGCCAATATTCCAGCAAGAGCGCCAAACATAACAGACGGGCGAACGAGTAGAAGCATCATTTCCGAACCTCGGCGATTCAAGATTCAACCAGAGCGCTGTTGCATTTCAACGATTCCACGGCTGCCCCGGCGACTTATTCTATCGCTTCATCGGCACGATGCACATCTCTATCCTCCGCACCAGATGCCGCCACACAAACGAAAGGGGACAGACCTTGCGGCCCATCCCCTCTCGTTGAGCGAACCGATCCAGACCAACCAAGAGCTACATGCCCAGATACTCCACATGCACATAGGTTCCAAGCCGCACGTTGTAGGCCAGGTACCAGCCGATGTGATCCGGATCGTCGTAGATCACGATCTGGTCGGAATCCCACAGCCAGCCGTCGCAGAAGCCCACCTCAAACGGTGCAACGTTCCAGTACCAGCCGTTGAACCAGAAGCGGCCCGGACCGCCGCCGCCAAGGCGCCAGACGTGGTGAGGGCCAAAGCCGCCGTTAAAGCGGCCATGCTCGAACGGGTGGTCGATATGAAGGCGCGCATCGTCGCGGCCTGTGTCGTGGCCAACCCAGACTTTGCCATCCACATGCGGGGCGTTGGGGTGGCCCTCCTTGTCGCTGTAGTTGCGGGTGGGCTCGACCGCATGGGGCGTGCCGTGGAAGGCACTCGGTCCATGGGACGGGATCGCTTGATGGCCGCCGCCACCCTCGTGGTGCTGAGCGAAGGCTGGAACGGAAAGAACAAGCAGTGTGGCCAATGCAAAATGAATGGTTTTCATGATCACCTCCGGATGCCCTGGGGGAACAGAGCGAATCTTCGCAGCTCTTGAGCCCTTAGCGGGTCATCAATAACAACAATAAATACAACCCGGCGGGGGAAGGCAAGTTGCGTTCGGCAAAAACTATGGTGCCCCATCCTGTGAAGAATGGGGCACCGTGACTTCAGTAAAAAAGCAATTTATGCACCCACAGCCTGCGGCGCGCGCCGCCACGCATAGAGCGGGAATTGATTGGCCAACTCGGCCACTTCATTGCGAATCCGCTCCAGGGCAGCGTCGTCGTTGCGCCGCGCCAATGCCTTTTCAATCCAGGTGGCGATCTGTCGCATCT
>CAZGHZ010000053.1:0-32301 GCA_964525655.1 uncultured Occallatibacter sp.
TGTGCCCATCCCGGTAGCGGATCATCGTATAGATGAACGGAATCCCGATCTCGTTGGGTTCCCATATTCCATCCTTGTTGTCATCCACGAAAGTGCGGGTGTAGAGATTGGACTGCCACTGCTGAACACCGACTTCCCCCATGTGGAGGGCGGTAATCGTTCCGGCCGGGCAGCCGGTAGCGGGCGGTGTTGGGGCGGGGCATCCCACGTTGGCCGGTGTCGACAGGCCATCGATGATCTGATCATTCCATTGATCGCCGATGGTCAGTCTCCAGTTCCCGCCGGGAACATTGGCGAACTTGAAGTTGCCATTGGCATCGCAGAAGGTGAACTGGAAGTCCTCACCGTCTGGGTCACCCAGGCTGACCCAGCACTGGGTCCAGGCGAGGGCATCGCGGGAACCGCTGGGATAGAGTCTCTGGTCCGGTGTCCGGCTCAGCCGCTCGACGTTCACTTGCCCGTCGATGGTGTTGGTGCATGGGCCGACTGCACCGGGGCTGCCGAAACCATTGCAAACATCTTGATGGCGGCCGTTGATGATCGCCGGATTGGCGAAACCGATGGCCACATGGAATCCGGCAGGTCCGTACTCCTGGAAGTAGCTCGGCTCGCCGATCCGGATGAACGAATCGTGGGGGTGCTGGCCATCCAGCGTATTGGTCTGCACCCATTGTTCGCCGCGCGCAATCCGATCCGCCCCTGGGTAGGCTTGAACACTGAATTTCTCCGGCATGAGGTGGTCAACGACCGCCTGGCCAGCCAGCGGCGACAGTGTGTGCCCATCCGACTCGTACTTCGGGCAGGTCACGATCATGCCCGTGACGCCACCCGCCGGGGGGGCGCCGGTCCCGGCGCCGGGATTGGCCGGAGCCGTAGTCGCATTGGCCGAAACCGGGCAGGCGTCTAGGCCCGTGGAGGGATCGACAGTCCCCGACAGGCTATTCGACAAGGGCTGGTTGAAGTCGTCGTAGGTATCCTGGCCAGTCACATCGCCAAGTCCGCCATAGGTGTCCCACAAAACGAGGTTGAAGCCGCCCAGGCCGGGCTCAATGGGTGCAACCGTTCCGTTTCCGCCCCCGCCATCCTGCTCGCCATTGAGCGGATAGTCGTCTTCGAAGACGATTACAGAAAGCTTACCGGTGGGAAGCGGTGTGGGCAGCGAGAGCACCGTGACGGGTTGGGTAAAGGCGGAGCTTCCGGTACAGGCATTTGGCCCACCCAGGACGTTGCAGGCCGGTGGGATGGTGGAGCCGCTCATGGTGTGACCGCATGTCGTAGTATTCGTTGTGGAATTTACGACAGGCGCAGTTTCTTCCGCCCCATTGGCTGGGCAAACCGGCTGTCCCAGATAACCAGGAAACGGGTTGGCCGCATCGCCAGGCAGCACCGAGATGTAATAGCGCTTGGAGGGATCGAGATGGACCTGGCTGGGGTTAACTTGGGTAAATCCATTTCCGGTTGTGTCGGGCCGGCAGGCGCCGTTGCCAAGGTCGCACACCGCCGGGATATGCTGTCCCGCGGTCGTGCTGCAACCCGCCGGAACCCCAACGCCACCCGTACAGGCTGGCCGGGCGTCGTACATGGTCTGGCCGCCTTCGCACGAGAGCGGTCCTGTGCAGCCCTGGGCAACGAAATCCATGTTGCTGGTATGGAAATTCACGCCGAAGGTCGGGATGGTGGTCTGCCCCGCTGGGCCCACAACGCTTGGGCAGCCCGGCGTGGTAATGCTGCTGTTGGTGGTGCAGTTCGGGTCGACTGCGAAGGTCTTGTCTTCTTCGATGATCCAGCGATAGTCGGGAAAGGGCACCAATGAAGCGATGCAAGTGCTTTGGAAATTGCAGTTGTTATACGCCTTGGCGTCGATCACATGCACGATCAAATTGCTGGGCGTCGGGAAGATGAGTGTCACGGTCGCGGGAGCGCTAGCCCTTCCCTGGGAATTCTGCGCGGTGTAGGTAAAGGTGTAGGTGCCGGCGCTTGGCACGCTTGCCGTGAACCCGCCTTGCGCATCCATATTGCCGCACAGGGCAGTGACGGTGCCCGTGCATGCCGGGAGGGAAACACTCGACAGGGCAACGCTCAGCGGAAGGCTGTTGGGGTCCGAGTCCACCGAGAGGACGCCGGGCGACGGGATCCTAATGAACGTGGCTATCTTGGAGGTGTAGGTCACTCCGTTCGCGACAGGAGACCCCGCAAGCGTCGATGCGTTCAGGGTAACCGTTGTACAGAGGCCGGCAGTGCCAGCAACCGCGCCGTTGGCGCAATATCCGAAGGTGTCTGGGGCCCAGCCCGGATTCGGGGTATAGGTAAAGGTGCCGTTGGCGCAGATTCCGGGGACCGGGTTCGACGGCAACGCATTACAGGTCAGCGTGCCGTAGGCGGGAGAAGCCGACAGCGCGACGCCATACACATTCACGTCGTTAGCGGTCACGCCCTTGGATGGGTCGGATATCGCCAGGGGAGTGCACGAGGCGGCCCCGGTCGCACAAGGGATGACCCCGTTGTAGGTATCCGGGACGGCTAGCGCGCTTGCGAACACACCCAACCCTGGGGTTCCCGGGAGGGCAGCGCCGTTGATACCGATATAAGCCAGCATTCCGGCATCGCGCACGGAAGAATTGGCCGACAGGCTTAGCTCACGGTCATATACCGGTAGCGCCGGTGTGGTGTTGGACGCCGGCACATTGATCATCACATCGAATGTCTTGCCCGCAGCCATGAATACGTCAGTCTGCACCTTGGGAGCGGCCAGGTTTGGGATGGGGTTACCATCCTCTGCGATGATGGTGAATCCAGCAACCGTTGCGGCCGCCCCGGCGCCCGTAAAGCCCGCGGTTTGCGACCCGACGATCGAAGGCACGTGCATGCGCAAGCCGGCGTTCACCATGCGTACCAGGACCTTGCCGGTGATCCCCGTCGTGACAGGAGTTGTGCCGTTGACGCCGGCCGTAGCCGGGAACAGCGAGAACGCAGCAAGGCTCTTGTCGAATGCGAGACCGTTGATGAGGAAGTAGAAGGGCGTGTAATTGACCGCCGGTGGATAGCATGTGTTATAGGTGCTTGAACCTGGGTATCCGCAACCTGGCTGACCCGAGTTAGGCTCAATCGGCATGCCAGACCAGACCCTGGTCTCGCTAAAACCGGTGGTGCGAACGGCCACATCAACCTCTTTGTTCTGCACGGGATCGATTTCGCTGAACTCCAGCGGAACCTCGGCGTTGTAAGACACCGCCGGAGCGGTACCCGCCGCGGGATACGCTGTGCCGGCTACGCTGCTCGCGGGGGCGGTGGTGACCACCAGCACGCCAATCAAGCCCATGGGCACTTGAATCGAAGGATGCGTGCCCGACTCGAGCAGGTAGGTGCCGGGCTTAAGCCCTGTCCAGGTCAGTGACGCGGTTGTTCCCGCTGTCACCTCTGTGGCCATCGATTGGACACGGGGCCCCTGGAGCGGCGGTGCGCCTGAGACACCATTATTTGCCGTGGATCCCGAAGCCGCAGCGGTGCATGGGGTACCTGGCGGAGTGGCGCCGGAGGCAATGAACCATGTCGGGCATCCCTGCGCCTGGGCGTGGCTGGGACTGTTCGTGGATGTCGGCGCACCGCCGGTACCGTTCAGCACTGGCGACACGCCTAGGCCGCCGCCCACCTGACCCACAATCACAATCGATGTGGGTATGGGATTCGCCGTGCCACCAGCAGCTGGGGTGAAGGAAAGGTTATTTGTCAGATTGATCGTGAGGCCCTGCCCCGAGGGAACCGTGATCACTACCGGCGACCAGGCCGGACTCGCCGCCGCAACGGCCGCGGTGGTCGCGGTGCCAGTAATGGTCACAGTGGGAGCCGTAATATAGCCTGCTCCGTGGTTGGTCACATTGAAGCCAACCACCTTGCCGCCGTTCACCACCGCGGTCGCGGTGGCCGTAACGTTGGTCACGCCGGCAATCGCGCCAGTCGGAGCGCTAATGGCCACCGTGGGAACAGACGTGTAGCCGGATCCGCCATTGATGACGTAAATTCCGCCAAGTGCGCCGGAGGCTGCGGCGGAAGTGGAGGTATTGGATCCACTCAACGGCGCGCACTTCGCGGTCGACCCTCCGACGGCGGCTCCGCAAGTGTAGCCCCACATCGGCACAACCGTGCTATCCGGCATGGTTGTCGCGGTGGGTCCCGCCGACAAGTTGATCTGCTGCTGGCCAAAGCCCGTCGCGGCCGCAAAGAGAAGGAACCCGCTCACCAGAACTGCGGCCTTCAGTGTAGTCTTCGACTTCGCATCGTTGATCCGGATCATCGTTGTCGCCTCTCGTTCAAGTTGGGTCCTGGATATGGACCCTGAGTTCTTATTCGCCGTGCGCCGACCGGGGGAGTGATCGAGCTGGCGGCCCTGGGAGATGGTCAAAATAGCCCGCCCCTACTGCGATTCGTCAATGACAAATTCCCGTGAATCGACCAGCAGCATCATCAGCATCCCGCCCGGGAAGACATTGTTTGTCGTAATCTCGCGCTCGTTATGCGAGTGCCACATGAACGCCCAGCCACGCTCGGTTGCCGGGTTAGCCTGGACGTTTGAAGGCATCAAATCCGTGCAGTTGGCATTGGTAGTTGTGGAGCAATCAGGATGCGAGCCGCGAAGGCTTGCATCGGGGCCGAGATAAGGGCTGCCGCCATACCAGGCACCATTGGTGAAGACATCGGGATCGGGTAAAGTCGCCGGTCCTCCCCCTGGCACGTCGCCGAATGGGGCCACTTGTACCGGCTTGTCGTGGTCCTGGCACCACTCCATGAAGTTAACCGCCGTCGGCGCGATGGAGTTGTAGCCGTTCACGTCAGGCGTGCAGGTCAGCGTCGCCAGTGGATCTCCGTATGGATCTGCCGCCGAAGTACCCGCAGTCGTACCGGTAATGGGCGGATGGTGACCGTAGGGATCCCAGTTCAAGCCCCTGCCGGTGAAGTAGAAGATCCCGTCGAAAGCATCTCCCGGCGTGGTGTCCGTGTTGAACATGAGAAGACCGGCGAGGCCCGGAGCCGTTACCGGCGTGTCACCATTCAAACCTGAGGTATACGAGACGGGAGCCCCGCTGCTCAGAACCAGGTTGCCGTCACGCGCCAGGATGCGGACATGGTTGGCGTGCTCATGGAACGGGTGCTGCCACCGCCCCTGGCCGATGCTGCGAATCAGCAACAGCTCGCCCCCATGTGTGTGCGGGTTGCCGTTGTAGGGCTGGTGCGGATATTCCAGCGCGTAGTTGGGATCCATCAGATCGGGCATGGAACGGCCATTGATCAGGAAGTACGCGGGATGGTAGGGCTCGGTCTGAACGTCGAGACTGCATCCGGGGCTCCCCGCCGTGCAGCCCTGTTTTGCCGTCACCTCCGCCTCCGCCTGCAGGTGAATCCGATGATCCATCTCGGCCCACTGGAACAGGTATTCCCTGTCGTAGCAGCTCCCAGGGTGATCGTACGCAGCATGAGACAGCGTGAAATCGGGTTCGCCCCAATGACTTTTCGCTTCCTGGTTTAAGGCATGGTAGCCGGAATTGCAGTTTGCCGGAACATTTGCCGGAAGGACGATGACAGCGCCGTAGAGCCCCATCTCGATCTGCAGGTCACCCTGCGTACCGCTGTAATAGGCGTGCGTGCCCGGCGCTGAGGCGGTGAAAGTATAGGTCACCGTGGCGCCCGGAGTTGCTTCGCATGTCAACAGGCCCTGCTGACCCGTGGCTGGCGTCGCAGTACAACTTGTCGACACGTTGAAACCGGGGAAAAGGATCGAGGTGTTGCCCGCAGCGGTTGGAAGCCCATTGAGCAAGGTGACCGTGACCACATCATTCTCGTGCACGATGAGCGTGGGACCAGGCACCTGCATCAACGGACAGCCCCCCGTTGGAGCAAGGATGGCTGCGGGAAGAAAGGTGGGCGTAAAGCCCGCCGCGCAGCCGTATCCCCAGGAATAGATCGCTTCTCCGTCCGGCTGGTTGAGATACGCTTGCTGCGCCGTTAGCTTAAAGACCGGAGTGCCCGTGCCCCCGGAGATGCCGGGAACAGCAGCGAATGCGACCGGGGCGACAAACAGCGTTGCCGCCACCACCAGCGCCATGAGCAATTGTGTCTTGGACGTCGTGTTTTTCATCTTCATTGGCCTCATTGCCGCTCTCCTAGTTGTTACAGGTGTTCCCAAATGTGTTGCCGCCGGTCACGCTGCTGCAGATATGGACCTCAGTCATCATCCCGCCGAAATTCTCCGCGTCATTTGACAGCATGTCGAGGTTCGGAGTGTAGACATAGAAGGTGCTGCCGGCCGGATACAGCTTCGCGGCGCATCCCGAGCCCATGTAAGAGCTACAGCCCGCGTCACTGGCATCCAGAATCACATCCAGCGATTCGCCGCCGCCCAGCGTGATCGAGTTGGTCCAGAATTCGGTGTTGACCCCGGACTGATCCCGCAACAGCTTGGCATTGAATCCAATCTCATGCATGGGAACGCCCAAGCTCTGCAAGGTGAAGTATTCCGCGACCGACAGGTTGACGAGACGCAGGGAAGCCTTTCCGCCAACCGGAATGTTGATGATGGCCGGCAGCGGCTGCGAGTAGTGCATTGTGCCATCGGTCGTGACAGTGGCTTGCGGCCCGGCCGCAGTTGTGTCGGGATAGCTTCGTCCGTTCAGCAGGAAGTACTTGTCCTTCATGTCCACGAACATCTCGGGGTTAAAGGTCATGCCGATGAAGTGGAAGTTCGGATCGAAGCCGTGCATCTGGATGGGGTACGTCACGTCATACGCAGTTGAGCCGTCACCGTCGTTGTAGACGTACTGTTGCGGGTTGCCAAGCTTATCGAGACCTTGCACAGCCCCCGTGTTGATGGCGGGCATTGTGGCGCTACAAAGAATGTCGGCGCCCGTGTTGCAAACAGTTCGCTGATCCGGCACCGTATGTCCTGCAGGCTCGGAGATCCCATTCTGGTATCCGAGATACGTATAGAGGTTTCCGCCCGCAGGCACTCGATCTTGCCGCGGCCGCACATACAACTGTCCAACCATGCCCATCTGCAAGTGTTCGGGCGGGGTGATGTGGCAGTGATAGAAGTAAGTCCCAGCATCCGGAGCGAGATAGTAGTAGGTGAAGCTGGCGCCGATGTTGATGGCGATGGATGCGTCGGGCACGCCGTCATAGAACGAGGAAGCGTTGGGGTAGCCGTGGAAGTGGACCGTGTGCTGCTCGAACAGGTCCGGGCGCATGATCATGCCCACGTTGGTGAGAGTGAGAAAAAACTCGTCGTCCTCGTCAAACGCAATCATGGGGGCGGGAATATTGCCGTTCATCACACCGACATCCATGATCGGACGGGGATCCACATGCCCGTCGATTACTGGGGGCGTTGAGGCGGTGGCAGCCAGGTCATTCGAGGTATCTGCCGCCAAACCTTGCGTTGGGTCGACGTACTGAAATGCGTATTCGATGAACCCGTCCGGTGCCACGGCGGCTCCAGTAGCCACACAGGTAATTGCATAAGTGCCCGCATAGCCAGTCGGCGTTGCGGTGCCGTCCTCGCCAACAGCGCTGGAGATCACGATTTGTGTTCCGACGGGAAGGCCCAAGGGAGTGTCCGTCCAGGCGGTCACGGTGTTGGCGGACAGATTAATGCCGTTGTTGCCGCCATCGCAACCGGGGGCCGTAGTGAGTGGGGCTGTGGCGGGAAAAGGCCCCTCTAGGAGATTACTAACGGATACGGTCGCCACGACTTCAGGCGTCAGGCCAACCGCGCCGTTCCACGTGAACACCGGGGAAGATGTCGGGGGAAAACCCACCGCCCAAGGCACGGCGCCGCTGGTCGCCCCGTCGTTCGTGGCCGGGTCGCCGCGCAGGAGATAGGCGTTTGCACCCGTGCCCGGATACGGGGTGTTAAAGATGTTTGGGAACTGGGTGCCGGGATGGCCAGCCGCGATGTCCGCCAAGCCGGAGAGCGGCCCGAACGAGAACATGAACGTCTGATTGCCGTCCCCCATCGTCGAAAAGCCGTCGCCGCCCGAGATTTGCTGGCACTTGATGGCGCCGTTCACGGTTCCAGCAACCGGCGTGACAAAGGCCCCACTCGTCGGGACGAGGGAGCCAATAGCATAGCCGTTGAATTGTGTCGGACCGCTATACGCAGCTTCTGAGTTGTTAACCCCGGCGTTACTCGGGTCCGGGTGTGTGATTGTGCTGGTTGGACACTGCACGCGAAACGATTGCGCACTCGCGGTCACTGCCGCGACGACGACGATGAGTATTGACATCCAAACCGGGTACGACTTCCTCATGGTTGTGCAGCCTCCTCACCTTGACCCGCAAACAGCTCCGGTCTTCGGCTCTGTATGCAATTGCAGCTCTTGTAGAAAGAGCACTTGTGATCACTCAACTCAACACAACCGGATCGTCTCGGCTGCGCCGCATATCTGCGGTGAATGGATTCTCCTGGCGCTTACAATCCCCAGCCCGCCGCGTCCAACTGTCTGCCGTGCATCTGGGGTACTACCACCCTCTTGATCCCTGCATGGGGCCCAGCGGGCTATATCAGAACGTTGTCGGAGCGAACTCGCCGCACGATGGCGGGTAAAAGCAGTCGCTACAGCGGCGGCGTGCAAATTCTGTCTTTCGACCCTTAAATCTCGTGGGTCCAGCCGACGTTGGAGTTTGGTACTTAACATGGGTGAGTATCCGGGGAAGAGATTTGCCCTATCTTGATAAAGCGCAATGACCCTTCCGAAGGGGGGTATGTGCTGTTGCAACACTTTGAATGATTGGATTTGAAGAGGCTCAGCCTTGAACCGAACGTTTATTGAGTTTTATGCTCTCTTCCATCACAGAGCAAACCATTCTAAACAAATGGAATACATCGTTCCGATGATGATATTTCAGCCACGTATATCAGGGAGTTGTGGAAGCCGTTGGAATTCTAATTGATAGCTTGAGAAAAGCCAGAATGCCCCCAAAAATATTTTTTGCGAGGCCTGTTTTGGCGATGGCGAGCACCAGCAAACCCACAGTTCCCCACCACTTTAAGACCTGCCAAAGGACCCGTTACAGCAGAGTTAAATGAAGTCGCTCCGAGCAACTGTAATTGCATGTTGCAACGTCAAACGACCAACATCGCAAGGGGATCGGTATGCAGGGTCACTGAAAGTCGCCGGATTGCGGCTCAAGCCACCTGAAGTGTTCCCGGCTACAGTCGGCTTGAGCTCATCTACTGCGCTCTATACTAGAAAATGATTTATTATCAATAAGTTGTGGCTTTTTAAGTGGCGCAGTCACACCCATTCTCCGACCGAACCAAACTGTTGATGAAGTTCAGCATGTGTACTGCGTGGAGTAGCAAGGTAAAGCCACAGGCATGATCGCGGCATTTCCTTGTTCTCCGTCGGGACGGGCCTCGATGTTTCCCCTGCGGAGGGTCAAGCTAAAGGTTCATTCAGTTCGGAAATCGGAATCTCAATTGTTATATGTCTTGCGGGATTTAGGATTGGCGCATACCTCCTGCCACATTTCAACCTCGCAGAGTTTCCGATTCCTGTCACTTAAGCAGGCTGATCGACGCAGCGCCCAGTGCGAATTGCGAGAACATCTGAGACCAATCGATCAGTCCGCGCAAAGCGGACGGTTTGAAGTTCTTCTCGGGGACCACAATCGTGTCTCCCGGATTGATGGGAATGCTCTTGAACTCGCTACCCCAGAGCCCTTGGTACTTGTCGCGATTTACTACCTCGCCGTTGGCGCGAATGATGAATGTACGGCTCCGATCGGCTTCCCTGTTGGGTCCACCGGCCATTTGCAGGTACGATCCAGCCCTTCGCCCCCGCACATAAAGAAAGGAATTCTGATCGTACACCGCGCCGACCACGTTGACAGTTGCCGGAATGTTTGGAACGACAAAGCGGTCCCCGTCCTCCAGTTCGATGTCAGGAAGGCTCATCGTGCCGAGGGCGCTGGGTTTGATCTCCAGCACGATCCGTCCCGTAGCCCGAATCTGTCGAAGTGAGGCAAGAAGGTCTTGCTCGCTTTTTTGGGCGGTTGCTCCGCTGGCCAGATCCGACGCCGAGCTTAACGGAGTCTCGGCGACGGCTAAGCTGTTTCTCTGGACTTGTATTGCGAGGCTCTGCACGTACTCATCGATTCTAGCCTGTTGGATAGAGCGTACCGATTCGCGCGTGAATTCCGATCCGTAGAGGTACGCATTGGGAGTAAGACCGCCTGCACGCTCTATCAGATGGCGGAATGTCTCGCCGGGCTGAACCGTGTATACACCCGCGTTCGCGAATTCACCATCGAGCTTGACCAGCTTTGTCTGTTGTGCAATGGGTACACGGAAGTCAGCCTCCGAGAAGATGGAAACCACGTCGCCGGCTTGCAGTTCAAGATCCTGGGAGACGTCGTGTTCAAGAACGAGTTTGCCCAGGTCGAACGAGATCACAGTATTCTTCAAGGTCTCCGGGTTGAGTCGCTCAATGCTGGCAAAAGCCCAATCGATCTCCGGCGCAAGCTTCCGAATTTCCGTTCTAATTGCCGGAGGAGGGACGTTAGGAGCAACAGAAGCCTGTATCGTTGCCAGCGAAGCACTCCCGGCGCGCTGCTGAGCGCTAAGGTTCTGGCTCTGCGGCGAACTAGGCGGACTAGCCGGACTCGATGCGTCCGATTGTTCCGGACCGGGCAGTCCAAGCTGCGCCCGCTTCAACCAATAATTTCGCGTGATCAACGATTCCTTGTCCGGAATCAAGTCGCTAACGCGCATGCCCGAATGCCAGGCAAAGCGGCCTGGGTTCGCTGTATTTCCCCTGATAATGACTGTCTTCCGATAGATGGGGACGATGGAGTAAACGTGCACCAGATCACCGTCGGCCAGAGGAGTGGCCAGGCCCGTGACGTCATACGCGACCTCCATCGCATGCCGGTCCCGGTGATCGTCAATGCGCTCGATCGAGACTCGCGCCTCAGAGGCTACCGGGGTGGCGCCTCCGGCATCGGCGATAAGTCCGGCAAGCGACTCATCCGCTCGCAGTTCATAGATCGCCGGATTCCTCACGCTGCCGTTGGCTGCCACCTGGGGGCCGACCGGAGGAATGAAGATGACATCGCCGGACTGGAGCTTCACGTCCTTTGACTTGTCGCCGTGTACGAGCAGGTCATAGAGATCGAGTTCCGTCACCGTCGCGCCGCCGCGCCGCAATTGGATACGCCGCATCGAACCTTGTGCCGAGGGCCCTCCACTGGCGAAGAGCGCATCAATCAGAGAGCTCAGTGAACTCACGGTGTAAACGCCGGGACGCCGTGCTTGCCCGGAAACATACACTTGAATTGCGCGAATCTGTCCCACATCCGAGGTGAGATCGAAATTGTGATAGACGCGCCCGACAGCCGCACGCAGATGTTCGTCAAGTGCCGAAAAGGGCAAGCCTGCGATATGTACCGGACCAATCTGCGGAAGAAATATCTCTCCCGAACGGTCAACGCGGACGTTGGTCTGGAAGTTTACCTGGCCCCAAACGCGAATACGCAGCTCGTCTCCAGGTCCGATGACGTAATCGGGTGGAACAGGAGTCATGTCGAGCGGGGCAAAGGTGGTAGGCACACTGTTAAAGAGGCTCGCGCCGTAAATGGGTAGATCCTGGCCAGTGGTTGTGGCGACAAACTTTTGAAACTCGGTCGTCGGCTCTGGAGGAAGCGGCACTTGCTGCGTTTGACTCTTCCCAGAAGATTTCTCGGGCAACCGTTCGATATCTGAATAATCGCTATTGGAACTTCGCGGTTGATCGCCGGTTTGACCGGGCAACACGGGACGCGCTTGAGGAGTCAGGAGCGGGGTGTCGTCTGACTGCGACTGACCGGAGCACGCCGGAGCCGAAAGCGACACTATCAGGAGCAGAAGAACCATCCCCAGGAACTGTCGGATCCGCATTGCAGGTTGATTGAAGTCTGAATGGATATAGACACCTCCAATCCCATTTCTGCACTCAAATGAGCTCATATTCCAAGAGTTTAGCACGTGCCATCTGCAGGCCTGCAAGAGTGTTTGAATGCGGTCTGGGGCAATCGCAAGTCGATGTAGAGCGAGCAACTACTGAGAAAGGAGTCGTCCTATGGAGCGCGGTCCAGCGAGCGACGTAATACCCTACCGTCGATGGCTCCGAATATCCTGGCAGTGGCAGAGAGATTGCGACATGAGCCACTGAAATAAGGCGAGAAACTGATCCGGGTTCAGACTTGGACGCAGTCGGGTGAACGTTTCATACTTTGGCACGATGTTCTCCATTTTGAGAAAACCGCGCCAATCAGGCTTTGTTGCCTTGCCAAGCAGCGCCAAGTCTACGGCACTCTTGCACCTTGCCCGTCGCTAAACACCGCGGGCAAAGTGAGTATTCAGTGGCTCATGAGGGTCTTGAAGAAAGGCCGCAGCGCGACGCGAACTTCCAGCCCTCCAGGCACGCTGAAAACAGATCCAAAGACTCTCTAAGGGGATTGCACCTGGACTTTCCAGAGATGATCTCTTCCCGCTACAACGTGCGGTAGGTGTCACTTCTGAATCGACCGATCTTCTGATCCGAGTGGCGGTTATCTGCCAATTGTCGTCTTTCTGACCTGATCGTGATACACTGTCTCCAGATTTCCTCAGTGGGTTTCAATTGTGTGAAATTCTCTCGTTTTGGGCGTAGTAAAAGGCGCAGACATAACGTTTCCCTTTTTTAGCAATTAAGATTGTGTCAGCACGCCGAATGAAGGCGCCGGCATCGCGGCGCTAAGAGAGAACGGGCCTCAGGCATACCTTGGTCGCCATAAACGTTTTCAACCCAGTGGAGGGGCAATTGGACGCCAATCTGTTGAAGATGACAATTCCTGAAGACCGGGCCATGGATCGGTTCACTCAATATCGTGCCAGAGCCGGTGCGGAGAGGATCGGAAGACTGAAGGACGCTTTCGGCTTAGCTCCCGTCTCTGGTCTCACGCTTGATCTGTCAACGGAGCTGCTGAGTTCCTGGGCACAGTCAAACGCCAAGCGCTTGTTCGATGTATTTTGTGTTCTGCTGGCGATGCCTTTGCTGGTTCCGGTCTTGCTGGTGATTGCCTTGGCGGTCCGGCTGACATCGTTTGGCCCTGTTCTCTTTTTGCAGAAGCGGGTGGGACTTCATGGCAGGATCTTCACCATTCTGAAGTTCCGGACGATGGTTCACGCAACGGACAAAGCCCATCATGCAGTTACCACGGTCGGCAACCAGCGCTTCACGTCCATCGGTCCTTTTTTGCGACGCTGGAAGCTCGACGAGTTGCCCCAACTTCTCAATGTACTGGTCGGGCAAATGAGCTTGGTGGGCCCCCGTCCGAAGATGCAGGAGCATGTGCACTACAATCTTCCGTGCAGGCCGGGGATCACCGGCGCGGCCACCAATGCCTTCGCCCGCGAAGAGGCGGTTCTCAACAATCTGCCGAAGGATCGTTTGGATGCGTACTACCATAACGTCGTTCTTCCTGCAAAGCGTCAGCTCGATGTCGAATATATGACCCGCGCCACATTTCGTTCCGATCTCAAACTGATTGTCGACAGTGTATTGCGCCGCTGGGATATCTCTGCCATGGAACGTGCGCTCGATGCCGCTGCATTCGAGGCAGACTTCAGAACCCTGACTACCTGGGAGTCTACGGCGCTCGCACTGGAGGAGCCATCGTTCTTTGTGTCGATGCCGCCAAGAGATGAAAGGCCTGATCGAATAGAGCGAGTCTCGGCCTACTGAGCGGTTCGTCTCGCGGATAAGTGCTAGTCTGCGTAGCTCTACCGCGCTCGATGAAGGAACAACTGAGCTGGGTTAAGCGCTTACAGCAGTTCTCCAGTAGACATAGCGTGAGCCCGATGCCGCAGAGTGGCTTCTTCCTCAAAAGAACCACATTCCATTTTGCTCGAAACTCGATGCGAAGTAGAGAACGGCTCTATGCGACGCAGCCTCGCGGATCAATCGGAACTCACGCAATGAACCGTTAACTCTCTTCGCCAATCCCAGCGCTTTTAGACTCCAAACGCCCGGCCTGTCAGAACTGAGCGCTCAGGCTGAATGAAACGGACCGCCCCCGGCCCGTCAGCGGTTTGATTGAACCCATCCACATGCTGGCCATAAAGTTGTCGAGGTTCACGCCCCCAAGCGGCAACTCGTAGTTCTTGTTGAGCAGATTGTCGGCGGCCGCGTTCGCGAGAAGATGGCCGCGCCGGTAGCCTGCGTGAATATTGAAGAGCGCATAGCCCGGTGTCTTTTGTTCGAAGCGATGCGGGTCGACATTTGATTTGCGGTCCACCGCCTGGAGGCCGAGTCCGGCGGTGACTCCCTTCAATTCCTCGTCGAATGCAATGCGCAGGTTGAGCGGCATCATCTGGTAAAGGCCGGTTGAGGTGTCGGTTCTCTCTCCGTGCAGCCACGCCGCAACTGCGCCGATCTTGGCCTGGCCAAAACTGAGGCTATTCCAGGCCATGGTACTGCCGGAGAGATCGGCTCCATAAGTCCTGGCATTGTGATTGGCAAATTGCAGTTGAGCAAAGGTGCTCATGCCGTACATCGTGGTCATCAGCGTATCCACGTCCACATAGTCCTGGATGGTTGTCAGGTACGGTGTGACTTTGACGGTCCACGGTGCGGACATCCCGCCGCGCCAGCTTGCCGTGCCACTCACGGTGTTCGCCGTCTCGGGCTTGAGCCCGACGTTGCCCACATAGTAGTTGCCGTCGCCAAACCAGCCGATCATGCCGCTGACCATCATGCTGGTCGACCATGCATAGCGTTCGTAGAGATTTGGCGACCGCGCCTTGCGCGCGTATCCAAACTCATAAGCACTCGTCGAGTTCGGTTCGTAATGCGCCGTGCCGGTCAGATCGAAGTTCACGTCGGTCCTGGACCGGCTGAGCGCGTTGAAGGCGTCGGCATCGGCGCTGTACATGCTGGAGTAACCCTGCACCGGGCCGGCATTTGAGCTGACGGTATCGTTGCGCAGACCGAAGAGAGTGATCCACTTCGGGCTCCACCTGCTGGCGACCTCGGCAAAGCTTCCCACGTGCATTCGGCGGCCATTATTGATGCTCACAAAGGGTTCGGGACCCATGTACGGCGCCGTCCCCGGAACGGCGGGCCACCGATCGTCGAGGACAAAGCGGTGCATTTCGTTCCCTGCGCGCATCGTGTGCCGGTCGGCGAATTGAAGCTCAAACTTGACCGTGTAGCCAAGGTCCCTGCCGTGTGTGTTCATTGGCATCCACATAGGCATGGGGAAGGCAGACTTGTCGCGTCCGATGTTCATGGAGTGCCACGTGCCCTGCCAGAAGGCATGCGCGTCGATCCCTCCTCCCTCAAGGCTTCTGTGGTAATGCAGATTGAGCGACTCGGCGTAGTTGCGCACCATATCCATCTGCGCGTTCGGGAAGCCCTGGTACGGAGTGTGATGCAAGCCGGCCTCAACGGTGATAAGGTTTCTCGATCTCTCGGCAGCCAAGGTAACGGCGTGGTCGGTGCTCTGCGCATAGGTCGAAGTAACCTTGTGCCCGCTCCCGTCGGTGTAGTCGTCGTTGGTAGTCCACGATCCCGCGTAGCCCATGGCCACAGAGCGGCCTGACATCCACCCGGTCAACGAGCCGCCATAGTTCTGGCCGTTGCTGCGATAAAAACCGGTGGATTCGGCCTCTTCGTGCAGTTGCTTTCCGCTGCTGGCGAAGCCGGGACGTGAGGAATCGACCGCGATCGTTCCACCAATGCTGTCGCCGCCCAGGCTGACCGGAGTGATTCCCGCCATCACGGTCATCTCCGAAGCATGGGAGGGAGCCATATAAGAGAGAGGCGGGTTCATGTGATTGGCGCAGGCGCAAGAGATTGTCATGCCATCGACCACCAGTTTGGCGCGCTCATCTCCCAGCCCGTGCAGCAACGGAACCGAGGCGAGCTGTCCGTTATCGCGCAGGCTGACGCCGGGAGTATCTCCGGCCAGTTCTGCCGCGTTGCGGCTGCGCGCCTGGTCTCCTGCCCCTAATGTGAGCAGCTCTGCGGAGGCGCTTTCGCTTGCGGAATCGGTCACTTCAATCGAAGTCTTGACCGGGGCGACTTTCAACGCCAAATTGACGGCCATTTCGTTGCCGGCCGTTACGGCCAGGTCTTGAAGCATCGCGGGTTCAAAGCCATTGGCGGTGACGGTCGCCTGGTAGCTTCCTGCTGGGAGATTCTCGAAGGCGAAGCGCCCCTCGACGTTGGTCATGATGGATTGATGGAATCCTGAGACAGAGTTTTCCAATCCGACTCTGGCCCCGGAGACCACTGCGCCGGACGGGTCCTTCAGGACTCCGGCGATGCGACCGGATGCATGAGGGCTCTCGGCAACAGACTGGCTCTCTGTCGAGACGGGTTCGGCAGATGCGGTGGCGGCCGAACTGTTTTGGGCGTGGGTCGACGTCGCCTGCCAGCATAAGCAGACGGCTGGCAATAACGCCAGCACCAACTTGGCTTTCATGGGGCTCTCCTCTTGCTTCAAGAAACCGCGTCATTTCAGGAGGGACTGGCAACACCAATCCCTTCGGCTAAGGCTTCGAGCTTTCAGGCAAGCGGAGCGGGAGGGCCGCGTTTTTGATGGCTGAGGAGAGAGGAATCTCTAAAACCGGCCGGGGACTGAGGCGCGCAGGCCGCTTGGCAAACGACTGCGGTATAGAACTGCCGCTCCGCTTCCGGCTTGAATTTCGCGCTATGGATGGCTCCGGCGCCTGCTGGCGGGCAGGGGCACTTCTCAGAGACCGAAGCGGGACCGGTTTCTTTGCCGCCGAGCTGCTCCATCTCGCGCATCGAGCAGTGATGCTTGCCATTTCTGCGGCAGCACGCGGGGAGGTTCGCGTCGTCGTTCCAGGCAATGAGGGGCGCAAACAGCATCCAGCTGAAGATCAGCAACAGCGAATGTGCGATTGCGCGGCGCATCGAGTCTTTCTGAGCTGCCCCGATTCTCATCGGAAATAGTTCAAGTTGCCCGGAATTGAAGCTCGGTTTCACGAGCTAAGACAATCCTCCCACGTGAAATTGAATCCGGTCATTGAAATCGAGCAAATTCAGTCTTTTACCCGCCGCTCTTTCGCAGCCCCAAAAACCCTGATAGACAGTGATTTGTATCACATTGCTCACTTTCGCTTCCGCCCTACACTTCGATGTAGCGAAATCTGATTTTATCGGGCGTCAAGCGACTCAGCGTGAGACCGCAACACCCGATCAATCTGCAAGACCGATTGCGCTTCGTGGGGTTCCACCGTACCCAAGGCGACTGCTCGGCAATTGGGAGTGGAACGGCAGTCTTCTGTGACACTCCGTTGGAGTTGGTGTCTTTCATGCTTTTGAGTGCCGGCTGGGATGCCGGCTGCTGAGTAAGGCCTCGACTTGTCCAAGGCCGAGTATGAGTCTGGGCAGACGAGATCGGCCAAAGCGCTGAGGAACAACCTGTGGCGGCTCATAGATCGGGATCAAACGTCCGCAGGCGGATTGCGCGGCATCTCGCCGCCGTGATCGCGGTCGTGCTGGCCCTTTTGTTGCGCGTGGAGTTAGAGCGCCGATCAATCACGCTGCCAGTTTATGTAACCTTCTATCCAGTCGTATTTCTAGCGGCAGTGCTTGGCGATATATGGACCGGCATCCTGGCCACGGCGCTTTCCGCGCTGCTGGCAGATTATTTTCTGCTCCCGCCGGTAGGGCAGTTCGCGATTCACTCAACCTCCGACATCGTTGGCCTGACAATCTTCTGTGTCTCGGGAGTTACGGTTTCCGTTGTCGCTGAACTGGTCCACCGAAGCCGGGGGAAGCAGGAAGCTCTCAGATTCAAGGAAGCCGTCCGGGGCGAGCGCAGGAAGGTGGAGGAAGCGCAATATTTGCCGGAGGCGATCCTCGCGGAGCGTCTGCGATTCCTTGGCGTGCTGGAGTCGCTGCGCACGAGGAATGGTTCGCCGGTATCGTCTGAAGCCAACCCGATCCACCAGGAATCCGGTGCAGCCGGGCGCGAGTCCAGATTCCCGAGTTTGGATCAGAAGAAATTCCGAGCCTTGCTTCGCCGAACAGTCATGGTTCCCTTCATTGCCGCGTTGATCCTTGCCGGAGCCGCGCTTTGGGCAGCCTACGACTTGCACACCTCGATGCAATGGGTGGATCACACGGACCAAGTGATGGCTCAATCTCGACGGCTGCTCAGGCTGACGGTCGATATGGAAACCGGCGAACGCGGTTATCTGCTCACGGGCGAAGAAGCGTTTCTCAAGCCGTATCGTGATGCCTCGACAATTCTGGATTCCGAATACCAGACGTTGTACAGCCTGGTTGCAGACAACCCCCAACAGCAGAAACGATTGGAAGGGCTGCACGAAAGTCTTCATCACTGGCAAGGCTATGCCGAACAGATGATCGTCTTGCGCCGCAAAGGCGGGGACTACGCCAACCTCAAAATGAATCTGGCCGGGAAGACAGAAGTGGATGAGATCCGGAACGAGATCGCCGGATTTCAGAGCGTCGAGGAGCTCCTCCTCGATCAGCGGAATCGCACGGCGCATCGCGATTGGCGCCTTGTAGAGACCATCTGCATTCTTCTCGGCCTGGGAATCGGTTCGGGGCTCATGATCTTCACCTTCCGGCGCATGGAGATCATTGCCGCCACCTTCGAAGAATCGGGCCGGGCGTTGGCCGAAAGCGAGCGGCGGTGGGCGACAACGCTGACCAGCATTGGCGATGCCGTGATGGCCACCGACAATCAAGGCCGGGTCACCTTCCTCAATCCGGCTGCCGCCGCCCTCACCGGCTGGCAATCCGAGGAGGCCCTGGGCCAACCGGTCCAGAACGTCTTCCAGACCATCAACGAGCAGACCCGGCTTCCGGCGGAGGATATCGTGAGCCGCGTGCTGACGGAGGGGCGCGTTGTCGAATTGGCCAATCATACGGCGTTGCTGCGAAGAGATGGCCGGGAAATTCCCATCGCGGACAGTGCGGCGCCCATTCAAGACAGCGAAGGCAAGATCTCCGGCGTGGTGCTCGTCTTCCACGATGTCACCGAGCGCAGGCAGGCAGAGACTGTCCTGCGCGCCACGCTGCAGCGCTTCTATACGATTCTCTCCAATCTTTCCTCGGGCATTTTGCTGGTGACGAATGAGGGCCGGATCGAATTCGTCAATCAGGCATTCTGCGACCTCTTCCGATTGACGGAGACTCCCGCCGATCTGATTGCAAACTTCGACTCCGAGAAGGTGATCGCGAAGATCGACACTGCTTACGAAAACCCCGAGCAGGCCACTCTTCGCGTCCGGGAGATTGTCAAACAGGGACAACTTGTATTGAGCGAAGAACTGCCCATTCAGAACGGGTGCTTGTTCATACGGGATTTTGTCCCGTTGACCGTCGATGGGAAACTTTACGGCCGGATGTGGGTGCACACGGACATCACCGAGGTCAAGCGGAAAGAAGAGGCTCTGCGAGAGAGCAGGGCGAAGCTTGAGGCGGCGCTGGCCGCCATGGCTGACTCGGTGATTATTACCGACGCCGAGGGCCGGTTTGTGGAATTCAATGAAGCTTATGCCAAGTTCTACAGGTTCAAAAGCAAGGCAGAGTGCGCCAGGAGCTTTACCGAATTTGCCGGCAACTTCGATGTGTTCCTGCCGAGCGGCGAGCCGTTGCCACGCGAAAAGTGGGCGAGCCAGCGGGCGCTGCGGGGCGAGACTGCGGTAGGCGCCGAATACACATTACTGCGCAAAGACACCGGCGAGTCCTGGATCGGCAGCCTTTCCTTCAGCCCAATCCGCGACAGCGACGGCACGATCATCGGGTCGGTGGTGACCTCTCGCGACATCACGGAGGCTAAACGGGCCGAGGAAGAGCGCCAGATTGCAATCGACTTCCTCGGAATGGTGAATCAAAGTCGTGGTTCCAGGGATCTGCTTGAGAGGGCCGCGGCCTTCTTCCAGAAGCGATCCGGTTGCGAGGCGGTCGGCATCCGGATGCGCGATGGGGACGATTATCCTTACTTTGAAGCGAGGGGTTTTTCCAGGGAGTTTGTCCGCCTGGAGACCAAACTCTGCGTCCGGGAGGCTTCCGGCGGAGTCAAGCGGGACAGTGCGGGCAAACCGGTCCTCGAGTGCCTGTGCGGCAATGTGATCCGCGGACAAGTTGAATCCTCGAAGCCGTTCTACACAACGCAGGGGAGTTTCTGGACCGGCAGCACCGGGGATCTGGTTGCCAGCGCCAAAGAGGGCGATCTGCCTTTGAGTGCGCGCAACCGGTGCAGTCGAGCGGGCTACGAATCGGTGGCGCTGCTTCCAATCTATGTCGGCGAAGAGCGGTTTGGGCTAGTTCAGCTGAATGATCGTCGCAAGGGTCGATTCTCGGCCCAGTCCATTCTCTTGTGGGAGAGGCTGGCCGGGCATCTGGCCACAGCGGTTTCAAAATTTCAGGCCGAGGAGGCTCTGCGCGAGAGCGAGGTCAAGTACCGGGGCTTGTTCGAAGGCATCCAGGAGATGGTCACGCTTTATGAGGTGGAACGCGACGATCGCGGCCGGGTCTCGGGACGGCGATTGATCGACGCGAATCCGGCATTCCTGCGCACGGTGGGAGCGGCGTCCATGGACGAACTGCGCGGGAAGGCATTCAATGAGTTCTTCGGTGCAACCTGGGAGGCCGAGCATCGGGATGCCGTTCAGGAGGCCATGGACAGTGGCAAGACACTGACCCGTGAGGTTCATAGCCCCGAGAACGGCCGCGACTATATCGCCACTTTCGTCCCGCTTGACGCGAATACCTATCTTGGCACCGCGCGCGACATCACCGAGCGCAAGCGCGCTGAAGAGGATAGCAAAAACTCCTTCGTCACCTTGTCTAACTTTGTGCCGCAGATGGTATGGATATGCATGCCTGATGGCTTGAATACTTACTTCAATCAGAGATGGGTGGATTACACCGGGCTGACTCTGGAAGAAAGCTATGGAAGAGGCTGGAACACGCCTTTCCACCCAGACGACAAGCAGCCCGCATGGGAGGCCTGGAATAAAGCCGTCGAAACCGGCGGAGAATATAGCATCGAGAGCCGTTTGCGGGCGGCAGACGGCAGCTACCGCCGGTTTCTGATTCGCGGGGAGCCCATGCGCGATGCTTCGGGATGCGTCCTCCGATGGTTCGGCACCTGCACCGATATCGAGGACATGAAGCAGG
This sequence comes from uncultured Occallatibacter sp., assembly GCA_964525655.1. Taxonomy (GTDB): domain Bacteria; phylum Acidobacteriota; class Terriglobia; order Terriglobales; family Acidobacteriaceae; genus Telmatobacter. Next base: position 21,201 of record CAZGHZ010000053.1, read on the forward strand.
AAAGCGAGGGACGATTCCGCTCCGTTGTGGAGAGTATGTCTGAAGGACTGATGCTCTTCGACCCGAAGGGGAACGCGATCTATCAAAACCCGGCCTCGCTTCGTATCCACGCGTTGGAGGCGAAATCGGGCGAGCCGCTCGAAGCTGAACTGCTGAAAGCCGCGTGGAAAGGGTGGGACGAACAGGGCCGGCCTCTTTCGCCCGACGAATGGCCAATGTCGCGTGTTTTCCAGGAAGGCCGCCTCGAAAACCAGGTCCTGCACGCTCAGCGGATCGATACGGGGCACGAGTTCGACGCAAGCTACAACGGGTGTCTTCTCCGCAATTCCTCAGGGAACGTGACCGGCGGGTTCATCACCATCCACGACATTACCGAGCGCAAGCGATCCGAAGAAGCGCTGCGAAGCAGCCAGAAGCAGCTTCAGGCGATTATCGACGGAGCGCCGGATACGATTGTGTTTCTGAAGGATCTTGACGGGCGTTTTATAACCGTTAACTCCCGGTTTGAGCAGATGCTGGGCATCACGCGGGACGAAGTGCGAGGAAAGACCGACTTCGACATCCTAACCAGGGAGCGGGCCGAAACTTATCGCGAACACGACCGGCAGGTTCTAACGACAGGCAAGCCAATACAGATGGAAGAGGTGGCATTGCTGGCCGACGGTATTGAGCACACATTCCTGGCCAGCAAGTTCCCGCTGGTCGATGCCAGCGGCAAGCCGTATGCGGTCTGCGCCATATCGGTCGACATTACCGAGCGTAAGCGGATGGAAGGGGCTCTGCAAGAGAGCGAAAAGCGCTACCGCAACCTCTTCAACTCAATGAATGAGGGTTTCTGCGTCATCGAGGTTCTTTTTGACGCGGACGGGAAGCCCGAGGACTACCGCTTCCTGGAGGCAAACGCCGCCTTTGAGAATCAAACCGGCCTGCATGACGCCGTGGGGAAGCGGATGCGCGACCTTGCCCCGGAGCATGAGGAGCATTGGTTCGAAATCTACGGGCGAATCGCATTAACCGGCGAAGCTCAGCATTTCATGAACGAAGCCAAAGCGCTCAATCGCGTTTACGACGTTCACGCCTATCGCGTGGGAGAGCCGGAACAGCGGCGTGTGGCGATCGTCTTCAACGATTTCAGCGACTACAAGCGGGCCCAGGACGCGCTGCGCGCAAGCGAGGCGCAGTTCCGCAATCTCGCCAATGCGATTCCCCAATTGTGCTGGATGGCCAACGCCGATGGAGGGCTCTTCTGGTACAACGAGCGCTGGTATCAATATACCGGTACCACTTCGGAACAGATGGAAGGCTGGGGCTGGCAGTCCGTTCACGACCCGGATGTTCTGCCGCAGGTCATGGAACGCTGGAAGCTCTCGATCGAAACGGGGGATCTATTCGACATGGTCTTTCCCCTTCGCGGTGCCGACGGCGCCTTTCGCCCCTTCCTGACAAGGGTGATGCCCGTCAAGGATCTTAACGGCAAAGTGATTCGGTGGTTCGGAACGAACACCGACATCAGCGAGCGTCTGCAAGCCGAGGATCAGCTCAAAAAGCTCAACCGCACGCTGAATGCGCGCAGCAACAGCGACCAGGCGATCTTGCACGCCACCGATGAGCCGGCATTTCTCGAAGAGGTCTGCCGCATTATCACAACTGATTGCGGCCACGCAATGGTTTGGATCGGCGTTGCCGAGGACGACGATGAGAAGACTGTCCGTCCGGTCGCATACTCGGGTTTTGAAGAAGGGTACTTGGAGACGCTTAGAATCACATGGGACGAGAGCGAGTGTGGCCGCGGTCCCACGGGCACGGCCATCCGCACAGGCCAGCCATCGATGTGCCGGAATATGCTGACCGATCCAGCATTTGCACCCTGGCGCGTGGATGCCATCAAGCGCGGCTATGCCTCCTCGCTGGTGATTCCTCTCATGGATCGGGACAAGGCCTGGGGCGCGTTGACCATCTACTCACGTGAACCGGATGCCTTTTCAGAGGGCGAGGTCGAGCTGCTCAAGGAACTGGCGGGAGACCTTGAGTTTGGCATTCAAACGCTCCGCCTGCGAGCCGCCCACGCCAAGGCCGAGGAAGTGTTGCGGGAGAGTGAAGAACTGCTAGGCCTCTTTGCCGAGCACGCTCCGGCCGCGCTGGCAATGTTCGACCACGAAATGCGCTATCTGCATGCAAGCCGCCGCTGGAGAGCGGACTACAATCTCGGCGATCGCGACCTTAGTGGCGTCTCGCACTATGATGTCTTCCCGGAGATCCCCGAGCAATGGAAGGATGCTCACCGCCGCGGACTGGCCGGTGAAGTGCTGACCGGGGATGACGACCGCTTTGAGAGAGCCGACGGCTCGGCGCAATGGATCCGATGGGAGATTCGGCCATGGAGCCACGCCGATGGCCAGGTTGGCGGCATCGTGATCTTCAGCGAAGACACGACCAGGCGCAAAGAGGCTGAGGCGGCGCTGCTAAGAAACGAGAAGCTGGCTCTGCAACGCGAACAACTGCAAGCCCTGGCAAAACGTCTGCAGCAGGCTCGCGAAGAGGAACGCAAGATGGTTGCCCGCGACCTACACGACCAGATCGGGCAGATTCTGACCGCCATCAAGATGGATATGGCATGGGCGGTACGCCATCTGCCCAACACCCAGAAAGAGGTTCACGACCGGCTGAAGGGGTCGATCGAACTGGTCAACGACGGTGTCCGGTCGGTGCGTGCGATCTGCAGCGGCTTGCGGCCGGGAATCCTCGACGACCTGGGCCTGGCCGCGGCTATCGAGTGGCAGGCACACGAGTTTGCTTCTCGAACCGGAATCGCCTGCAAGGTCTCTATCCCCCCTGCTGAATTGCATCTGGACGGCGACCTGTCCACCGCAATCTTCCGGATCTTCCAGGAGTGCCTGACCAACGTTGCCCGGCATGCCGAAGCACAATCGGTCAGCGCTTCATTAAGTACGCAGGATGAAGATCTCCTGCTGGTCGTCCGCGACGCTGGAAAGGGCTTCCATGAATCCGAAGCTGCGGCTTCGCTGGGAGTCCTGGGAATGAAGGAACGAGCCAAGGCTTGCGGCGGCGACGTGCAGGTATCGAGTTCTCCCGGCAAGGGAACCACGGTGACAGTTCGCGTGCCCATGCGCGCCCCAAGCGACAATCGGGAGGATCATGCACATTCTGATAGCAGATGACCACGCCGTTGTGCGTCGCGGGCTCAAGGAGATTCTCGCTGAGGCAATTCCCGCTGCGCGCTTCTCCGAGGCCGCCAGCGGGGATGAGGCGCTAAGCCGCCTGGCTTCGTCCCCGGCCAGCGTGCTTGTGCTCGACATCAATATGCCGGGGCGAAGCGGGCTGGACGTATTGCGCGACGTAAAGCGCGATTATCCGCGTGTGCCCGTGATCATCCTGAGCGTGCAGCCGGAGGATCAGTACGCAGTGCGCTGCCTGCGGGCCGGCGCGGCCGCCTACATCAACAAAGATAGCGCTCCGGAAGAGCTTGCGCAGGCAATTAAGAAGATCCTGAGCGGGGGCCGCTACGTTAGTCCGCGTTTTGCCGAGAGACTGGTTGCCCAGCTCGATGAGCCTGCCGAGAAGCCCCTGCATGAGCTGCTCTCGGACCGGGAGTATGAGGTGATGAAGATGATCGCCTCCGGCGTGCCGCTGACGGAGATTGCCGTGCAGCTCCACGTCAGCGTGAAGACGGTGAGCACTTACCGGACCCGCATTATGGAAAAGATGCAAATGAAGAGCAACGCAGAAGTCACCCGCTACGCGATGAAATACCAACTGATCGACTAAGCGGCTTCAAGCTGTAGGAAAAACCCTACAATTGATTTACAGAAAAGCCTACAGCCCAAACAGCCTTTACTGACTTGAACTCTCCTATGACTTCTGTATGATGACTTCATAAACAGCACAACAATTGCTGGTATTCCTACACTTGGCAAGAAGATCGGCGCAGCGAGTGCCATTGGTCTCTCGATGGCGAGTTTAGATCTGTGGAGAGCTGTATGTCCGAAAAGTGGCTTCATGCCTTGTTAGCATCTCCGACTCATCCTTCCTCAGTCTTCGCTGTCCGCGCCGATACGGTGACAAAAGAATCGCCGAATCGGCGCGCCAATTCTTCCTCGATTACTCACCTGCAAAGTCTGCGTGAGCGTGAGCAATCATGAGGATCCTGATTGCCGACGATCACGATGCCGTGCGCCACGGCCTGAGAGAGATTCTGGCCGATGCGCTTCCCGATGCACAGTTTTCAGAGGCCGGCGACGGGGATGAGGCGCTTGGGCATCTGGCCAAATCAGAGGTTGACCTCCTGCTGCTGGACATCAATATGCCTGGGCGCAACGGAATGGAAGTGCTGCAAGATGTCAAGTGCGATTACCCTGGAACCCCGGTGATTATCGTGAGCGTCCAACCGGAAGACCAGTACGCAATACGCTGCTTGCGCGCCGGTGCGGCCGCCTATGTCAACAAGGATAAGGCCACTGAAGAACTCGTGCGGGTAGTAAGGAAGACACTGGCCGACTGCGGCTGCCAAACCCCTCGCGGTTAAGGCCTGCTTTCTTGTCAGCCGTACGCAGCTCAGGCCGTAGGAATACCCCTACAGGTCAGACGCGGGAAAACTTACACAAAATCCAGCATTCGCCTATGGCAACGCAGTTCTGCCTCCATTACTTTCAATCCAGAAACACCAAAGCAATTGACGGTACCGCACCGCCACCGGGCGTCCTGGCGGGCATTCCACAAAAGACAGAGCCAGAGGCAAGCGTAAGCACCATTGAGCGAATGGAACCCAAAGGCAATCGAATCCTCTAACGCCTTACGTTCCTTTTGCGCAATAGAGTCGGGATCAATCAATGCAGATCGAACCAGATGCAAGGGGGAATTATGGCGACAGCAATTCTGCAGACGATGCGGCAAGCTCCCGCAACGACAGTCTTAACGGCATCCAACCTCGCGGAGCGCGTCCACCTGATTCGCACCTCCCCGCTCTTCTCGGATCTTTCGGTAGAGCAATGCGAGGATATTGCCCGGCAAGCACGGCCAAGAGTTTTCGCTCGCGATGAAATGCTCTTCATGCAAGGCCAGCCAGTCCGCGACCTGGCATTGATCCGCACGGGAAGCGTAAAGATCATGCAACTCAGTCCGAATGGCAATGAGGTCATTCTCTGGATGCACGGCGTCGGGAATGTCGTGGGCGGCCTCTCAGAACCCATCTCGAGTTTCCATAGCTGCACCGCGCGCGCCATGGAGCAAAGCACGGCATTGGTTTGGGAGTACTCGGTTCTTCAAAACCTCATGCTGAAGTACCCGCAGATCAGAAGGAATATCAGCCAAATTCTCTTCTCTCGGCTCAATGAGCTGGAAGAGCGTTTTCGCGAAGTCGCAACGGAAAAGGTTGCCAAACGCGTAGCTCTCGCACTGCTGAGGCTGCTCAAGCATATTGGCAAGAAGGTGCATGGAGGCGTCGAGATCTCGCTCTCTCGCGAAGAACTGGCCCAGATGACCGGCACAACCTTGTTTACAACGAGCCGATTGCTTTCCAAATGGGGCGAGATGGGATTCCTTCTGCCACGCAGAGAGTCGGTCCTTGTGCGCGATCCCGATCGATTGGAACTCGTGAGTGACGATCTCTAGCAGCGGCACCTAAATCTAGCGATGAGGGCAGATGTAAATGAGGCACGGCTCTGTCGTCAACCGGCCGGCACAAGAAGCTCTCTATGCCGCATTTACCTCGACTGTCAGGCGAAGATTGGAAAGACGATCCATGTTGATGAATCTGATAGCAACGCAAAACGAAGTCACTGTCAAGAACCTCCTGACAGCATTCGAAAGTGAATCGAATGCTCACGCCAAGTACATGGCATACGCGGCAAAAGCGGATTCCGAAGGGTTGCGCGAAACTGCCGGACTGCTTCGTTCCATCGCGCGCTCTGAGCAGATCCACGCCAACAATCATGCCCGTGTGATTCGGCAATTGGGCGGCGAGCCGGATGCCAACCTGCAATCAATCGACGTGAAGACGACCATGGAAAACCTGGCGGCAGCTCTGGGGGATGAGATCTACGAAATCGAATCGATGTATCCGCGGTTTCTGATGGAGAACCGGAGATCCGATAACTCCGCCGCACGCACACTTGCGTGGGCCCGAGATGCGGAAAGAACGCATGCGCGTTTTCTCGCTGAAGAGATCAGACGGATAGAAACCGGAAAGGCGAACTCATCGGTGGACGTAAAGACCGATTTTTACGTTCGTTCTGTCTGCGGCTGCGTCTCAAAGACTCGCGAGCCGGAGCGGTGCTGGGCCTGTGATCGCTTTTGTGCATCATTCGAGACTGTTCGGTAGCGGTTCTTACTCGGAGAATCAACAGACGTCTCTAGCCGCTCGCCTGCCGAATCTGCTCTTCGATAACGCGTCTAAGATCTGCCGGTGAGTAGGTCGGGGCTTTGATTACTTTGCCGTCCGTACGCTTGTGGATCTTCAGCATTGGACTCCACTGGCCATTGTGAGCGTTAGCGTCATCGGGATGAACCAACTCCACGCCGCTGCCCAGCACCAGAACAGCATCGCAAACGCCGCAATGCGGCCATGCCTTGCTCATGTTGCTGCGCTGCACCTCATCCCAGGCAGACTCGACCCCTACGCCGGCGGCGTTGAGCGCACCGTAAGTGACAACAAGCTGGTCGACGCAGCCGTCCACGTATTCGACGAGGTCGGGCTTCCCGTCGGGATCGAGTACGACGCCGATTGCATCGATGACCGCGGTCTCCTTTTCGCCGTCCGATCCAGCGACGGTCATCGTCACGGTGCAACCGCAGCCCTTGACGAATTCGAGAGCCTCTTCAAAGACCAGCCGCGCGCGAAGTAGCCGGGTCTCCGGGTCAGGCATCTCCGGCGAATCCTTCACCTGCTGGCTGAACTGCTTCATCAACGTCACGATGTCTTCCTGCGGACGATAGGGCTTTTCTGTCATTCAATCCTCGATTCATTGTGCCCGCTGAAGGCCAGCGGCTCTCGCTGCCCAACGATAAAGTCGACCTCTCATTAAACCTGCACTTACGGAAGGGATTTCAGCTTCTCCCGAATATCCGGAGCACTCTTGGAATTCGGAGAGAGTTCGAGGAACTTTTCAAAGGCGCTCTTTGCCTCATCCTTCTTCTGCAAACCGAGGTAGGCATCTCCGAGGTTCAAGTAGGCGACTGCACGTTTGGGATCGAGAGCGACGGTCAGCTGATACCACTTCACGGCCTCGTTGTATTCTCCCAGGCGAAAGAATGCGAAGCCCGCGTTGTTGGCGTAGAGAGCGCTGGCCGGCTGCAACTTGGTGGCCTCGATGAACTTCGCGGCGGCATCAACGTATTGCTTTTCTTTATAAAGGCGCATGCCCTCGTCGTTGGCGGCGGCGGCAGTGTCGGAGGGCGTTTTGACCGTGGCCGCGGGAGGAGCGCTTGTACCGGCCGCTGCCGTGGCGCCGCCCGTTGTTCGCGTCGCAGCGCCGGCCGCAGTGGTTTGCTTCAACTGCGCTTGCGCGGTCGCCAGTTGCTTGCGAAGCTCTTCGTTCTTCAGCTCTTCGTCGTGCATCTGGCTGCGAAGCTTTTCCAGTTCGCCATTCACCTTGATCGCCTGGTCGTCCAGTTGTGCCGAATCTTGATTTAGGAACTCGGTCTCATGTTTCAAGTTGAAGATGAAGTCTCCGCCCTCCGTGCCGGGCAGGTTGCCGAATTCCGGCGTCTGATGCGACAGCGCGGAGACGGCGGGAGCAACGTATGCCGCAAGCTCCGATGCTGTGATGACGCCGTCGCCATTCAAATCGGCGCGGCCATCCAGTCCCTGGAGCAATGTCCAAGTAAAGACAGAGTGCCCGTTAGGACCATTGTCGGCAACCTGCTGATCGGCTCCGCCGGCGGTGAACATCTGGCGTGCCTCACGGCGGGAGATCTCGTTGAGATAGTTTTGCGAGGGCAGCGAACCGCCGCCGCGGGTGAGGGCCAGCCCGCTGTAGCAGGAGTCCATCACGAAGAGCACATGCTTGGCGGGAATGGCCTCGGAGATGTCCTGGAAATTGGTCATCGAGATCGCGGTGCCTTCGAAGTCCGTCAGGTCCGCGTCAACCGGGATAATGTAGCCGAGTTCGCGGCCGGAGGCGAGCTGGCGCGTAGCGCCATGTCCCGCGAAGAAGACGAAGACGCGATCCTCATGCTGCACCATCGTCGGATCGCCAAACTTATCGCCCAGTAGCGAGAGTATATTCTGGCGTGTGGCCTGGCCGTCGAGCAGCATAAAGACATGGTCAGGCTTGAAATTGTAATTCTGGATCAACAGATCCTTTACGCCCTGGGCATCGTGGCTTGCATACTGTAGCTTCTGCCAGTTGACGTAGTCGTCGATGCCGATGATCGCCGCCCAACTCTCGCGATAAGGCTGAGCCGCCGGCGGCGGCGCAACCGCCTCGGGCTGATCGCCGCGCGTTCCAGCGGTACCGAAATTTGTGCCATTCCACGAGACGAACTTGTAACCATCGGCCTGAAGGGTTTCAATCACAACCGGAAGCGCGTCGAGACCGACTTTGTGAATGTCATGGAAGAGAATAATGCCCCGTTTCTGCTTCTCGACCTCGGTGATCACGCGCTGCGCGACGGAGTTTGGCACCGGGTCTGCCCAGTCCTCTGAATCGACGTTCCAGATCACGGTCTTCATCTTGTCGGCCTGAATCTCGGAAAGAATGTTTACGTTCGCGGCGCCGTAGGGAGGCCGAAAAAGAACAGGCGGAGTCTTCAAGACTTCAGTCAAAATTGCGCTGGTGTAATCAATTTCTTTGGTCAGATCAGCCTGGTCGAGCTTGGGAAGAACCGGGTGCGTGTAAGTATGGTTGCCGATGAACGAACCGGATTCCAGGATTCGATTGCTGATGGCAGCCCCGGCGCCCAGTTTCACTACGTTCTGGTCGTTAACTGTTCCCACATTCTTGCCGATCTCAAAGAAGACCGCGTGTAGACCATACTTCTTCAGGATTGCCAGAACTTGGTCGCTGTAGCGGGGATGCGGACCGTCGTCGAAGGTGAGGGCAACCGTCTTTGGTGGAAATTCGGTTCCGGAGATCTCCAGCTTGCTCTTGGCTGCCGCGCCGCCGCGCGATTCGGCTGGAGGAAGCCGCGTCTCAAACTCGCGAAGGATTTTCTCGCGGTCGTATCGTGTCTTCAGAAAGGCTACGTAATGCCCCCAGGCCTCGCGGTGAACGGTCATGCCGCGCGCCTGAAGCCCGGAGAATACCTGAGAGATCTCCTTTTGATAGAGGGTCTGGATTTGCTCCATGGCAGCGGTATCGGATGCAATGCGCTTGCGCAATGAGTCGCCGGACGATTGCTGTGCGGGAATGCCGGCGAGTCCGTCCAGAACGTCGCGGAAGGCAAGCTTGTCGGCATCGCGAAGATCGGCATCGCTCTCCAGGCGTGTCAGAAACGCTGTCGCAAGCGGAGCCTCCGGTTTGGCAAGATCCACACGAAGATCCTCTTCCAATTTGTTAAGGCGCTCTTCATTTGCCTCGAAGAGAATCCAGGCCGCGGTGCGAACCCGCTCGCGGTTCCCCTCATCGAGAGCGGCAGAGTCATCCATGAGCACAATGACCTTGCGGTAACCGGCCACGATTTCGTCCATGGCTGCGGCGACCGAGGCAGGGGCGCTGGAGGCTGAGACAGGTTGCGTTGCGGCTAGGGCTTGCGCTACGCAAGAAGAACCACAGATCGACAGAACAACCAGAGCGGCTAGAGTTAGCAGACAGTGTCTACGCATGCGAGCACCATGAAACGAGGATTTAACTATAAGCGTACTCCAAACGCCGCCTTTGTCCAGAAGACAATTGGTCCAATGAGCACAATCTGCATCCTGACAATTCGTTATCGCATTCTCAACTCTGGCGCCCGCGCTCTTCCTCGACCCCGGTCGCAGACGCTTCAAGCTTCTCGATGCCCTGCCATCCTTGCTCAAACGCAAAAACAAAGACAAACTTGTGATCTACGCTTGACCCACAGTGTGTTCGGATTGAATATCATTGATCACTAAGTCAACGCCTGATTGGCGGTCTTGAATTGAAACAGAAAGTCCATGAAGCCCGCAATCGGAGTTGCCGAGAGAATCATGATATGGCAAAGACGAGGCAAATCGGACGGCGCTACATGATCGGCCATGGCGCCTTGATGCTCTTCCTTGGGATGGCGGTCTGTGCTCTGGCTTCCGTGATCGCGAGTCTCGGCTCTTCCTCGGTTGCGTACACGGTTGCCGTGGTGCTATCGGCCTTAGGCCTCATATTTACGGCGGTCTACTTTACTGCCGTGGCCATTCGTGAACGTTCCCGCAGCTTGCTGACCCTTTACCTCGCAGTGATGCTCCTTTCGATTGTCGGTTGGGCGCTGTTTTGGCTCATGCGCTCTGCTCCGGTGGACTTGCGCCTGTTGAGATTGCTTGCTGGCGCGCAGGGTGTGGTTTGGAGCATGTGGTACGTCAGACTGGCTTTCCACCTCAAAGCCTATCCAAGGAAGGCGGCCTTCCTTTGCATTCTGGCTGCAACCACTTCATTTCTCGGAACGGTTCTCGCGACCCAGCCCCAGCCCTCTCAACTTAGCGCCGTAGCCACGTTATCTTACTACTCCATGTTGATAGGTATGCAGATTCTCCTTACCGCAACGTATCTTCATCGCGAACTCGAGACGACAGAGGAGTCGCTCTATCTTGGCGCCTTAGACAATCGCGGCTCCCTTGTCGCCAGGGAGCACCATATGCCAATAAGTCAGGGCATCTCCATCCAGCCTGATGCGCAGTAAGGATCCCTTTGAACGACGGTTGACCGATTTATTGCTGCACAACTGCATCCTCGGCCGCCGAAATGATCATCTTTCCCGAGATAGTTGAACAGGAAGACTCTCTGGCACCCTACTCCATCTGGCTGTAGCATCGCTCCGCCGGTCTGGCGTCACGTTATCGATCGGCACTCATGATGGACGTGACTGTCAAGACTAACTTGTGCCGGCGAGAGTGAGGAACGAAGCAGATTGTTGGCAGACCCTAGAACCTATCTCATAAACATTCTGCGGTCTGATTTGAGCGAAACTGGGG